>CALHVG010000034.1 GCA_938039145.1 uncultured Treponema sp.
ACCAATGTTTACCTCCTGTTGTCCGGGATGGGTTCGTTTTATAAAAAGCCAATATCCTCATTTGGTTTCTCATCTATCTTCCGCTAAGTCTCCAATGCAGATGTTCGGTGCGGTTATGAAGTCATATTTTGCAGAAAAAATCGGTAAAAAACCTGAGGATATTTTCTCTGTAGCTATTATGCCCTGTGTTGCAAAAAAAAGCGAAATCGAGGTAAAAAGAATCATCAAAGGCCAAAGTTTTTTCAACGAAAGAGGAAGAAGTTCTCTTGCGCTCACAAAAAGAAATATTCCGTTTATTGAAAAAAGCAGTCCCATAAAAAGTTTGAACGAAGTCCGTGAAAATCCAAGAAAAATGTACAGGAACACGAATCCCGCAAGCGAAATCATGGCGGAAAGCACGCTAAGAAGAACCTGCTCGTTGTTCCCCATAAAACCCACCATAGCAAGAATTCCCGAAAACATAAGCAGCATTCCTACGGCGAGCATGGCATTCAGATGTTTTTCATTAAGATTTTTCATTTTAAACCTCTCATGCAGCACAATAGAATACACCATTATGTGTTGTCTTGCAAATAACAAAAGTCCGTGCTAAATTGTGGCATGCAAATAAAACTTTTTCCGAAAATCGTTTTTTTTTCAATTGCGCTGACCTTTGTTCCTTTTTGTTCGTGCGGCGCAAAACACGAATCCGAATCGGAACTGAAAAAAGCGGAAAAAATAAAAAAGGATCAGGAATCCCTTGCCGCACTTCTTAAAAACGACAATCTTGATTCGGTAAGCAGGTATGCAATAATAAACCAAATGGCGAACAACATAATGAGCCTTGACGAAAGCCGGACTCTTATTCTTTTTCTTACGGACTGGGTTGAAGAAAAGCCCGACGACATTTATAACGCATATTGGCTTTTGATGACGGCGTACGCATACAAGTCGCAAAAAGCCGAACCCGTAGCCGAATACTATTTTGACAGAATCCTAAGAAACTGCGCGGATCTTCTTGTAAGCGGAAAATCCATACATCTTATCTGCCTTCAAAATTTGATTCAAATAAGTAAAACATCTCACAACAGAATAAAATATTTCAACGAACTGATAAATCGATTTCCCTCGAACGTAAGCATAACGGAACTCTATCTTCGTCTGGCTTTGGAATACGAAAACGAAAGCGAATGGGACGAGGCTTTAAAGGCGTATTCAATTTTTCTTGCGCAGCCGGATGCGTCCACAATCCAAATTTCAGGGGAACCCAACGCATACAAAAAAGCAAGACAGATTGTAGGATTCAGCAATTCCGCAAAGGACTGGACTTCCGAAAGTCTTTCGGGACTTGAAGAAAAGGTGAAAACCGCAATATCGAACTACGATTGGTACAGCCTTGATAAATACAAGGCAAAAGTTAATTTCTTTTCGATGTCCTGGAAACAGGACGAAATGGATCCGAACACACAGGAAGCGTTTTCGATGCGGAATTTTATGCACGGACAAAGAATAAGGTTCAACAAGGAGCTGGATTCAGCTTCAAACTCGAACGAGGCTTACCTACGAACATGGGGCTGGAGCAGCTACGTTCCTGTTTGGTATTTGTATTTCCGAAAAGTAAATTTCCCGCTTGACCCCGACCTGAACGGCAACTGGGAATGGGCGGGAATTTACATGGGAGAAAAACTCTAGCCGAAAATCAAAGGCGTTTTCAGGAATCCGGAAAATAAAATGAAAAAATCCATATCATTTTTTTTAATCGTCTGCGTTTTTTTTCTTGGAACGCCCCTATTTCTCTTCGGGAAGCAGAATAACGGAGTCAGGTACAAAGAAATCGGTCTGAACGGCGTAAACAAAGAAGCCGTAAAAATCCTAAGAAAAAAGTATCTTACCGTCCACAGGGCATGGCTTTACAAAACCCTTGACGACGCGGAGCCTTACAGAATATACGTCAGGAACGAAATCGAAAAACGAAAAATGCCCAAAATCTTGGAATATCTTCCCGTAGTGGAATCAAACTACAATCCGAAAGCAAAATCAAAATCCGGGGCGACCGGAATGTGGCAGTTCATGAAAAACAGCGTTCATCCGTTCCTTGTGTGCAACGAATACGTGGACGAGCGGCTTGACCCGTGGAAATCCACCGACGGAGCTTTAAGAAAACTGAAGGATAACTACAACACATTCGGGGACTGGCTTTTGGCAATAACGGCATACAACTGCGGAGTCGGGGCGTTAAAAAAAGCGATAAGCAAGGCAGGCTCAAAAGATTTTTGGTATCTTAGGGAACACAAATACCTTAGCGAGCAGGCTTCAGGCTATGTTCCAAAACTTCTTGCAATCGCAGATGTTGCGGAAAACGCAAGATATTACGGAATCGCGATGCCTACAGCAAGAGATGCGAACGGAAAAACCATCGAAATGAGAGCCGGAAAATTCGACTACGTAAAAGTAAAAGGCTCGGTTTCTCTTAATTGGCTTTCCAAGGAACTAAGGATAGACAAAGACGAACTTTACGCCCTGAATTCAAGCCTTGTAAAAGGAGTTACGCCTCCGAAAGCGGAATACAGAATCCGGCTTCCCGAAGGAATGGGAGAATATGCGCGGTACGTGCTTCAGCGGCTTTGACTAAGACCAGTCCCTCTGAATGTAAGTCGCCCTCGGTCTTGCCGTTATGTCCACGCGCCTGTTCTGCGCCCTACCTTCTTCCGTGTCGTTCGGGGCAACAGGACGGGTAGCGCCGTACCCCTTGTAACTGAAAAGGCTTTCCGGCACGCCTTCCGAAACAAGCGCCTTGAGCACCGTCCTTGTGCGCTCTATCGAAAGATTCATTTGACCTACAGGCTTTCCAAGGTCTGCCGTATGACCTTCAACAAGAATGGTAAACGAATTGTCGGAAACTATTTCTTTTAGGATTTCAGCAATTTTTCTGATTCTGGGAAGCTCGTCCGGAAGAAGAGTGCTGGAATCCGGAACAAATTTCAAGTCAACGGAAAAAACAATTCCTCCGATTGAATCGTTCACGTCCACGTTCGGAACTTTGTTCTCATAGATGTATCGTTTTACCGCCTTGTAAGACGCATAGTACGATTTGTCCTTTTCGGGAACTTTTACATCATAGACAAGATTTTTTTTATCCAAAAGAACGACAACTTTTCCTTCCCGCATAAGATTCTTATTTTCGTTAAGTGCAAGAATTTTCCATGCGTCGTTTTTTCTTATAACCGGGTCAGACCTGTTCCGACCGTAGATTCTGAACGCCTTTATGTACAAAGGGTCAACGCCTATTCTGTCCTCGAACAGCGAAAAATCGTCGGAACTTTCATAATGCGCGATTCCGATTTCCGCCGCCGTTTTGGGCTCGACCATGTTTTTTTCAAATACAAGATTCATTTCTTCGTCCCAAATTTTCGGGAAAAAACACGGATACGCTTCGCTTGAAGTGTATTCCCCGTGAACGGGAAGAGTTCCCCTTGCATCGATTATTATTCCCGAATACGCTCTTGTGGAAACCGATTCGATTGGCGGCTCAAGCAAATACGGATATTTATGCTTAACAAGTTTCCTCGAAATCGAGTCAAGGCTGATTGTGTGCGTGGTGGAAAGCGTTTTTCCGTCATGCGAAAAAAGTTCGGGCGTCCGCTTTCCGTTTTCGATTATCCTTGCAATCTGCTCAAGAGTTATAGTCTCGTCGTCCACAAGGTCTTCAAGATAATTCATAGAATCAACGTAAAGCGAAAGAATAGGATTTTTCAGCAAAGACGGCATTTTGAGCTTTATCATTCCGGTAGCCGTGTTTTTGCCCGAAGGCATATGGAGCCCCGCAGTTTTCATGTCAAGAAAAAGTTCGGAACTGAAATCCTTTGTTATCCAGTTCACCCTGCTTTTTGAAGAAACAGCGCCTTGAGAGAAAATCGGATTAAAGACAACCAGCAAAAATGAAACAAGAATAATTTTTTTCATAGGATTCCCTTTCATCATTTTCGGAAGTTTTTCGGTATCAGTTGAATACAATCGCTCAATCTGAACAAAAAAAGGCGCACCTAAAAAGATGCGCCTAAATCTGCCTTAAAAAAATCAGTGGCCGTACGTGCTTATGAAAACACCTGCGGCAATCGCCGTTCCTATTACGCCTGAAACGTTCGGGCCCATTGCGTGCATAAGAAGGAAATTCGTAGGATCAATGGACTGCCCCACCTTGTTTGAAACTCTGGCTGCCATCGGCACGGCAGAAACTCCCGCAGAACCGATAAGCGGATTTATTTTTTCTTTCAAGAAAAGATTCATGAATTTCGCCATAATAATACCGCCGGCTGTGGCAACAACAAACGCAAGAAGACCGAGAATGATTATTCCCATCGAATTCATGTTTATAATTTTTTCAGGGGTCATCTGACTTCCGACGCCAAGTGAAAGCAAAATTGAAACGATGTTCATCAATTCGTTCTGAACAGTCTTTGAAAGCCGTTCCACAATTCCGATTTCCTTTATGAAATTTCCGAACGCAAGCATTCCGATTAGAGGGGCTGCAGGCGGAAGAAGAAGAATCGTTATTATAAGAAGGGTCAACGGAAAAAGGACTTTTTCTGCGCGGCTTACTTCCCTTAACTGGTTCATTTTTATGCGCCGCTCTTTGTCCGTGGTCAAAAGCTTCATTATCGGCGGCTGAATCATAGGAACAAGCGCCATGTAAGAATACGCCGCAACGGCAATTACCGCCATCATTTCAGGGGCAAGTTTTGCAGAAAGGTATATCGACGTAGGGCCGTCCGCACCTCCGATTATTGCAACGGCTGACGCCTGGAGCATATTGTAATCGATATTCGGAAGCATATTCATAAGAGCAACTCCGAACAAAGTTGCAAACACACCGATTTGAGCAGCACCGCCTAGCAAAGCAGTCTTAGGATTCGCGATTAAAGGGCCGAAATCCGTCATCGCACCGATTCCCATAAACACCAGCATGGGGAAAAACTCGTTTCCCACTCCTGCAGAATAGATTATGTGAAGCATACCGTCGGGCGCATCTCCCATTCCGGCTCCGGGAATATTTACAAGAATCGTTCCGAATCCTATAGGAATCAGAAGAAGAGGCTCGAAATTTTTTGCCGCACCAAGGTAAACGATAAGAAAACCTATCAGAAGCATTACAAGTTTCTGCCAGCCAGGAACAACCCTTCCTGAAAACGGGTCAGCGGATTTTGCCTCTTCGGCCGCGGCTTTTTCCGCATTGTCCGCCATAACATCATCTTTCGATTCCGTATGAATCATCTTGTAGATGCCTGTGTTTTTTCCGACGTTCTTCAAAAATTCCGAAACGGAAATTCTTGGAACATTTTCGCTTCCCGCAACAATAGCAGTGCTCATGTTCCTGAACGAAGCGACCTCTCCTCCTTTTTCCGCAAAAACAGTGCTTCCAAAAGAAAGTACAAAAGCCGCCATAACGAACACGCAGGTTACAAGGAATATCCGTTTTATATTCTGTTTATTATTCAACATTTCCATAAAAAACCTCAAATCCGATTAGCCTAATTCAGCCACAACCTGACCGCTTGAAATCTGGCTTCCGGCGGAAACAAGGAAATGCACCTTTCCCGAAGCGCCGGCTTTGATTTCAAGTTCCATCTTCATGGATTCGATTATAAGAATCGTGTCCTCGGCGGAAACGGAAGCGCCCTCATCTACAGCATGGCGAAGAGCCACACCCGCAACGGGAGCCTTTACAGGAGTTCCGCCGTTTGACGAAGCCGCTTTTGCTTCCGGCATTGGCGCGGAAGGAACTGCCGCTTGAGGAGCGGGCTGAGCTTTAGGCGCAGGAGCTGCAGCCGGAGAAGCGGAGCCGCCGATTGTCGCAAGTTTCTGACCGTTTGCAACCTGAATTCCGGGTTGAGCCGCAAACGAAATTTTTCCGTCACACGGAGATTTTACCTCAAGTTCCATTTTCATTGACTCAAGGACGATGACAGTCTGCCCTTTTTTCACGGAAGCCCCATTTGAAACTTCAAAGCGAAGAAGCGTTCCTGCTACAGGAGCTTTTACGTCCTCGCCTGCCGAAACGTTGGAAGCCGAGGCTGAAACCGGAGCGGCATTTTTTTGCACTATAGGAGCGGCTTTTGCACCCGAAGAACCGAACGAAACATCGTAGGAAACTCCGTTCACGCTCACGCTCATGCTGTCCCCGGCAGGACCTGTTGTAACATCGTATGAAGAACCGTTTACGGTTACAGTGTAAGAGCCGCCTTTGTTATCTTTTGGAGATGCCGACTCAGGCTTCTTTGCGAATGTTTTTGCCGCATCCACAGGACCTTTTGAACGTTCCGCAAAGAATTTCGGAGCGACATTAGGGAACATCGCATAGGTAAGAGCGTCCTCGTCAGAACCGTCGCCTCCGTTCTTCTTGGATTCTTCAAGCATTTTGTCCCATTCAGGCTCAAGCAAATCGGCAGGGCGACATGTGACCACCTCATCCATCTTGTTCTGCTCGAGAGCCTTCTTCACAAGTTCGGGATTCGCATCGGCAGGCAGTTTTCCAAAACGTCCTGTAATAAGATTCCTGAAATCCTGAGTCATAGCGGTGTAACGTCCCATAAGAACGTTCATAACCGCCTGAGTTCCGACGATTTGGGAAGTCGGGGTTACAAGAGGAACATAGCCTGCGTCCTTGTGGACTTTCGGAAGTTCCTCAAGCACGGCATCCATTTTTCCGCCCGCCCCCTGCTGTTTCAACTGACTTTCAAGATTTGAAAGCATTCCGCCCGGAACCTGGGAAACCAAAATGCGGGTGTCCGCTCCAAGAAATTTTGATTCAAGGGAAGAATAGTGCTCCCGAATCTCTCGGAAATAAGCCGCAAGTTCAAGCAACGCCCTTGTGTCAAGTCCGGTATCGTATGGGGAATCCTTGAGCATTTCGACTACCGTTTCAGTAGGAGAATGGCTTGTTCCCATCGACATGGAAGAAATCGCAGTATCCAAAATGTCCGCTCCGGCTTCAGCCCCCTTCAAAAGTGTCGCAACAGAAAGACCGGTGGTCGCATGAGAATGGATTTCCACAGGAAGGTCAACCTTTTCTTTGATTGCCTTTACAAGCTCATAGGCTACATAAGGTTTCAGAAGACCCGACATATCTTTTATGCAGATAGAATCCGCCCCGAAATCTGCATATGTCTTTGCAAGTTCCGCATATTTTTCTACAGTATGAAATGGGGTTACCGCATAGGAAATTGCCATCTGCACGTGTTTTCCTGTTTTTTTCGCGGCTTTTGTGGCGCATTCCATGTTCCGAGGGTCGTTACAGGCATCAAAAATACGGAAAACATCGATTCCGTTCTTGGCTGCAGTGGCAACAAATTTTTCAACCACATCATCCGCATAATGACGGTAGCCCAAAAGATTCTGCGCTCGAAGAAGCATCATTATCTTTGAATTGGGCATTGCCGCATGAAGTTTTCGAAGCCTGTCCCACGGGTCTTCGTTCAAGAATCGGATGCAGGAGTCGTAAGTCGCTCCACCCCAGCCTTCCACAAATTTGTAACCGATTTTATCAAGCATCGGACACGCCGGAAGCATATCCGCAGTAGTCATTCGTGTGGCGTGAAGACTCTGATGAGCATCACGTATCGCAAGTTCTGAAATTCCAACTTTAGCCATTCTTATTTTCTCCTATAATTTCAATTGTTTGTCATGGACAGCAGCGGCAATCGCAGCCACAATCTGAACATCATCGCCGTAGGAAACGGATTTTTCCGAATCTTGCGCCGCAATGACACCGCCCGAAGAATTTCCTTTCTTCGCAAGAGTTTTTTCCTCATCAAGTTTCAATGCGTGAACAAGCAACCTTAAAAGGTTCATGCACAGAATCAAAATTATTATGAAGGAAAAAACGACTGCCATACCCAGCAAAGTCAAAAGTCCGCTTTGCCCAAGCATTTCTAATATTGTCATATGACCCCCGTTTACATAAGCGACTTTACATTTTTTTTGAAAATGTCATTTTAAATTATACGCAATTACTCAATATTTTCAATAGATTATATTTTCGCTATACTGAATCCATGCTGAATATTTTTTTCGGAATCGCCGTATCGGTTTTCATTGCGGCGGTAACTCTGCATACTGTTGGAACATTCAAGGACATCCGGATTTTAAAGAACATCTCAAAACCATTCCTTATATTTTCGATACTGATATCTCATGCGCTCATTATAGTTTCATACCTTCCGGACTCCACCCTTCTTCTGATATATGGAAGTCTTGCGCTCCTTTTTGCCCTTGCAGGAAGCACGCTTTTCATGCTGAAAGATAAAACATTTAAAATAGTAGCCGTATCGTTTTTTATCCTGAGCATTATATCTAAACTGCTTGTAACTTTTCCTTCGTTCAGGCTGTACAGATTTCCGATTTTAGTTTCGATTCTGTTTGCCGTCCTGTATGCTACAGGAGCTGCGGTCCCATTTTTGGTCTTTATAAAAAAGAAAAGCACCATCATTTCCGCCGCCTATGCCGTAATGATTTTTTCCATCGGAACATACACATACTCGGCTGCCCTTTCGTTTTTCGGGGAGCTCAGGATATACACAATTTTTCTCTTCATGGACTCGCTTTCTATGGTTTTTGCCGCATTCGTAAAAGCAAAAAAAGAGACGGAAGAACTTTCATCGCCTCTTCTTGATTTTATCTCAATAATGGCATGCACCGCATCGCAGATTTTTTTTGCGGCAGGGTCCGTGATGATGCAGGCTTTGTAACTCAAGGAAAAATCCGCAGACTAGAACAAGTCCTCTATTCCATAGACAAAGCCGTTCTTGAACTTTCCGGTTTTCAGCCCATCTGAAAGACGCTCGAGAGCATGAACTGCGCCCATAGCAAAACCTTCTCGATTTCTTGCCCGATGGGTGATTTCTATTGTGTCCGACGGGCTGTCAAAAAAGACCGAATGGGTTCCGGGAACGGAGCCGAGTCTTGTTGAAGATACATGAAGTTGATTTTTCAGAGGTTTTTCATGGAACGCGTCGGTTACAATACTGTCTTTTTTCTTCGTGTTTGAAAGAATCGCCTTTGCAATGGCAAGTGCCGTTCCGGAAGGGCTGTCCGCTTTTTGATTGTGGTGAACTTCCCAAGCGGCAACATCGTATTCGTCCCACGGCTCCATTATTTTTACAGCTTCCGAAACGATTCTGTAAAGCATATTCACGCCTATCGAAAAATTTGCCGATGCGACAAGCGTTCCGCCGCACTCAAGAGCAAGTTTTCTAACTTCATCTATCCGCTCGTTCCAGCCCGTAGTTCCCACCACAAGCGGAAGCCCCAGCGGAAGCAAAGCCTTTATGTTTTCCATCACGGACGACGGATGGCTGAACTCAATTACGCCTTCCGCACCGCAGGATTTTATCGCAGCGGCAAGAGCATTTGAATCTCCGGAAGGAATCCGAACCGAAGCATCCTCCGAAAAAACATCCACCGTAGTCACAATCTCATGCCCAAGCTTTTTTGCGCATGAGCCTACCATATGACCCATTTTTCCATATCCGACCAAAGCAATTTTCATGTGCAAATCCTTTTTTGTCAGCCGAAATACGCAGAATGCAGAACCTGAACTGTCCTGTCCGCCTCTTCGTCATCGACGATAACACTTATGTTCACCTTGCTTGCGCCCTGGCTTATCATCTGAACATTTATCCCCTCGTCGCTAAGCGCATCGAAACCGCTTGCAAGAATGGCGGAAGAATGGGTTGCGTCGCATATTATGGTGACTATCGCTTTTCCCGTTCTTACGCTCACATCGGAAACCCGCCTCAAATCCTCGACAAGACCTGAAAAATCTCCATTGGCGTTGACGGTGCAGCTGAGCGAAACCTCGGAAGTGGAAATTACATCTATGCTTACGTTCCATTTGAGGAACTGGTTGAATATGTGCGCAAGAAAACCTGCAGCACCAAGCATTCTGGTTGAAACGATGTCGAACACGGCGACGTGTTTCATGGAAGTAATCGCACAGACGGGCGGAACTTTTCCGGAATGTTTTTCCACAATCACAGAACCATGGCTTTCGATGTTGTATGAATTCTTTACCCTAACAGGAGTTCCGGTTTTCATCACCGGAACCATAGACCTAGGGTGCAGAACCTGAGCTCCGAAAACGGCAAGTTCCTGCGCCTCTTCGTAGGTTACCTCCGGAACAAGTTTTGCTCCATGCACGATGCGCGGATCTGCGCTCATTATTCCGTCAACATCCTTCCATGTCTGTACCTCGACAGCCTTCATCGCAGCACCTATCATGGTCGCAGTCAGGTCAGAGCCGCCCCGCCCCAAAGTCGTTATGTTCCCGTTTGGATCTTTTGCGACAAATCCGGTAACTATCGGAATTTCCTTATCGATACCGTTTTTATAAGCGTTAAGTTTTTCAGGAATCCTGTCCCACACAGAATCGAGAAGTTCCGCCTCCATGTAATTGGAATCACTTTCAAAGCCTATATCCCAGGCATCAAAAAATTTAGCGCTTACGCCTTCCTTTGAAAGATAGGCTGCCATCATCCTGACGGACATCCGCTCGCCGAAAGAGACAAGATAGTCCCTGGACCTCTTGCTTATTTCCTTCAGCATGGAAATTCCGGTCAGAAGCTGCTTGAGTTCATCGAGCAACGCTTTTATGGTGTCAATATTCAAACCGAGCAAAGCAGCCGTCTCTTCATGGAGTTTTGCGACGCCTGCCACATCCACAATACCTGTAACCGCAAGGTCAGCCGATGCCAAAAGGTGATCGGTGGTGTCTCCCATGGCGCTTAGAACGACAACAGGCTTCTTATCACTGTAAGCCTTTATTATAGAAGCGACATGCCTTATTCTTTCAGCATTGGCAACACTTGAACCGCCGAATTTCATCACTATCATGGCTAAAGAATATAGCCGTTTTTGGCTTTTTTTTCAATTAAACGACAAATCCCTGACGGCAAAAGCGATTCCGATTCGGAAACATTTTTCTACAAATCACATTTTTTTTAGATTGATAAAACGCGCCCAAAAACACCGAAATCCAAAAAGAAAATCTCCCATTCATCCATATTTTTTTTATAAATATTGTAGATTCGTCTCGATTCATATATATTGGTTTCATGTTCAAGAAAAATTTTCCCGTCCTGTACAAAAAAAATCCTGCGACGATAACGGAACTTCAAGACGAAAAAATCACAATCACATTCCAGGCTCATCCTTCAAACCGCTCAAAAAAAGCGCAGCTTGAAAGCGTTAAGGTTCGGGAAAAAGACATTTTCCTTCTGTGCGAAAAAGAATGCTCGTCCATAGAAAATCTTTTGGCGTTCACGGATGAAAAAATCGATGAACAGATAAAGGAAGCCTGGCTCTTACTTTCCGGAGATGCGGAAACGCTCGAAAACTCAATCGATTTTGAAGAACTCGCAGAAATTCTAAGGACAAAACTCGTTCCGGACGAATCGTGGTTCATCTATAGAAAACTAAGCGAATCCGTATATTTTTGCGCCGACGAAAAAGGTTTCAAAATCGGAAAACTTTCGTTCATTCCAAGGACGCAAACCGAAATCGATGAAATAAACCGGAAGAATTACGAAAAAGAACATCAGGAAGAAATCAGAAGCGCATTCATCGCGCGGCTGAAAGAACGGAAACTACTTCCCGATGATTCAATGTTCATGACGGAAGTCGAGAATGTCGCCCTGTGCAAAACAGAAAAATCAGCGATAATGCGAGAGATTGGAATTCCGCAATCGCCCGAAAATGCCCACCAGCTTTTGCTTGACACGAGAATTTGGGACATCACAAAAAATCCATATCCCACACGGAATTCCCTTTCCATGAACAGCGCGACCGAGGGGCTGGGGCTTCCGCCTGACGAAGAGCGTCTTGAAGTCCCCGGAATTTCATATGCGATAGACAGTCCGTGGTCAAACGATCCTGACGATGCGGTCGCCTTTGACGGAAAATACCTTTGGATTCACATAGCCGATCCGGCAAGTTCGGTCCTTCCCGAAAGTCCGATAGACATTGTGGCACGCAACAAGGGAACGACGCTTTACCTTCCGGAAGGCGCGGTAAGGATGCTTTCCGAGACATGCTTTTCCGACTATGCGCTTGGACTTAAAGAAAAATCCATGGCTCTCTCGTTCAGGATTGTCCTAGGAACGGACAACACGGTCGAAGAATGTAAGATTTTCAAGACATCCGTCAATGTGAAACGACTTACCTACGAAGAGACTACAAAGCAGAAAGAAAGCAGCGAATTAAAGCCGCTATTTGAAATCGCACGGAAAAATGAAGAGCGCCGGAAAAAGAACGGAGCTACAAACATAGATATGCCGGAGATTCACATAACTGTAGATTCCGAAACAAAAAAAGTTTCCATCTCGCCGCTTGTAAGATACGAGGCAGACTCGATGGTCCGAGAAATGATGCTCCTTGCAGGAGAAGGAGCGGCGCACTTTGCGATGAACAACAGAATCCCCTTCCCGTATATAAGTCAGGAAGCTCCCGAATTACCGAAAGAAATCCTTCCCGGACTTGCAGGACAATTCAGGCTCTTAAAATGTATGCACAAAAGAAGCGTCGGAATCACGCCTGCAATGCATTCCGGGCTTGGAATCGCGGTCTATTCGCAAGTCACAAGTCCGCTCAGAAGATACGGCGACCTTGTTGCCCATCAGCAGTTAAGAGCCTTCCTTGACGGACGGAAACTCATAGACAAGGACGACATGCTCTTTCGCATAAGCCAAGGAGATGCTGCAAGCATCGCAAGCAGAAAAGCAAGCCGCCAAAGCGAAACACACTGGAAACTCATATATCTTCTTCAAAATCCCGAATGGAGCGGAAAAGCCGTATGCCTTGACCACAAGGACGGAAACGCGATTCTTATGATTCCAAGCCTTGCCATGCAGACAAGCCTAAAAGGATTTGAAAACCTTGAGCCAAACGACGAAGTAACGCTAAAACCTGAAAAAATCGACATTCCGAATCAAACTTGCGTTTTCACTGTAATCTAAAAATCTTTCAGTTCAGAATTAAAACTCAAAACCGACATACCAAAGAAGGAACAAACCGGGCATATCGGCTAAATTTCGCGCCTTTCCGAAAAACCAGAATAAAATCAGAGAAAAACTCTGAAAATCCGCCTTAAAACAGCCTGCATTTTCATCATTTTTAAGATTTTTATTTTTGCCTGATTTTCTTCCCACGGGCTTGCTCCGGGGTTCGCGGACTTACAGCCGCTTCCGTTTTCGCTTGCGCTCAAACCGCTTACGCGCCCTCCGCATCCCGGGCATGGCGCATCGCAATAAAAAAAACTTCCTTCCGATTTTTTAAGCGCAAAAAAATTCCAAAGAAAATAAACAACTTTTTTTCAATCCATGCAGCAATTGCAATCGATATTTAAAATACTCACGGACAAATGCCGCATACATTTTTACTTAAATCCCGATTTTCAAAAATCCCCGCAAAAAAAACGCCGACCCCAAAAGGAATCGGCGCTCTTTTTTACGCTATGCAAAAATTACCATTTTTTCTCGATAACGTCGCAAATGTTTCTTTCGCCTTCGTCCATTGCAAAGAATTTCGCTTTTTCCATGTTCGGAACGATTGTGATTGTGTCCCCAAGACGGAAGTCGGCGGCAGCAGTCGTCTTTGCGATAACGGACTGATTCTTGTTTGAAACAAGATAAAGATGTGTCTCAGCACCAAGGGGTTCCTTGTTGATGATTTTCATCTGCATATTGTCTTTGCCCTGCGGCTTGTCAAGATACTGAAGATCTTCCGGTCTGATACCGAACGAAACTTCCTTACCGACAAATTCCTGTTCTTTGAGGCACTTTGCCTGCTCATCTGTAGGCTGAATCTCAAAAGAGCCTTCATCACACACGATTTTTCCGCCGCGCTCAAGAACTTTTACCGTAAGGAAATTCATCGGAGGAGTTCCGATAAAGCCAGCGACGAATTTGTTGATAGGATTATTGTAAAGATAAAGAGGAGCTCCAATCTGCTGAACGAATCCGTCCTTCATAACTACAATTTTTGTTCCCAATGTCATAGCTTCCGTCTGGTCATGGGTTACATAAATCATAGTCTTCTGCTGAGTGTTGTGCAGGTTGGCGATTTCCGAACGCATAGTTACACGAAGTTTTGCGTCAAGGTTTGAAAGAGGTTCGTCGAACAAGAATACTTTAGGATCACGAACAATCGCACGTCCTACAGCAACTCGCTGCCTCTGTCCGCCCGAAAGAGCCTTAGGCTTTCTTTCAAGATACGGAGTAAGACCGAGCTGTTCAGCCGCGGCTCTAACCTTGTGGTCAATTTCAGCCTTGTCAACTTTGCGGAGCTTAAGACCGAACGCCATGTTATCATATACGGTCATGTGCGGATAAAGCGCATAGTTCTGGAAAACCATAGCGATGTCTCTGTCCTTCGGCGGAACATCGTTCATTTCCTTTCCGTCGATGAAAAGCTTTCCTTCGGAAATATCCTCAAGACCTGCTACCATACGAAGAGTCGTTGACTTTCCGCATCCTGAAGGACCTACGAATACGCAGAATTCCTTGTCTTCAATAGTGATATTGACATTCGTAACAGCCTGAACACCGCCGTCATAAATTTTGCCAATACCTTTAAGTTCTACCTTTGCCATTTTCGGCCTCCCTAAGGGTTATATTATTCTCTAATTTTAGGACGGATTTTCAAACAAGTCAAATCGATTTTTCAATTTTTTTTATATTTTTGCCCGATTTTCTTCCTACGGGCTTGCTCCGGGGTTCGCGGACTTACCGCCGCTTCCGTTTTCGCTTGCGCTCAAACCGCTTACGCGCCCTCCGCATCCCGGCATGGCGCATAGAAAGCGCACAAACGGGTTCTCCCTATAAAAAAAAGAGACCGCATAAAGCAAGTCTCTTTTACAGTGCGGCGAACAGGACTTGAACCTGCACGTCTCTCAACACATGGACCTCAACCATGCTTGTCTACCAGTTCCAACATCGCCGCAGGTGGGTAACAATATATCAATTTCCTACAAGTTCGTCAATAGGAATCGGCGGACATTATTAGGCATCTTTCATCATGTAATTCTCCGAATGTCCGCCTCACAAATGAATGTTTTTTTTAATCCGGCGGAGACATTATTAGAAATTTGTCGTACGGCTTCCGCAGACGCGATTAACAGTTTGTTCCTTCACGTCTGCAAAAGTTTTCCATACGAAAAGCTGAAAATCAATAAAGGCTTGCTTTTCAGCCGGGAGCATTTCCTTATAAAATCAGACTTTGAACTTACCGACTTCCCCGACAAGGCTTCTGATATTTCCTTTGTTTGTAAGTGCAAGTGCATCAACTTCGTGGACAGCTCTTGCTATCTGCTGAACGCCCGCCGCCATTTCGTTCATGGCATCTTTTACAACAACGGTAAGTTCGTCAAGTTTCCGCATTTCCTTAGCCACGCCGTTTCCGCCAAGAAGCATTTCTGCAGA
The DNA here is from genome assembly GCA_938039145.1 of uncultured Treponema sp. Classification (GTDB taxonomy): domain Bacteria; phylum Spirochaetota; class Spirochaetia; order Treponematales; family Treponemataceae; genus Treponema_D. The sequence goes on from CALHVG010000034.1 coordinate 15,450, forward strand.
GCCGTCCTTCACCTCGTTTGTGCTCATGCTTATGCTTTTTATCGCCTCAAGAACTTCCTTACTTCCGCTTTCCTGCTCGGACATTGCGGAGGCTATCTGCGCACTCATTGTACTGACGCTTGACGAAAGCTCAAAGATTGCGTTGAACTTTTCGTCAACGTTCCCCGAATTCTCGGAAAGCAGAGCAATCTCGTCGCTCAGTTTTTTTAGCGTTTCGGTTATCGTCTTTCCCTGCATACTGGATTCTTCTGCAAGTTTTCTGATTTCATCGGCTACGACGGCAAATCCTTTTCCGGCTTCGCCTGCGTGCGCCGCTTCGATTGCCGCGTTCATCGCCAAAAGATTTGTCTGGCTTGCTATGCTTTGAATAACGTTGCTTGCGTCAATAAGTCCGCCGGATTTTTCTTCGATGCCCTGCGACACAGCTATCGTCTCGGAAACAATCTGCTTTCCTGCGGCTGTAGCGTCGGAAAGAGATTTTATCATTGAATCGCTTTTTTCTACGGTCTGATTTATGGATGCAATGTTTGAGACCATCTCTTCTATTGCCGAAGACGACTGGACTACGCTTGTAGCCTGATGTTCTATGCTTCCGTTCAGAGCCTCTATCGTCCGTATTATTTCTTCCATAGTGCTTGCGGTTTCGGTTACGCTTGCAGCCTGTGTCATAACCTGCTGCTTCACCCCGTCTATGTTCGAGCTAATCTGACTTATTGCGCTTGCAGTTTCAGTCATGTTGCTTGAAAGCTCATCGCCTACATGCTCCATGTTCGCGCTTACATCCCCAACTACGCTTATAGAATTTCTGATTTTTTCCATAGTTTGATTGAACTTTACGCTGAGTTCCGTTATTTCGTCGTTTCCGCGTTCAGGAAGACGCACGGTCAAGTCGCCCTCGCCTTTTGCGATGTTGTCCAAGGCGGCAACCGTTTTGCGGATGGGCTTAACAATCGTGTACGCCAAAAAATATACAATCAGAAAAAGAATAACCGAAAGGATTATCGATGTTCCCAGCATAGAAAATGTAAGCGTCTTTACCGCATCAAGGAACTCGTGCTTCGGCGCTCTTATAACGACAGTCCAGCCCGTGGTTTTCATTTTGGCATAACTTCCCATGTAGTTTATGCCCTTGTATTCGTAGTAGCCGATTTCGCTTTCATTCTTTGAAAGCGCCCGCTCAAGGAATTGTCCAACGCTTGAATAAATTTTGTCGTTTTTTCCTTTTTTTATGATATTCACCATGTCGTCGACCAAAGTTTTGTCTTTGTCGCCGATTATAACTCCGTCCAAGCCCATGATGTAGCAGTTTCCGGTTTTTCCCACAACGATTCCGGAAATGTCATTCGAAAGTCCGTGCCCCGGAACTCCGGCAGAAAGCACCGCTATCACTTTTCCGTCGGAACCGTACACCGGAACTGAAAACACAATCTGCAATTTTTTCGTGTATCTTGAAATAACCGGTTCTGCTATGGCGTTCTTTCCTTGGACGCTTTGCTTGAACCAATACATATCGGAAAAATTTCCTACATAGCCTTCGGAAGTGAATCGGTTTCCGTCCAAATCCACAATCGAAAAGAAGTCAAAATTGGAGTTTGTCTCGGTTTCCTTTTGTAGAATCTTGCATTTTTCAGTGTTGGAAAGACTTGTGTCGAACATTATGGAATTTCGCGCCAATCCCGTAAGGAACTGCCACATGCTTCCCGCCATTCTGTCGATTATTTCCGCAGTGTCGACCGCCTTTTCCTTCAATTGAATCTCAACTTTGTCCATGACCGCCTTGCGCGCAATAAAAATCGAGATTCCCGAAAGAACCGCCACCGCCAGCATAAAAGCAAAACCGAAAACTAAAACCATTTTTACACGAATTGAAGATCTTTTTACCGTGCTGTTTGTATTCATAAAAGCTCCCGTATAATAAAAGTTTGAAAACCGCACGTTCAAAACAAATTAAGAACGTGCATACAATTCCATTGATATGTTTTTATTTTTGAGGCTGAACGAACCGCAAAACCGTAGAAACTACACATTCATAGATGAAAACAAAAAAGCTCCATGAAGCGCACCTTTTTTTTAATGTTATATAAAATATTTCGGGGAAGGAGGAGGATATTTCATCTCAATTAAAATCGGAAAAAGTACAGTCGTAAGCATGGATAGATTCTAAAGTTCTTTTTGGAATAAGTCAAAACAATTTTTTATAAATAGCTTCTCAAGAACTGAAAAAGGGCTAGACAGATATGCGTTCAAATTGCATATTAACAGTATAAATTTAACTTCAAGGAGAATAAAATGAAGATAAAATCGATTTTGCTTGCTCTTATAGCAACGCTTTCGTTCGCAGCCTGCGCAACAGCGGAAAACTCAAAAAGGATTACGCCCGCTCAAGTAAAAGCTATGCTTGAAAAAGGCGAAGCAACCCTTGTGGACGTAAGAAGGGCGGACGAATACAAAGCTTCCCACATTCCGGGAGCAATTCTTATTCCGAACGAGACAATCGGCTCAAATATGCCTAAAGAACTCCCGGATTTGAACGCGACAATAATCGTATATTGCCGCTCGGGACGAAGAAGTGAGATGGCTGCAAAAAAGCTTGAACTCACCGGATACAAAAACGTCTTTGACATGGGCGGAATAACAAGCTGGAAATACAAAACCGTAAGCGGCATGGAAAAAGGAATGTTCTAAATCCGGCGCGCAAAACAGGGGTAAGGGAATTCCGGCTCGTTATTAAAAAGGGCGCTCGTTAAAGTCCGCCAGCTTTCAGCTGAAAATGACTGAATTCCATAGCGAAGCCTGCCCTCCCCTGTGTAGCTGAACGCAGCGAAGTTGAAAAACCGAACATCTTTGCCATCGGCGCTTGCGCGTGGATTACCTCGCCGTGCGCCTTTGAATCTTCGCCCAGAATGATTCCGCCTCTTGAAGTCATCTGGCTCATCGCTTCTCCCGTAAATTCTTTCGGACAATTTATATCAACATTCATCACGGGCTCAAGAAGTTCAGGGACTGCCATATTGCAGGCTTTGTCAAATGCAATCGATGCACACGCGGCATATGCGGCGGGATTTGCCGTCTCCTCGCTGTAAGAAATTCCTGTAACAACGATTCCGGTATCCGTGCATGGATAGCCGTAATTGATTCCCGACGAAAGCGAACTTTCAAATCCGTCCCTGACCGCTTCAAATATTTCTTCGGGGATTTCAGAATTGTTTTTGACAAGACATTCATAACTGTTTCCGCTTCCCAACTCGCGGCGGAACACTTTGCAGGTAATTTCACATTCAGCAGGCTTTCCCGCAATAAGTTTTTCGAATTTTTCGGTGATTTCCGCAGTTCCCGCAACGGATTCCCTGTATGTAACCTGAGGAGAGCCTACCCTGCACTGAACTTTAAAATCATCCTTCATTCTTGTAACAAGAACATCAAGATGAAGTTCTCCCATGCCGCTTATTATTAGCTGCCCCGTCTCCGAATCTTCGTGATATGTGAAAGTCGGGTCTTCCTTGGAAAGAATTTCAAGAGTTTCGTTCATCTTTTCCCGTTCGCTCATAGTTTCTGGCTCAAGCGCAACCGAAATCACAGGCTCCGGAAAAACAGGCTCTTCAAGAAGAACAGGCCAGCCTTCACTTCCGATTGAATCCCCCGTCTGAGAAAGTTTAAGCCCCACAAAAACCGCAATATCGCCCGCCTCTACGGAACTGAGCGGCTCGGATTTATCGGCGTGCATCCTCAATATTCTGTTTACACGCTCACGTTTTTTCTTTGTCGTATTGTAAATCTGAGTTCCGGACGCGATTTTTCCCGAATACATACGGACGTAACAAAGGCTTCCCATCTCGCGGTCGTACTGAACTTTGAACACAAGAGCCAATGCCTGTTTTGAAGCGTCGCACGGAACTTCCACGGATTCCTCGGCGTTCTTTTTTACGTGAAGCCCTTCTGCGAAAGGAACATCTGTAGGGCAAGGAAGATAGTCCACAATTGCGTCTATCAACGGCTGTACCCCCTGATTATGACGAGCGGAGCCCATCACAAACGGAACTATAGCGCGCCCTATCGTAGCTTTTCTTATAGAAGTTTTAAGCATTTCGTCCGTTATTTTTCCGCCATCAAGATAGATTTCGGTAAGCTCATCGTCGCAAGAAGCCACAGAATCAATAAGTTTTTCGCGCCATTTTTCAGCCGCCTCTTTTCTTGAAGAATCTATCTCGCATTCCGAAAGAGTTTCTCCCTCGTCGCCTTCAAAACGAATCTCCTTCATTTTTACAAGATCTATCACGCCCTCGAACGCCTGCCCTTCCCCGATAGGAATCTGAAGAGCAACGCATTCAACGCCAAACTTCTGATGAACGTCTTCCATAGAGCCGAAAAAGTCCGCACCTACTCTGTCCATCTTGTTCATAAAACACATTCTGGGAACGGAAAATTTGTCCGCCTGCTTCCATACAGTTTCCGTCTGCGGCTGAACTCCGTCCACGGCACAGATTACCGCAACCGCACCGTCAAGCACCCTTAAAGAACGCTCAACCTCGGCTGTAAAATCAACATGACCGGGGGTGTCGATGATATTTATCTGATAGTCTTTCCAATAAGTTGTCGTGGCGGCGGAGCAGATGGTGATTCCTCTGTCCTGTTCCTGCTGCATCCAGTCCATAGTCGCCTGCCCGTCGTCTATCTCGCCGATTTTGTGAATCTTTCCTGTATAAAAAAGTATTCGCTCGGTTGTTGTGGTTTTTCCGGCATCTATGTGCGCCATAATTCCGATGTTACGCATTTTCTTGAGGTCAGCCATTTACGTCTTCCTGTAAGGTTAGAATATAGACTTCGATATTACAAAATTTCATGCTGTTGTTCAATTTGCCCTAAAAACTAAGCGGATTTGAAAATGCTTTTGATTCAGCGCCGGGATTTTACAAAGCCTTGCAAAACTTTTTTCCCGCAATAAAAGAACCGGAAAACCTTAATCCCGCGGAAAAATCGAACCGCATTGCCTTATGCCCGGCTTCTTGCCCCGAAGGCGAAAAATAGTCTTTTGCAAAGCCTTCGTAAAAACAAGTTTCGCCCTTTATTTCGCTTCCAAAAAGGTATTCCATGCCTACGACAAAATCAAAACGCTCCGTAAGCGAATATAAAAACTCCGCCCTTGCAAAAAAATGCTTAAAAAAATCCTTTTGAACCGCACGGATACTGAATCCGCCGTCCGAAGAAGAAAACGAATCAAGATGATGGTCTACAAAATGGCTGTAAACAAAAGGGGAAATCGAAAAATCAACCGAAACGGAAAACCGCGCAAAAGGCTTTGCGGAAAAACCGATGCCCGTAAACGTATAAAACGCTTGCGAAGAAAAATCAATTCCGTAAAGCCGCGCGTAAAACTTTGCGTAAGGGCTTTCCCATGAAACGTCATTTTTCAGCCCGGTGGACGAAGTAATTCCGTACCGACCGCTTCCGTTCCGTGCCGAAAAAGAATCGTAATAAAAAGAAGAACGCACAAGCGGATAAAACGAAAATACGGAAGAAAGGCGAAAATCGTATTTCATGCAAACGGAAGCAGAAAAATTAAGAACAGAACGCTCCTCGTGCACGGAATAGCACGTCTTGATTCCGTCAAGGTTCCAGTCGGAATCCTCAAAGCTGCCGGAAACAAGAGGAAGCGAATAGGAAAACGCCGCGTCAAACGAAAAATCCGAAACGCAAAAACCTGCGGAAAGCGAAATACCGCAAAGAGGAAGCTGCTTCCATTCAAGAAGGCTTATCTTTTTTCCGCCGGAAGAATAAACGGACTCGTCGATTTTTCCTGCAACAATTTCTAAAGCAGGTGACGCATGAAAATTAATATTTGTTCGGCTGAAAACCGAAAACGGAACAAAAAGCAAAAGACAGAACGGAAGCAGAGCTCTTTTCATAAAGTCCACAAAAAGTCCGCGAAAACAATTCGTATGAACAAAAAAGGCCGCCCTGCATTTAGGCAGCCTTTTTAAAACGTTCATGCAAATCGCAGAATCTTATTCCTCTACAGGAACAAGAGCGTTACCCTGAACATCGGTAAGTTTCCATTCGCCGGCAAGCGAGCTGTTCGGATAAACGTTGGCATACACCGCAAGAAAGTTTTTCGTAGCCTTTGTGTAACCGGTTACATCCGGATTGATGTTCACTTTGGGAACATTAGAAGCGGACAACGCATCGTCTTTTACCTTTCCGTTTTTATCAAGGGCATCCGCCTTTAAAAGATAAACCGTGAACTTTCCGTTATCTTCCGCTTTTACATAAATAACCGCAACAATGTCGTCTTTTTTTCCGTCGCCGTCCGCATCAACCAATTCATAGCCGGGAATAGTCTCAAAGATTTTAGGCGGTTTTGGAACAATATTGATTTCCTTAGGATTTTTTCCCGTAGCGGACGCTGAAGCTCCGAAGTTCTTTGCCTGAATGTCAACGATATTCTCAAACTTTGAGCAATAGGCTTCAATTGTTGTTCCGTTGAACCTTGTTCCCAAAACAAAGAAGTCCTTTGCATCCTTAACACCTGACGCGCTGTCCTTCAAGTCCCAAATAAAGCCCATAACACCGCCGCCCGTAGCAGAACTTGCAGGCTTTCCCGCTTCCAAATTCTTTATGGTAACGGTGCATACGCCGCCTTCGTGTTTAAGCCCCGTGGTCTTGTAGCCGCGGCTTGTATCAGAAGTGCTGTTATGATAGTCAATCTTATAATTTGAGCCTGACCCCTTGAGCATGGTGTTATCATCGTCCTTAAAACCGCAGCTTACAAAAGCCGCTGCCGCAACAAAAGACACCGCAACAATCAATAATTTCTTTGCAAGTTTCATTTTCATACCTCACGATAAATTTGAACGCTAAAACATAATGTTATAAGCGTTTCGTAAAGCCTATAGAGAAATCTGTACAAAGTCAAGAAAAGTGTTCTTATCCGTCTGCCCCGAAGGAGAAAAATAGTCTTTTGCAAAGCCTTCGTAAAAACAAGTTTCGCCCTTTATTTCGCTTCCAAAAAGGTATTCCATGCCCACGACAAAATCAAAACGCTCCGTAAGCGAATACAAAAACTCAAAAAGCGACCTCTCTTCGGTGTAAAAAGTTTTAGCCCTGCCATAAAATATTTTCGAGCATTTCACCTTGCGCTTATTTTATGCTATGTTTACACACATGGAAAATGCCCTTTACCTTATCCCCGTAACGCTTGGGGATTCCCCGTGGGAAAACACAATTCCGTCATTCAACAAAGAGATTGTCGCCGGAATAGACAGTTTTATCGTGGAAAGCCGGAAGTCGGCAGTCAGGTTCTTAAAGAAAATCGTTCCCGAAAAAGACATAGATTCCTGCGTATTCAGAGAACTGAACGAACACACGGACACGGAAAAAATCACGGACTACCTTGACCCAATCTTAAAAGAAAAAAAGCCCGTCGGACTTTTAAGCGATGCAGGCTGCCCTGCAGTTGCCGATCCCGGAAGCGAAGCCGTACTTCTTGCCCACAGAAAAAAAATCAGAGTAATTCCGCTTGCAGGCCCTTCTTCAATCATTTTGTCGCTTATGGCAAGCGGATTTTCAGGGCAGAGCTTTTCGTTCAACGGCTACCTTCCTGCAAAACCCGGCGAAAGAGAAGCAAAACTTAAAGTCCTTGAAAACAGAGCGCTGAGAGAAAGAGAAACCCAGATTTTCATCGAAACGCCATACAGAAACAGAAAAATGTTCGATTCAATAATCCGCGTATTAAAAGATGAAACAATGCTCTGCGTCGCTTCGGGAATCACCACGGAACAGGAACTCATAAGAACGCAAAAAATATCCGCCTGGAAAAAGGCGGGATTCCCGGACATAGAAAAAGTTCCGGCAATTTTTCTTATTTTTTGATAACCCATATAAAACCATTTTATGGAGTACCCCCATGGATAAAACATATCTATTTTTTGACATCGAGTGCGCAAACTGCTTCGGCGGAGTCGGAAAAATGTGCTCGTTCGGCTATGTCCTTACCGACGAATCTTTTAACGTCATTGACACTGACGACGTTGTGATGAACCCCGAATGCGAGTTCGACCGGTATCTTTTTTCAAATAAGAACAAATGCCAACTTGCCTACTCAAAGGACTATTTCAGGCGGCAGAAAAACTTTGAAAGCTATTACAAAAGCATAAAAAAACTGATGGAAGAATCGGAACGGAAAGTTATCGGATTTTCAAGCCTGAACGACGTAGGGTTCGTGGTCTCCGCCTGCGAGCGCTATTCCCTTCCGCTCATAAACTTTTCCGCCTTTGACATAGCAAAAATCCTTGAGCAGGAAAAGTCTGCAAAAATGAAACTTACAGAATGGTGCGAAACTTATAAAGTCGACCTTTCAAAAATAACGGCGCACAAAAGCCAAGACGATGCGATGATGACAATGCTTCTTACAAAGGCTTTCTGCACGGAAAAAGGCATTTCGATTCAGGAACTGCTTGAGCAAAACAGGGGAACAAAAATCTCCGTGGATAAATACATCGAGCAGCGGGAAATAAGCAGGCGGAACAAAGAACTCAAAGAAAAACTCCAAGCTCTGTACGGGAAAAAATGCAGAGCCTGCCTTTCATCCCGCCTTCAAGGAAAATCGTTTGCATTCGGCTACAAGATTTTCAAAGACCTTGAAAACACACTTTCCGCTGCAAACCTTATCTACAAGCACGGAGGAATAATCTTCCGCCACCTAGACGGAAACGGAATCCTTATAGTAAAAGACGATACCGGAAAAGAAGAAATAGAAGCAATGGAAAACAAGGGCTTTGAAACGATGACAATAAAACAGCTGGAAGAAATCACAAGTCTTGAATGAAAAGATTTGTTTTTTTAGGAAGGAAACAGGCTCGGAGTTCGAAGCCCGCAGTTTTCCCCCCGTGCCCTCGCATCCGGCAAGAATCGGATGTAATATCCGATTCTTGGGACGGACATACGGCTGACATCCGGATGAACTACGCCTTTATATGTCCGTCCCCTTCCTTGGGCACGACCAAAGGGTACCCCTTTGGAATCCCCATCTTGCACGAATCGGGCTTTGTCCCGATTCGTGAGACGGGCATACAGCCAATAATCAAATGAACGGCTACTTTAATATGCCCGTCCGATTCGTGGGTCAGTCGTTTTGAACAACACCGTTATCCCGCCTTAGATAACGTCATTATCTAGCCTTAGATAGCCAACGCCGTATGCTTATGCCTTTGCCGTGCAAGGTATAGTAGAAAACGATTTTCCTAAGTGTGCTTAACGGCTTAGGTGCAAACGGTCGGCGGTAACAATCAGTCTTTCACCCTTTAGCTCTTCGCCCGCCGCCCCAAGTTTTCCTTACGGAAAACTTGTATAGTCATCTTGCAAGAATCGGGCACCTGTCCGATTCTTGAGACGGGCATACAGCCAATAATCAAATGAACGACCCCTTCAATATGCCCGTCCCACTGCTTAGGGCTCTGCCCTAAGAACCCCGTAGTGTTATGTTTTCACGTTTGAAACAGTCTGTATGACGGGCTTTTACAGGATGCCATCTTGCACAAATCGGACTGATGTCCGATTTGTGAGGCGGATATGCGAGTAATTACACGATGAAGTACGCATAAGTATATCCGCCCCCCTCTCATGAGTATCAACTTGCAAGAATTGGGCAACGCTCAATTCTTGAGACGGACATACGAGCGACAATCAGATGAAGAAAGCCTTACGATGTCCGTCCCGCTGCTTAAGCGGAATAAATGGATGCGTAGTTTTCCATCAGCTCGTCAAATTCTGCGCTGTTGTCGGCGCATATTGCACAGGCAAAATACAGCGAGACCGCCGATTCTGTTGTCAGGTAGCCCATGGGGACTACGCCTTCGCGCCAAACATCGTGGCTTGTAAGAAGATTTGAAAAATCCAGTGAAATCTTTTGCTGGGAAGTACAATAAAATCGGACTTCTTTCTGATTTCCAAGCAACAGGAGTGGTTTCAATGAAAAATCGCTGTTTTTCATGTTGCCGCTTCCCAATCCGTAAAGTTCGATGAACACCGAATGGACTTTTGTGTATGCTATGAGGTTTTTAAAAAGGTCGCTTCTGAATCCGGGGTACAGTCTGAACATGAACATTTTGCCGCTGGCTTCGGTGATAAGGCGACTTATCACCTGCTTGTCCAAGTCGGAAATTCCTGAAAATTGTGATGCGATAGGTCCACTTTCCGTGAAAATCGGGTTTTCCAAATTCCAGTTGCAGAAACTTCCGGGCTTGTCAAAATGCAGGTTCAGCGGTGAAAGGATTTTTCCGCCGAAGGCGACAAAAACGCCGCCTTTTTCTTTTTCCGCTGTTTCGAGGGCAAGTTTCAGGTTGTCGGAAGCCTCAGTTCCTTCCGCCGGAATCGAGGACGATGCCGTAAGCACTATTGGAACGCCCGAATCGGAGAACAGCCAGAAGAGAAGCGCCGATGTGTACGAAAGTGTGTATGTTCCGTGGGTTATGACTATTCCATTTGCCGTTCCGGCGTTTATTTTGCTTGCGACTTCGGAAATCAGTTCCGCCCAGTTCGCAGGCTCCAGTTCTTCGCTGAAATATTGCCCTGCGGAAATCACTTGAATCGGCATTTCGGGTGCGAGCCGTTTTACCATTTCTTTGATGCCCGAAGAATCTCCGCTTGAAACAGTTCCGTCTGCGTGCTGAACCGCAGAAATTGCTCCTCCCGTGGTGATTACGTAAATCACGCTGATGTTCAGTTCTTTTTTTATGAGGCTTTTTACTACTTGGGGAACGGCTTTTCCTTTTGTATCTTTCATTACAAGTCCGGTAAGAAATTCCAGCGGGGGCATTTCGCCGTTTTTTAGGGTTTTGCAAAGCGACGGATTTTCTTCGATGACTTTTTTCACGTATGGAAGCAGTTCTTTTTCCGTTCCGATTTCAGAAATGTTCAGCGACTTTATAAGTTTTTCGGGCGAAGTTCCCGTTTCGAATGCAGCCCTGATTAGGGTTTTTGCCGCCGCGCTATGCATTTCTCCAGAATCGAGTTTTTTTATTATGAAAGCAAAACTCTCTTCGCTGATTTTTGATGCGGAAACGGAAACGTTCTTTTTGTTCAGAAGTCTTGTCAGTTCCGACGCTATCCAATGCGCGGTGTTCAAAGGTTTTGCGCCAAGGGCGACGACTTTCTCAAAAAAATCCGCCCTGTCTTTATAGTCGCAAAGGAATTCCGCCCTTAGTCTGGAGACTCCGTATTGTTTTTTGAACCGCAGCCGCCTGTCTTCGGGAAGTTCTACGTCTATGTTTGTCGGAAGGAAAGCGAGCGCTTTTTCTATGCTGAATGTTTGAGGCGGCGTAAGTTTTTCAAATACGGATTCTTTGTCCTGCCCCTGAAAAAATTCCGTGCAGCCTTTGTGCTCGTTCCAAATGCGGCTTTCGCATTGAACTTTTTCTCCGCACGAGAGCATGTTTTCTTGGCGGTTAAGTTCCTCGTTCACGGCTTTTCTTGCGAAATTGAACGAATTCAGGTTTCTAAGTTTTACGAAATTTGTGCCTTTTTCGGGATAGAGCGCAAGCGCGACGTAGGCGTTGCATTTTATTGCCGAATCGGCGGCATTTTCTTCCCAAAGATGAAGATATTGAGAAAGTCTTCTTAATTCTTCAAGGAATATCTGCACTTCTTCGCCAAGTTCGAACGACGGGGCTGTAAGTATCCTTATGATTGGGAACGAACCGTGATTCGGTTTTTCTATTCTAATCTGTTCTATTTTTATGGATTTTTTTCGTGAGTGGAAGGAAAGTTTCATGAATCCGTCTTCCGCCATTTTTATTGAGCAGCACGAATCGTTTTCTTCGTCCGTTGAAACTTTTCGACTTCCCACAAATCGTTCTATGTCGGCTAACGGAGGAATCCTGCAGCCAAGAGCCTTTGAAAGCATTACGGTTTTTTTTAGGGCATCAGGATGGATTGCAATTTTCCCTGAATTTTTGTCAGTCGTGAATATCTCGCCGACGGCTGGAAGTTGAATTCTGACTTCAATGTAGACGAAGGACTGATACATAAATTCTCCACAATGAAAATAAAGAAAAATTCTAGATATTGTACCTCTTTTATCTTATTTATGATATACTGGCGAAAAGCTTTTACTTCTATTGCATATAGAAAAGTTAGTGAGTCTAGGAGTTTTTGTGAGCAAGCATGATTTCCCTAAAATCCATTTTTATGATCAGGATTTTGTAGATATTTATAACAAGTCATGGAATATGCTGTCTGATTACTGGATCGACCCGAAATCAGGGGAAAAATCTTCAGAAGGTTACTTCATTTATCCGACCAAGGACGGTTTTGTTGTCGATCAGTTTGAATCTATTTTTTCTTCGTTCTTTCTTGTTTATTCAAACCGCAATTACGATGCGAACAAGAACATCGATTATTTTTATAGTCATCAGGAAGAAAACGGAGCAATCCGCTGGAAGTATGACGTAAATACGGGAAAACCGATTTTTATGTCAGAAAACCCCGAAGGAATAGGCCTTCCGTTGTTCGCATGGGCGGAATTCAATCTCTATCATAAATCTGCGAACAAGAAACGAATAAAAGAAGTCATGCCGATTCTAAAAAAACATATGGAATGGATAGACAGCACTTTCAAGATGGAAAACGGTCTTTATTCTGTTCCAGCGGCGGCAAGCACGATGATGAATTCTCCCAGGGAGAATGTGTTCTATCCTATAGATTTTAACGCTGCCATGGCTATAAACGCTTCGCATATGTCGGCTCTTGGAGACATTCTGAACGACAAGGAACTGAGTTTCCAGTATCGCAGGATGTATTTTTCTATAAAGACGCGCATAAATTCGATGATGTGGGACGGCGAAACGGGTTTTTACCATGACCTTGACAAAGACGGAAACAGACTTCCCGAAAAAACGATTGCGGGATTTTGGCCTCTGCTTGCGGAAATCCCAAATGTTGACAAAGCCGAACAGTTGATATCGCATCTTACAAATCCTAAGACTTTTGGCACGGAGCATCCGTTCCCGACTCTTTCTGCGGACAGCCCCAATTTCAGCGAGAATGGAGAAGGCTTTAGAGGAAGCGTGTTCCCTATGCTCAACTTCATGGTGATAAAGGGTCTTGAAAAATATCAGCAATATGAGGTTGCCAGGGAATGCGCAATCAGGCATCTTTATTTCATTTTGGAAGGACTTATGCCTAACGATGAACGGGAGATGGGAGATGTTTATGAAGCCTATCTTCCATGCAAGGAAGGTAAGTCTTCTTGGTCGGGAGTTCCCGATTTTCCTAGGGCTCATTTTCTTGCGGGAACGGGACTTTCGGCGATTGCGCTGATGATAGAAAACGTTATAGGGCTTTCGATTAGCCTTCCTCGCAAGACAGTTGATTGGGTAATTCCGAATCTTGAAATCATGGGAATAGAAAATCTTTCATTGAAGCGGAACTTGATAACAATTTTGAGCAATAGAAGCGAACGCGGTTGGGAAATCCAAATGGAAAGCGAAAAACTTTATTATTTTACCATTAATATAATCGACCAAAAGAAAAAGACGCTTCCGATTCCATCCGGAAAATGCTCCATGCTCATAAATAAACTTTAATCTGTAACGAGGAGGCAACCGTGGCGACACCGGAAGCGGTTATTGAAATCGGCTCTACGGGTGTACGCCTGCTTGTTGCCGAGTTTACATCAGATGGAAATCGAAATGTCCTTGACCGTGCGGAAATGCCGGTTTCCTTGGGCAGAGATGTGTTTACAACCGGAATCATAAGCCGGGAAACGCAGGCGCTTTGTCTTCATGTATTGTCTCGCTACAAAGAGCAATTGACCGGTTGGGGCATAGTTCCTTCCAATACGACTGTCATAGCTACGTCCGCATTCCGGGAAGCAAAGAACAAAGATCCGGTGATGGATAAAATCCTTAGTTCCACGGGATTCAGGGTAACAGTCATAGACGGAATCGAAGAAAATCGCCTTATGTACATGGCTGTAACCGACATCCTGAAAAAAGAGGACGTTAAATTCGGCTCGGAAGACACTGTGATTCTTGAAGTTGGCGGCGGCTCTACCGAGATGATGCTCATGAAAAAAGGCAGAATGGTCGGAGCTCATAGTTTGCGCCTTGGCACAGTGCGCCTTGAGTCCAAGATGAAAAGTTCCGCAGAGCCGCTTACGGATGTCAGAAGTTATATTGAAGAATACACCGCCGAAACAAAAGGTTCGATTGAAAGCGAAATAGATTTTTCCGAGGTGCAAAGATTCATCGCTGTCGGTTCCGATGCGACTCTTGTTGCCATAAATGCCGGTAAACCCATCTCGACTTTTTTATGGTCAATAGACAGGGCTGCGTTCGACAGTTTTGTTGACGAAATCCAGGAATATTCCGTGGACGAATGCGTTGCCCGATTCAAGATTTCCTACAACGATGCGCAGGCGATGCACGTGAGTCTTCTGATTTATAAAATGTTCATCCACATGACGAATGTGCAGACAATCATTGTGCCGGAAACGAACATTCGCGACGGACTTATAGTCAATAAACTTGGAGAGCCAAGCGAGGAACTCAAGGACGAATTTTTCCAGCAGATAAAAGCATCCGCAATGAGTCTTTTGAGAAAATATCACGGAGATGAAGAACATGCCGAGCGGGTCAGGTGGTACAGCCTGAAATTTTACGAAGCCCTGTTCGGCGGCACGGTTGACGAGGACCGCTCAAGGCTTCTGCTTGAGCTTGCGGCAATCCTTCACGACATCGGGATTTTTATCCGCATGGACGAGCATAATCTTCACAGCGAATACATAATCCGGCATTCAGAGATTTTTGGAATAACGCATACGGAAAACATAATTCTTTCGATAATCGCAAAATATCACCGAGGTAAGGCGCAGCCGCAGGACAATGAGCAGTTTCAGATACTTTCAAGAAGCGATCGCATGAAGATTCTGAAACTCACTGCCATTCTTAGGGTTTCGGATGCGCTTGACAGGGGGCATGGAAAAACTTTCGAGGATTTCAGCGTAGAAATCAACGGCGATTCTCTGATTGTGCGCACAAAAGGAAGCAAGAACGTCGCATTGGAAAGACTTGCGCTCAAGGAAAAAGACAGCCTTTTTGAATCCGTATTCGGCTATAAATTGATATTGGTTTAGAAGAGAGGAGGGAATGGTGGAATCGCGATTTTTTAACAGAGAACTTTCATGGATAGAGTTCAACAACCGTGTGCTTTATCAAGGATTAAGAAAAGAACTTCCGCTTATGGAACGGATTCAGTTTCTTTCGATTGTCACCAGCAATTTCGATGAGTTTTTTCAGGTTAGGGTTGCGTCTGTAAAACATCAGATGCTTGAAAATCCCGATTCCGTCGATATTTCCGGTCTTACGCCCAAAATGGTGCTTAGACAAATTTCTTCCCGCTGCCACCAAATAATCAGAAATCAGCATGAATGTATAATCAACGATATTCTTCCGGAGTTGGAAAGCAAAAATATCGTATATGTAAAACCTAAAGATTTTACGAGCCAGCAGACAGAATATGCGCAAGACCTTTTCAGGAACGAGATGCTTCCTCTGTTGACTCCGCTAAGGACGGACACTGAGATTTTTCCTACAGTCGCAAACCTTTCTTTGTATGCGGCGTTCCTTTTGAAACCTATTTCAGGAATCAGGAATTCCAACGAGGAACTGAAAGGCGACGATGATTTACCGAGAATCGCTTTGGTTCAGATTCCGCAGGTAATAGCGCCGATAGTTTGGCTTCCATCCGAAAACAAAAAAAAGATGTTTGCCTGTTCCGGGGAAATAATAACAGAATACGGAACGCAGCTTTTTCCCGGATTTGCGGTTGAAGAAACCCTCATCTTCAAAATATCGCGAGACGCAGATTTTGCCGTGGAGGAAGATTCCGGAAACAACTTCATTCACGAGATGGAAAAAGTTTTGGTTCAGAGAAAATCGTCGTTTGTTGTCAGAATGATATGCAATAACACGAGTGATTTTATCTGCCGGTTCTTGATAGAAAAATTTTCCCTTACGGAAGATGATGTTTATCTTGTGGAAGATTTTGTTGATCCTTCCGTGCTGCAGGAACTTAGAAGCGTGGACGAAAACGGAAAAATGAGTTTTCCAAAATGGCAGCATTTTTTTCCTTCGGAACTTCCTTGCGACGCGCCTTACTGGGACGTTCTAAAACAGCACGACGTGCTTCTTCATGTTCCGTATGAATGTTACGATCCTGTGCCAAATTTCATATCCGATGCGGCTGACGACCCTGACGTTCTTACAATAAAAATGACGCTTTACAGGACGGGAAAAGATTCCCCGATAATAAAGGCGTTGGAGCGGGCGGCGCAAAACGGAAAGCAGGTTGTCGTTCTTGTTGAACTCAAAGCCCGCTTTGACGAGGAGCGAAATATCGCTTGGGCAAATGAACTTGAGGCGGCTGGTGTAACTGTAATCTACGGGCTTGTTGACCTTAAAGTTCATGCAAAAATTCTGATGGTAATGCGCCGCGAATCCGATTCGATTGTTCGCTATGCTCATCTTGCCACGGGAAACTACAATCCCAAAACAGCTCGACTTTATTCCGACCTTTCCATATTTACGACGAATTACGATTTGGTAAACGATGCCACGCAGTTCTTCAATCTTGTGACGGGATATTCTACATTGCAGAACATGAAACAACTGGGAATGGCGCCGATCACGCTGAAAGCAAAACTTCTTTCGATGATTCAGCGGGAAATTGACAGGCAGGCATTGGAAAAATCCGGGCTTATCATTGCAAAGATGAACAGCCTTACACATTCCGAAATAATTTCTGCATTGTACAAGGCAAGTCAGGCGGGCGTAAAAATCCTTCTGAACGTAAGGGGAATCTGTATGCTTGTTCCTGGAGTTCCGGGGCTGAGCGAGAACATCAAAGTCATCTCGATAGTTGACAGATATCTTGAACATTCAAGAATATTCTACTTTCAGAACGGCGGTGCGGAAGAAATCTATCTTTCAAGCGCCGACTGGATGAATCGAAACCTTGACCGCAGAATCGAACTCATGTTCCCCATTTTGGACAGAGAAGTTTTTAAGCAGGTAAAAAACATACTGAACTCGTATTTTGAAGACAACGTAAATGCGCAAATTCTTCAGGAAAGCGGAGACTGGATTCCCGTTCCCAGAAAAAACGGCGAAAATCCGTACAGGGTTCAGGAAGTCCTTTATAAAAAATACAAAAAGCGTTTCGATTCGGCGAACAAAGAGCCTAAGATAGATTTCCAGGTGCGCAGAAAGGATTGAAACACAGTGATTCAACTTGAGACAAAGATAAAACTCCCATTTCTTTGGGGAAAGGCTTCGTTCAATAAGCGCATATGGAATAGCATAAATCTGATAGTCGGGCCGAACGGTTCTGGAAAAACTCTTTTGGCGGAAGAACTGAAAAATCAGTTTGAAAAAAAAGGCTACGATGCGACTTTTTTACGGAGCGATAGGACGAACGAGGAAGAACTTTTGGGTGTTCTTAGAACGGATTCCGTTGTCAGAGAAAAAATCGAGGGCGTTCTTTCAAATATGTTCGGAAAATCCATCCGCTTTGAAGAAAAAGAAGACGGCTCTTTTGTTCCGATAGTCGTGAACAAAACAAGAGGCGTGGAGTACAGCCTGAAGGAAGGAGAATGTCATGGACTTAAAGAGATTCTAATCCTTTTGATTGCGCTTTACGGCTGCTTTACAAAATTGCTCATCGTTGACGAACCCGAACTTCATCTGCATCCGCAGTTCCAGCAGTTTTTTATGAATGAAATCAGAAGAGTTTCAGAATCCGAGCCGGAACGGATATTCTTTCTTGTAACCCATTCTCCGTATTTCATAGACCTCCGGTTTGCCGAAGACCTTTTGGGGGTCGTTGTGTGCCATGTAAATCGAATCCCTACATTCATCGACGAACTTTCCGACAACGACGAAAACCTTTTGCGCAGATTTTTGCCAAGGTTCAACACATACCACAAGCAATTTTTCTTTTCCGACAATCAGGTTTTTGTCGAAGGCTACACGGATCAGCAGATGTTTTCGAATCTTCTTTCGTGCGTGGACAACAGAAACGGAACGGCTGGAACTGGAATAATCGATGTGGGCGGAAAAGATGAACTTGGCGTCTTTTTCAAAGTGTGCGCTCTTTTAGGAACGGATACTAGAATTATAACGGATTTGGATTCGCTTTTTTGCGGAAAACTCAGAGAAGAGGCTTTTGAAGATTTAAGACCGGCAAATTGGCTCTATGCCCAGGAAGAAAAACAGGAAACTTTTTACGCATCGCTTTTTACCCGTCGGGAACTTGAAAGTTCCGTGACCTTGGAAAAACTTGTGCGCCGCCTTGAAATCTTTATCGTGAACATAGGAAAATTTGTCTCCGGTGTGGATGGAAGCGTTTCTTCCGAGGTGGATACGTTTGTTGAAAAAGTCCATGAACTTTACGACAAATATGAAAAACCTGAATCCCTTGACACTTTTAAAACCGTCGTGCTTCAGGCTGTGTTTTTGCTCGGAAACAAGCTGGACGTTTTCCTTCCCCGTCATTTGGCAGAAACAATTCCGGTGATTGTGAATCTGACAAATCTCATACTTGCGGCTTTTGAGAGCGCAAAAATATTCATTTTGTCTAAGGGTTGCATAGAACATTATTACGTGGAATCCAAGGTTTTATACATGCCGATTTCAGGGAAAGACAGACTTTTTCATAACGAACTTGAATCCATGGTCGAAAAAACTCCCAATGACCTGAAGAAAAACTATGCTCAGCTGATTTCTATACTTAACAGGGCTTGCGCAAGAAACTGAAATGTCCGTCGCAGTGTAATATCGTGCGGCGGACGGTTTTGAAGTTTCGGTTATTTTTTTAGTATTTTGTAAGAGTAAAGTTCAAAATATCCGTCTTTTGAGCCGTTGAACGAAAGTTTTCCCGGCTGGTTTGCAATCACTTTTCCCTTAAATTCAAAAACTGCGGTGGCGTTTTTCTTGATTTTGTTGACAGTTTTTTCGTCCGCAAGAATCGTGTATACCTTTTCGTCCTGCGTTTTTATGCACGGATATTGCAAAGGCATATTTCCTTGATAGCGAATAGTTCCGATAACGGTTTCAAGGTTGGTTTCCGTGTTTTTTGCCATGGACACAAAAATCGTCCCACAAAAAAGAACCGAAAAAATCAGCACAACACATTTTACTGCGTTTTTCATGATATGCCTTCTATTTTAGCAAAATAAACATTGCGATGTCGGAACTTGCAGGAAGTTCAAAATCATATGAACTTCCATTTGCCCCGATTTTTCCAAGATAATGCACGGAAATTCCGTATGGCAAAAGAATGACTCTATCTTTTGCGTACAATATGTACGGAAAATCCTTGTTTTGAGTTTCTTCTTGCGCCGGGATAATGCCGTTCCGCACCAGCTGTTTATATGACGAAAACGAATCCTTCTTCACTTTTGATAAATCCAGTTTGTTTACCAAAATGTTGTAATTTGAATCTTTGGCGATTGATTTATTCAGAGTGTTAATGTTTTTTGCCGCACCGTCAGCATTTGCCACAATCTGCCCGAACTTGCAAAGAACGGTAGAAAAATCTTCGTAGCGACCGTTTTCCTCCGTGTAGCCAAGCGTTTTCAAAGCTTCCGAGATGGCTTTTTCTTCGTATTCTGAGTTTGTCGCAATCTCGTGGATTAGAGGAATCCCTCCGTAATTGTGCATCAGGTAAGTTCCGAACGTGTACGTGTTTCCGTAATCAAAAGTACCGGAAAAATCGTGTTCCGCAAAATAGTTCCACGAATAAGAACCGAACCCGTAAAAACCTCCAGTGGCGAACCACGGAAGCCTTATATAGGCTGAATCGTCCAGCGTCGTGCCTATTGTTCCGCCGAGGATTTCTTCGGAAAGTGTCGAAAGCATTTCTTGAAACCAAACCGACATTCCGGAGCCTATCTCGGTGTTCATGTTTTTCTGCACAAAATTCAAAAGATGCTGGAACTCGTGTACCGCAGTCGAGTAAATCAACTCAGGATTATTCTGAAAAAGCCACGAATCTATATTCAGAAGTTGAGACCGGTTTGAGGTTTTTGCCGAATCGCTGGCAACCAAATCAAGCGGCGTAAAGAATCCAAATACCCCGGATTTCTTGAGGCTCTCTTCCGCATCCGAAAAAATATCGTAGACTATGAAATTAACCTTGTCTTTAGAACGAACTGAAATAACGTCGGAATAATCTACCGTCGCTTCGTTCAGTCCAAAAATGGCAGTCTCAATGTCATAGGCGGAATCAAACTTTTTCGCAAGTTTGGAAAAGTCCATTTCCGATTCGTGTATGAAAGATTTTTGCGAAGGAACATACCAAATTAAGCAGTGCGAACCGATTGCCTTTAGGGTAGCGGTTCTCTGTTCCCTGGTTTTCTCCGCTATCGCAACAAAGAATTTGCGTTTATCCCCAAGCTTATATATCGTATCGCCGAAGACGGCTGTCGAATCTCTTGAAATATTTTGAACCGCGCCAAAAGGAATGTCCACGTTTTCGATAGGCTTTCCTGAAATCCCAAGTAGCCCGCGGAGATTTTCATTCGGTTCAAGTTCAGCGGAAAAATCATCTTCCAAAACGGCATCCCGCGCCATAGATTTCAATCTTCCGGTATCTTTTGCGTTCTGTACGGAAGAGCCGCCGTTCACCTTCACAAGATATGCGGTTTTTCCCGCATGTTCCGCACCCAACGTCATGGAAGGACTGTCAACAAGGATATAGTTTTCACCGGCGGCTTTTTTTGCCGAATCAAAAAATGTTTGCGTTTTAGGCGATTGATTTAGAAGCCCCTCGCAGCCCGAAAAAAGTCCAAGAGCCAGAAGAGCGAGCAATATCGATAACAAAAAAGATTTTTTCATCTCAATTCTCCCATAAAAAGCCATTGCCGAAGATATACCTTTGGCATAAAAATAACCACATGATACTCATTTGAAGTATCGGTAAATGAGCTGAAAAGTTTTAAGAAAGGTAATCGTCTAAAATATTTCCGGTATGTTTGTTCAAAGAGCTGTCTTGAACTAAAATTCCCAGCCTATACCGAGCTGCGGCTGAATGATGTATGTAGGAAATCCTTTATTGCCTCGAATCGGAATAAGGTGATCAACATTGATTTCAACATAGAGTCTTTTATAGACATACACGTATAGTGCGGTACCGGCGTTGACCGTTAGCCCCCAATACCATGCTTTTGGGCTTTTCAACTCGGTTTGCGTGTTATAGACGAACTCTGTGCCCAACATAAAGGCAGCTCCGAAACCGGCATGGACATCAAATACCAGACGGTGTTTAAAAATCGGCACAAAATATGCGGCATTCAGCTGAGTGAACAGCAACCCCGCTTTTACGGT
>CALHVG010000035.1 GCA_938039145.1 uncultured Treponema sp.
TCCATCTGTTGATTTTTATTTCTTTTAGTATTTGGTTTTCCAATTTTGTCATTTGACCACCCCTTATGCGTCGTCCGTGCCGTCGTCTACTTTTACGCCTACGGGCGAGCCGTCATCGGCGAAAACGAAATTTTCTAAGGCATCTTCACTCGCTTCCCAATAAGCGCTTATTTCCAATACCACACCGTCCCCCTTGGATATGCCGGTGATAATATTTAGTACACCATCCTTATCTTTCACCCACCCGCCGTGTGCGGAAATGATTTTTAATGCCGTTGCGGTATCGGGAAACGGCTTGTATTGCGGCTCTTTAGGCGGAGAAATGAGATAGGCGAGGATATAATCATCAATGTCATTGCTGAAGCGTTGCATCCGGCATCCATCATATACATTTTTAAGGATGGTCGGCTCCGCCTTATTTACTACCAGCTTCTGTAAAATTTCAATAGTATCAGCAAGATAGACTTTGCTTCCTACTTGTAACTCTTCCGCATTAACTGCGGTATATACTTTTGACTTGTCAAATTCCATTTTTTACCCCTAAATCCTTTATACAGTTCGCACATGAGCTGCCGAGAAAACCTCGACAGCTCATATTTTCATCACGTTATCTTGTAGCCTGCGACGGAGTAGGAATATTTACGATTCCGCCTGCTGCCGTAAGCGGCACATATTGCGGAACAAGCGTCCCGTCCCATTTTTCGTAATATGCCATCTGCTCCTCATGCTTCCACTGTTGCTGTTGCACCGCCATATTTTGAGCAACTTTTGCATTGTAGTAAGCGATTCCGTCAGCTTCGGCTTTCTTTGCTTTCGCCTCGTTTTCAGCCTTTATCAACTGAGCCTCCGCATCCAACTGCATCGCTTGTTTCTTCGCTTCCGCTTCTCGGACAAGTTTTTGAGCGTTAGCGGCGGCGATGTTCGCTTCCTGTTCCGCCTGCTTTACCTGCTGTGTGCGATTGGCGGTCTCTTTTATTTGTCTATCAAAATCATCCGACCAGTCCCAGTTGGTTATCGTGGTCTGGCTTATCGTTATCGGATAATCATGCATCCGCTCAAGAATTGATTTTGCGACTTTACCAGTAACTTCCGGCTGTTTTTCAACCAGTTCATAAATCGAATATTGACCGACAATCTCTTTGACGCTGGCGATGATATTGCTTTTCATCGCAGATTCGACTACGGAATCCCCGTACCGGGTCGCAATATCCATAATCCTGTTTTCGTCGTAGGCGTATTTGACGGTTACGCTCGTTCCGACGGTCTGCATATCTCTCGTTATCGCTCCGCCGTTATCCACCGAGAAAGCAGCGTCGTAAGTTTTCGGCGCAATCGAATACTTTTTTATCTTCGACACAAAAGGCGCATGGAAGGTAAGTCCCGGCTGGATGACATCTCCCACGACCTTTCCCAAGACATACTTCACGCCCCGTTCCCGCTGTTGGACGATTGAGCATGTGTTGATCATTACAATCAATGCAAGCGCAATACAGATGCTTGCAATCCCGGTTTTCTTGAGCTTTCTGCCCGATTCTTCAAAATAATCCATCTTTTTCTCCTTCTTGGATTTGTTTTTTATGTTTATTTTGCGCAAAAAGAAGATGTTTTTTTGCAAAATAATTTGTGTTTTTTATAGAAAATGGTATATTAAAAGCGACCTACAGATGCGGAACTATCAAGCCTGCTTTAGGCGCGACCGCATACTTAGGTCATTTTTTTATTATGATTTCTTCCCCATCCCAAAGCAGCCACACTTCCTGCATGGAACAATTCGCCTTGCTACGGTTTCACTTTTGGCGCAAAAAATAATTCAAATCCGGTGATTTCGTATTTCGACCCGGATTTGTCCAACAAATCCTGAAGGTAGTCCAAACTGAAGCTATCCGGCAATGGTGGGCGGCGGAGGCGGACTAAAAGTCGGATATATTTTTTTACTCCGTTTACGGACGGGCGGATGTAATCCAATAATTCAAATTGCGAATCTTCATCCCTGTAGTCCAATTTGCTCAGTGTGCTTATGGGAACGCCCATTGCGCCCAAATAATCGGACGGAATGTCCTTGAAACAAGGGATTTCCAAAACCGGAAACAAACGCCATAGGTTGCTATCGTAAAACTCTTCTTTCGTGATAATCATTACGCACATTTTACGGCGGATTGATTTTTGAAAAACTAATTGAGGCACGGCGGATTTTCAAAGATTTGCAGTTTATTTTGCGCAAAAAAACTTGCATTTTTTGTAAAAAGTGTTATATTAAAAGAGACCTCCAGATGTGGAACTATCAAGTATGTAACGTACGCGACCGCATGCTGAGGTCATTTTTTTATTATGATTTCTTCACCATCCCAAAGCAGCCACACTTCTTTTAATCGTTTTGTAGTCTTTAAGCGATAATTTATTTCTCTCAAAGCCTGAGTTTTTGTATAGTTGTGAGTGCGCGGATAAAAAATCATGTGTGTCACCAATTGCGAGTCAGCATCATGAATGGCTCCTCGAACAGCATTAAAACTATCTCCATCCGGGACTTTGTAGTCAGCAACAAAATCGTAATCTATAAGCGCATCCGGATTACTGATATGCTGCCCACCGCATTCAGGCAGCATGACAACCGAATGCCCGTTTTCTTCAAGAATGCGTGATGTTAATATTTCTTTTTGCAACGGTTTTGCACCGTCAATAACTTTGACTTTGTATTTACTCCCTTGCAATTGCATGGGTTTCCCGAAGTTTCCTGCCTTTTCAAAATCAAAGTTATTCAATCCTAAAGAATGCGCTACCTTTACAATATCCGGTACAAGTCCGAATTCTTTTGCCCGTTTTTTCATATCATCACTCATAAGCCAAAAAGAA
The DNA here is from genome assembly GCA_938039145.1 of uncultured Treponema sp. GTDB lineage: Bacteria > Spirochaetota > Spirochaetia > Treponematales > Treponemataceae > Treponema_D. Next base: position 2,851 of record CALHVG010000035.1, read on the forward strand.
CCATTCTCAATCGGATTTCCGCCGAACCCGTCCTGCACCTTGAACTTACTGAAGGACTTCATGCTGCGGTTTTCGACGTTGTTGCCATGTCTGCCTACCTGCGAGTCATACACTGCGCTGATTCCCGTGCGGCAGTTCATGTGGTAGGGCGGAAAACCGTATTTTTTCCAGAACGGATGGTCTACCGGCATGACCACGCCGTAGCCTGATTGCGTCAGAAGATGCCTGCAGATGTCGCTTGTGCGTACGTCCTCGATGACAAGAAGCCGGTATGCCGCAGGCGGGAACTTTTGATACTGCAGCAACTTGCCTGCGACGTATGCGCTCTGCACGTTCGTGCGGAACACCGTCTCCCAATAGAACGGAGTGAGCGTCGCATCGCTCGCTTTTGCAATCGCCTTTATGGTGTCAAAAGAACCCGCAAAGCCCTCGCCGCTCTCCATAGCCTTCACCAGCTGATTTTTTACCGTCTCGATGACCTTGACCTCTCCGAGTTTCGCCATCGTGAACGCCCGGAAACGCATCTTTTTTTCGAGCGAAAGCCATTCGGTCTTTGTCATGGGGACTTTTGATTTCAAAAAGCCGACCGCTTCGGCAAATGGAATGGGCGGAATGTCATAGTCGCCTGCGTTGATTCTGCCGCGAGTCTCGTCCTGCTCCTCCGCCGCATGGAAAAGCCCCAGCATAAATGCGCTTGAGACAAGCGTCTCTACAGATTTAATAAAATCCCTGTCCGGCGGAAGAGACGGCAAAGCGTCGGACTGCAAGTCGTCAGGCGTTTTTACGGCATTTAAATAGGCATTCGCTGCCTTTTCAACGAACGGCTGAACGCCCTTTTTTGCAGCATCGCAAAGCGAGTCAAGCTCCTTTGCGTTCGCCCTTTCTTTCCGAATTGCGTCGGAATCACTTAAATGAATGAAAAGTTTTTTTTTACGCCCGAATTGCGCACCCCGTCGCTTAAAAGCATCGCGGAATCTTCCTTTATAAAAGCGTCGTCATCGTCCTTCGGTTCAGGAAGTCCGTAGGAAGAGTAGAGTTCCGAGCGGCTTACGGGAATCTTTCGGTCAACCGCCTGCATGATTTGCTCAAAGCTCGCCTTCCGCTCGATGTCGAACTGGAAAAGCGGCGGTTTTTCCGCCTCGCCGAAGTTCAGTGCGACTGTCCAGTCGATGATTTTCTGAATCACGCCTTGAAGCTCAAGGGCGATGCCCTTGCAATCCTCGAACAGAAGGTCAGCCTGCACCTCGCCGAGCGCAAGGCTTCCGCCGTTTACCGTAGATGTCGCAATCGCCTGTCCTGTAAGCCCGTAGCTTATCTGCGTGTCGCAACATTCGACCAGCTCCTTGAAGTCTGAAAGATGCCCGTCCATGCCGATCTGCTCAAGTTTTTCCACATTTCCGACCGCGGCGGCGGAGCCTGATTCGATTCCCAAAAGCATTTGAGCGATGTCGAATGCCCGCTTGTTGATCTCCTCTTCTGCACCGTCCGCCTTGAACAATGCAGCAATCGACTTCACCGAATATTTTTCGGTCGCCTGAAGCCAAAAATCGTAGCCCGCCTGCTTGAACATCCATGCCCAGTAGACGCTCCGCAAAAGGCTCGTGCCGTACGGATTTTCGTCGTCGGGATCGTGCTGGTAGATGAGCCACTTGTACTCATGGTTCAGCTCGATGCGTCCCGCATTCTGATGCAGGTAGAGCTTCCAGTCCGAGCCGAAGGAAAAGCGTTCGGGCTTCCGAGTTATGATGGAATCCGGAATCCAATAGCCTCCGGCTTCGCTCCAGACAAGTTCCGAGACCGAAAATCCGTAATTGAGCGCCGACAGCATCCGCTTCTGTTTTTTGTACATATTTTTGAAAATCGCAAGATTTTTTATGAACTCAAATACATTATCCTTTGAACCGTCCTGCACGATGTGGGACGGAAAGGTGAGCGAGAGGGCTTTGACTTTGTTCAAGAGCGAGAAGATACGCGGATCCCGCATTTAAAACAAAAAATCCGCCGGAAGCATTTTTGTTTCTTCCGGCGGATAACCCGTCATTCACTCTGTTTCTTTTTTGTCCGCTTTCCTGGCTTTGCACGCAAAAGAAACATATTAAAGTCCTCTTCCGTCCAGATGTAGATTTTAGCCCTGTCGCTTCCTGCATAAGAAACGCCGTTGTCCTTAGCCCACTTGCGGGCTGTAACCGTAGCGCATTCCGCCCGCCTTGCAATTTCTTCGGTAGTCATACTATCCCCTCAAAAGTCTTACAAGCTGAACGATAAGATTTATAACGCCCAGTACCAAAATGATAATGTACAGATACGCTTTAATTCCTTTTAGTTTTATTTCCATTTGACAAATCCTCTTTGCCTTATTAGTATAAAGGAAAGCGGAGCTATCCGCTTTCCTTTCCTGATTACTTTTTAATCAGGGCAAGAATAAATCCGGCGATTGCTGAGACTTCGGCTAAGATGGTCAGCAATTCCCGAATCCAAGAGCCGCGTCGAGCCTTACGCTTGAGCGGCTTTTTTGAAGGGCAAGTTCCACAAGATAGCGGCTTATGGATTTTCCCTCGTCTGCGGCAGCCTTTTCAATAATCGCATACTCCGACATTCTTGCAGAAACGGAAAATTTCTTAGTGCCATCGTTCCCTTTCGGTCTTCCTGCGCCTTTCCGTTTTCCCCCGTGAGTGCTTTTTCCTTCCGTCATTTTACCGCCAAAATCAGTATCAGTATCGCAAGAGCCGCCACTCTGAAAATAAGCGAAAGAATACGCACCTGCATTTTTGTAACCATTGACAAAAACTCCTTTCCTTCAAGATAATTTTATTATACCATAGATGATATAATAAATTAACAATTCACATTCGTGAAGTTTTTTGTTACTTTAAGTATCTAAAATGTATTGATAAATAAGCAGAGTAGGAAAGGCTATGGAAAAGCTTAGAAAGCTGCTTGCGATTGTAGCTGACATAACTTCAATCGCAAGCTTAATTCTTGCGCTTATTCTGCTTTTTAAGAAGTAGAATAAGCGGAGCGAAGGTTAGTGCTCAACCTTCGCTTCAATACTAACCAAAACATAAGGAGATGTCAAATGATTGGACTAAAAATAGCGTTGGTTGTTTGTCTTGGGGTTTCCGCACTGTGCCGGATCATGCTGATTATAATGAGGGCGCGATATGGCAAATAACGGATGGGGCGGAAAAAGAGAAAACCAGACAGGACGACCGAAAGGTACCAAAAAAGAAATAACCAAAACGGAAAGCCTTTATATCCGCTGTACCGCCGAACAAAAAAATGAATTAAAGTTATGCTTTGATTTCTATTTTTGATGTAAAATAATGCTTCGACCAGGGCTCCCCTGCTTTGCAGGGTTGTGGTTTGATTTCTATTTTTGATGTAAAATAATCCGAATCGGTCAAACTCCACGCCGTGCCTGGTTGTGGTTTGATTTCTTTTTTTGATGTAAAATAATGGATTTCAAGCTCATATTACAAAGCTCATGGTTGTGGTTTGATTTCTTTTTTTAATGTAAAATAATATGAGTCGTCTAAGACCATATTATGCAAGGAATTAGACGGGTTTGCAGTGTAAAAAAATGGAGAAAAGTCAACTTTTCCGGTACTTTTCTTTGTTTTTTTACTTGCAACCTAGCCTTTCCTTGTAACTTTTTCACGTTCCGGGATTAGAATAATTGGAGTTGTTGCGGTGCTTTTTCTCTCTTTTGGGGTATTTCACCGATGAATGTCAAAATTTCACCGAACTGTTTGTCCGTAAATTTTAAAATGCTTACAGTTCCTTCTCTTGGAAGCCATTTTTTTATTCGATTTTCGTGAACTTCGCACGCTTCTCTGCTTCCGCAAAATCTTTTGTAAACGCTGAACTGCATCATTTCAAAGCCGTCTTCAAGCAGTTTTTTACGAAACTCGCTCGCTCGTTTTCGCTGAGGTTTTGTGTTTGTCGGTAAATCGAACATACAGAAAATCCACATTATCTTATAGGCGTTTATCCGGTCAAAACTCATATCATACAAAATCCGGCAGTTTCAATTTTTCCGACTCGCTTGAAAGAGCGTTTGCCAGCGAGGCACTTGTCATTGAGAGTGCGACCATCATCGGCCTGGACATATTTTCCATTTTTACATCTCGTGTGAGGACTTTCAAAATCTTCGTTTTGAATTCCAATCCGAGTTCTTTTTTGTCGGCATTTGTTGAGATGTATTCTATAACTTCATCATCGATAAAAGGTCTGTAGGGTTCCATCAAATCGTCTGCAAGGCAATATGCGTTATACTTGTTGTGATGGTGAATTCCGAGTGTGGGAAGAAGCCCCGAACCGATCAATGCTCTTGCAGTTGCGGCTCTCAAAATCGCATATCCGTAATTTAAATAATTGTTTGGAAAATCCCCGAAACGATTCCGGCACCATTCTTTTCCAAAAAGATTATCCCAGTAAAATTTTGCCGCCTGACTTTCCATGTTTGTTGCGTCTCCGCTTTTTACACATTTTGAAAAATCGATGAGCCGTGCAAAATTCAAATCATATTTTTTAAGAAGAAGTCCCTGATTTTTTATCTTGTATTCCACAATCTGCTTCCAGCATTTTTTCTTGACGGGAAGTTTTGCGTTTATCTGAGCGGAAAAAAGCTGAGTCTGAATTTCATTGCAATCAAGCGGCATTGTCATTGAAAAGGGAAGGTGCTTTTCATTGCAAAAGATAACGGCACAATTATTGTCCGTAAGTTCATTTATCAAAGGAATCGTCAGCGAGACGAGTTCATTTTCGATAATCACAAAACCTATATCCTCTATTGGGATTAAGGTTTCTTCTTGAGTTTCTTTACTGAAAATTACAAGCTGTTTGTGCCTTACGCTTAAACAAACAGCATGCGAGAAAAACAGTGTTCGTTTAATCATACTTTAACTATCGGATTAAACAATCGATATGTTCAGTTTTTTCGTGCAGAGTTTTCTCAGACTGCCGGCATACCGAGACCGTTATTTTATAGCCTTGATTTTGAACGCTGTCGGCAGTCTTAAAATATTTTTGTGCGAAAAAATAAACATTCAGCGGCATTTATCAGACTTCTGTTTTTTGTATGATTTCTCCTGTAGGCGAAACGGAAAAGTCCTGTCCTTCAACAAGTCCTTTAAAATTTGACTGTGTATAACGAAGACATTCTATACCTGCATTTAAATCTCTTTCACCTTTCATATATTTCCAAGGATTTGAACTTATAATATGTACAAGCTCTATATAAATGTTATCCCCTGATTTTCCAAGCCCGGCAACTCTGTACATCCGTTTCCAAAGTTTCTCTGTAGGTAAGGAGAAGACATCTTCATCAATATCGTTTTGCAGAATCACGATTTTTCCGATTTTTAAGATCTTGTACAATTGAAGGTTCATGCCTTTTTTTTCTTTAAAATCAGGATAAAGTTCATCTTTGTTTTTTCTTCTTTTTACAGCGTCAAGCAAATTGCAAATTTTGTGATCTGAAACATCCTTTCCTTTTTCGTCTTTTCCTCTGTAAATCGCAAGAAGATAGTTTTCTTCGTTTACGGCATAATAATTTTGTTTGTAGTCTTTCGGATTTTTCGAAATCACATTGTGGTGCTCTTTCAAAGTGATCGGCGAAGTCGGCTGAGCCTTTATTCTAACCCGTTTTACAAAAACATCTCTTCCATCCTTTTTAAACGGCAGCAGGATTCCTTTAGTTTGAATTTCCGAGAGAGTTTGAATTCCGTTTGAAAGATTATTTTCAAAAGTTGTTCTGATTCCTTTGTCCATGATTTTTTCCGCACGCTTTTCGTCCAAAGTGGAAACCGGAATTCTTTGCACAAATATCATTTCGGATTTTCCGCCTTTTTCGGGAACGGTTTTTATGCAGCCATAGAACGTATCTTTGTGCAAAGAGCCTCGTGCTGTCTCCCCCTGTTCAAAGATAATTTTTCCGTTTTTCAATACAGGTTTTCCATCTTTGTTTCTGAGAATTTTCTTTGACTGCCTTAAAGGATTTTCTCCCGTAAAATATTTGGGGATTATATATTGAACGGCGCTCAAAACGTCGGTGTCAAATGTCTCCCACGGTTTTGCAAATTTCAAATGCTTGCCGTCGGCGCTGTTTTTAATCGCTTCGGACAATAAATTGAATTTTCCTCGATTTATGCATGCGACAGTTAATGCGTCTATTGTGTGATGAGTGTGGTTTGAACGGTCTTTTATTTCGTTTCGTTCCATCAGACCCCATTGCCTTTTAAATGTGTCTGTCATAGAACCTTTTACAGGCTGAACATAGCCGAAAACTCCCCTTAAATACGAAAGGGCGAATTTTGTGATTATTCGGGTGTCATTAAGCTGGCTGTGTTTAAAACCTTCCGGAATTTCCGTTGCAGAAAAACGCCTTAATTTTTCTGTATAATAGTTAAGTTCGTATTTTGCTTTGAGTTTTTTTACGATTCTTAAATCTTTTATGGCAGGTGCTTCGTAGGAGCCGCTGCTTTTTGAGTTGAGTTCAATTATTCTCAGGCAGTTGTCTATTTTGTCTTCATAGAATTTTTGGAATCTTCTGTCTATTTCTTCAAAATTAGGCAGTTCTGATGGAAGCCGTTGTTTTTTTATATTCCTGTTGAATTCGCTGTCGCATAGTGTAAGGTTTTCAAGAGAATCATCATAAGACAGGCTTCTTGGGACTGTATGCTCAAAGTCAAACTTGGGAACCGGACCGAACAAATCCGAAAAATTTATGTGTTTTCCGGTGTAAGGGCATGTTTCATTTTGTTCTTGCCAGAGTCTGAATTTTTTGATGTCCGATTCTGTCGGATTGATTTTAAATCCCGCTTCGCTGCAAAGCTCTTCTATTTTCTTTCTGTAGTCTGCATTCTTTTTTTCGTTGTCTTTTGCAAATTCTGCGATAGCTTTACGCTTATTTTTGTCATTTACTTCGTTTGCAAGTTCCACATTTATTTTTGTCGAGGAATCTATCTTTCCGGTTTTTATAAGATAATTTACGAGCTTCCGAAGTTGGTGTAATGCTCTCATCACTACGGGATTTTTTACGCTCTGAGAGCGAGGAGAGGCAAGATATGTTTTTCCGTCTTCTGCCGTAACCGGCGTTTCAAAGTTATAATCAGTGTCGCTCGGGTGATAAAGTTCTCCTTTTACTGTGAAGCCTTTTTGCTCCAGATACTCCCGAATCAAGTCGTCCGTGCGTAAGAGCTGATATTTGTAGTCGTTCGGATTTTTTCCTACGGCGATTTTCAGATTGTCCTCAACTTTTTCGGAAACTTGTGAGATTATATTTTTACGTTTTTCTTCATCATATTCATTCCACTTTTTCTTTCCGAACAAATCCTGTGCGGAGGCTTCCACAGCGGATTTGTCCCATTCTTCAAACCTGAAATCATTATTTTTATCTTTAAATACATATTCGATGCAGCGGTTTGCAAGAACAATTATATTGTTTTTGTCTTTGAGCGTTCCGATGATATTTTTTACGGAAGTTTCGATTTCTTCTTCGTTTTGCAAAAATATATCCCGCCCGATCATGTAAGGTATGTTTGCAAGAAAAACCGCCGTAGAATATATGTAGCCTTTGCGCAAAAACGGAGTTATCTTTCTGATTGCCTTGAGACTTAAATTTGCATAGCCATGCTGAATTCTGATTTCACAAAATTTTTTTGCTTTTTCATCGTCCAAAAGGAGTTTTTCTTTTGCAAATTCCAGAAGTTTTTCTTCATCGTCAAAATCAAAAAGAACGTGCCAGATATCGCACATATCGTATTGTCCGATTTTTTTGTCTTTCCAATTTTCAGCGGAAGTTTCGTCTCCGAAAATATTTTTTAATCCCGCAGAAACAGGGCAGCCGGAAACTGCCGTATCCTTTCTGTAGTTGAATTTCCAAAATTCGTTTTTACCTTTTAATTTTTTCTCGATGTCTTCAAACTTAAATGTCGGTTTTGAAATTCTGAAGAAAAGCGGCTTTATAAGTTCTTTTTCTTCCTGTGTAAGAAATTCAAAATTGCAGTTTTCATCTTCGTTTGAATTTTTTGCAATTTTTATGGAATTGATGAACGAAAGCATTCTGAATTCTTCAAATTCAAAATGAGAGATTGGGGCGCGGGGCTTATTCCGTTCAAATGTACATTTTCCCACAAGAAATTTTTGAGACTTGAGTTTTCTCTGAAAGAAAATTGCCTTGTAGAAATCGTCTTTCAATTCCTGTGAGAAGCCCTGAACTTCGCATATTTTATTGAATTCTTTTTCGTAGTGCTCTTTTCTTGATGTGTATCTTCCACGAACTTTTTCACCGGAGAGTTTTAATTCATAAAAATACTGACCGAGAGTTTTTCCGTCCAAAAGTGAAGACAGTTCGTCTATGCTTTTTGAAACTTCTCCTTCCGATGCTTTTGTAGTCTCTTTTCTGTTACTTAGAAATCCGCGCCGCTGGGCAAGGTGGTACAACGCGCGTCCGATTTCATACGGCTCGGCTTTTTGTTCCGCACATTTTTTCCGCAGAAAATAAGGCTCCCAGTTTTTTAGCTCGTCCGTCCGGTACCAGTTTAAAAAATCCTGCGAAACAGGATAAATTTTCTGTTTCCGCCATTCTTCAAGTTCTTCGGTAGAAAGAGGACACATTTTGTTTTTGATGAGGACTTTTAGCGTCTCGTATTTTCTAAGTTTTCTTCTGAATTTTAATCTCCGGGCAAGTCTAAAACCGGTCCTCTCCGCCGCTTTGGAACTTTCGTTTCCTTTTTCTTTTTTCACTCCCTCAGGGAAAATGTAAACTCCGCAGTCTTCTATTTTGCCTGCAGCTTCGTCAACAATTCCCCATCCGATAGAATTTGTTCCTATGTCGAGTCCAAGTGTTTTCATACTTTTTAAAATCCTTAATAAAAAAAAATGTGCTTGCAAAAAATCGCAGGCAATGTTATCTTAATTGCAGAAATCAAATCACAATAAGGCTAAATGCCGAAGTCATTTGACTACAGTCCCGCATCTTGTGGGACTTTTTCATTATATCACAAGTTTTGTATTTTTGAGCGGTCGAATGGCGACTATCGAAATCTTTTTTCAGACGCAATCGCCTGCTGTCTGCTAAAAAAATCTCTCCGGAGCTGTTTCAAAAGTCAGTTACTTTTTTTCAACAGTCCCAAACTTCATCTTTCCTCATAATGTTTTTTAGTGTAGTTTCATCGACAAAGCCTTTTGCAGCTCCGTCCGTGCCGATTTTTATTGCGGCAAAACGCTGTGCGTATTGCAATGCGGATTCTGCGGAAAGACCGCCTGCGTAAAAATGGATAAAGCACGAAAAAAGCGCATCGCCTGCGCCTGCAGTATTTACAATCCGTTCGGGCTTTGCCGCCGGAAAGTGAACTATTTTATCTTTTTCCCGTTCGTAAAGCATAGCACCGTCCGCACCGCAACCTAAAACGATTATTTTCATTCCGTATGCGTTTTTCAGCGAAGTCAAGAAATCTTCTCTTGGACAGGGAAGATTTTCGTCGCTTAAAAAAACGATGTCGGCGTATTCAAGAAATTCGCGGTTGTATGCGTCGTCTATGCTTGAAAGAACATGAACATCGGTCGCAATCGTTTTTCCGCATTCCTTAGCGGCTTTTAAAATCGGACGGCTGAAATTTATATTGCACGCCGCAACGATATCCGCTTTTTCGATACGTTTTTTTATGAAAGAAATGTCCGGCTGAACATCTTGAATGTCTTTAAGGTCGCAGTAAATCTTTCGTCTTGTGCTCTCGTCATAAAAAATCACGCTTATAGGGGTAGCCTTTAGATTTCTTTCTATATGGTTTGCGGAGATTCCGTCTTTATTGAGTTCCGAAAATATAAAGTCGCTTTCCATATCGTTGCCGGTAAACGAAAATAACTGCACATTGTCGCCAAGAACCGTCAGCGCTTTTGCGATGTTGTAACCTACGCCCGCAACACTTGAATTCACGCCGAAAAAAGAAAACTCAATCGGCGAATAATTTATAGGAAAAGAAGGGATTTTGACCGTCGTCTCGATGTTTATAAGTCCCGATACAAGAATGTTCATAACGAATCCACCATAACACGAATAAATCGCACCTGCAATCGGAAGGGGAAAAACACCCCGATGTGAGTAGGCTTCTTTTTCGCGTCCGCGAATAGGCGAATTTATAGCATATCAGCCGATTTTGTAAAATAAGTTTTGTTCCCGTTTATTTATTTTATTCCGAAAGGGCAAGTTTTCCGCATAATCGTTCCGGGGGATTTTCGTAAAAATATTTTGACAAATCAAACGAAATCCCCGCCGCTCGAAATTATTTCTTCTACGGATTTTTGCAATTTTTCTACAAGGATTTGCCGTTTTTGCGGCGAAAGATTTGCAATGTAGATATCATTTTCTTCCATAAATAATTTATACGGCTTTATATTCAATGCTTCTGCGAATTTTTGAACCATCTCCACGGAAGGAAATTTCTTTCCTATTTCAATTTCCCCGATATAACTTGCGGAAGTTCCGCATTTTTCAGCCAGTGCCATTTGCGAAAGTTTGTTTTCTTTGCGGTATCTCTTTAAATTGTTGATAAATACGGCTCTCAAATCCATTTTTCTTATGCTATCGGCAGGTAAATAAAATTGACAATCCGCTAAAAGAGTAATAAAATGCGTAATATTACCGTAAATAATGTGCTTATGGCGTATTTTATAAAGAAATCCGATGAAATTTTGATTTTATATGCGCTGTAAAACAGTGTTCAATCGAAAGTGCAGCGGTTTGTGCGGTAATTATTTTTCATCGTAAATATTCGTCTTTTTCATGCTTCGTGCGTGATTACGGCGGTTTTATTTTAAATTCACCTGAAACATTAGGAGGTTTTTATGGAACGGCAATTTAAGAATTTGCTCGCTAAATTATTGATTCTCGGCTTCTGCACGGTTGTTGCAATGACGGGATGTAAAACGAATGTCGGTTCATCGGATGATAACAATGGCAGCTCTTCTGATCCGACAATCACTTTTGTCGATGAACACGGAAAGATGCTTGGTACACAGAAAGTCCACAACGATTATTTTCTGGAAAATGTGTATTTTAACTATAAAAAAGAAGGCTATAAATGCACTTTTTTTAATTCAGACGGAGTGCAGGTATACTCCGGTGTGTTTACTACCGAAAAAGACTGCAAAATTACCGTAAAATTTGCCCTTATTACATATACTGTAAAGTTTGCAAGAGCTTCATATAATAGTGGTGCTCACGGGACTTTTTCGGGAGCACTCCCTGACGATATGACTTGTACTTATGATGTTGAATACACGCTTCCTGCAAACACTTTGACGTATGAGGATTCAAGCACGACGTATAAAGCTCGCGGTTGGACTAGGTGGGAAAGAAGCTTTAGGGAAAAAGGCGAATACAAAAGCGGCGCAAAGATAAAAAATGTATCAAAAACCGACGGTGAGGTAATCACCTTGTACGCCTGTTTTAATAATGATGACAGTTTTGAACTGAAATTCTACAAAAGCGACAATATGTATTACAGTGATACGGTCTCGGTTTATGCAGATAAAGGAGAAATCCTTTCCGCCTCGCAAATTCCTGCTCTCCAAAAAGAAGGATACGTATTTGACGGTTATTATCTTGACGGAGACGCTTCTCAAAGTATTATAGATTTTACGACATACGTCGTAACGGGAAATGCCGCTTTCCGCCCGAAATTTTCACCGGCTTCGTACACGGCAACCTTTGTTACGGAACACGGTACTGCTCCGGCTCCGCTGACATGGACGTATTCGGATTCTTCTTACGGTGCAAATATTCACATTGATTCGGGCGTATATGTTTTAACAGCAAGCGGTTATAGCTTTGACGGTTGGTATAAAGACGGAGATAGCTATAAAACCACATCTATCAATAAACATTACGATACAAAAGATATGACATTGACCGCAAAATGGACTCCTTGGACGGCAAAAATTCACTACGATAGAAATGCTCCGGCGAGTGTAAACGTAAACGGTTACATGAGAGATGATAATCTTACTTATGCTACTGCATCAAATCTTCGTAAAAACGAATATTACGCCAAAGATTATAAGTTTACCGGTTGGAATACAAAAGCAAACGGAACGGGTACGGCTTATGCGGATGAAGCATCTTTTACTATGGAAAGGAAATGCCAATAACGAAACTATTACGCTTTATGCGCAGTGGGAAAAATTACAAACATCCATAGATATATCCGTGGTTGCCCCTCCGACAAATTCCGACATTAAGCTTAATTACGATTCTTCTTCAAAATATTTTAAGGCGGTGCTCGCGGGCGCGAGCACATTTAAATGGTACATCGACGGTGTTGCGGTAGAAAACGAAACGGGAGCGACGCTTTCAGCTTATGCACTGAGTGAGGGGCAGCATTCGGTTATGGTAACGACGCAGTTCGGCGGCAAAACATACGGTACAGTGCTTACCGTTAATGTAACGGTGAACTGATAAAAGAAGGAGAACAAGATGAATAATAGTAAAAGATTTTCAGAAAGATTTGCGGCATTCTTTTTGGTTGCAGCCGGTTTTGTTTTAGCATCCTGCTCAAATCTTTCCCTGAATACGGAAGAAAAAAATATGTCCGCCAAAGACGGATATGCTGCAATTTCTCTTGCAGTAGGATTAAGGGGATTTGAAAGCGAATCAAATTCCTCTGAATCAAATGCGCGAACCGTAATGCCTAAGGCTGATGCCAACAACAGTGCTTCCGGTTTTACGGACATCTGTCTTTATGCAAAACTTTCTGCCTCTTCGGCAATGCTCGGAACAAGCGATACGCTTCTTGTAAAATGGGAAAATTACAACGAAATGCAGATAAAGCCGTATTCCAACCCCATAACGGCAGGAACGTACGATTTTATGCTGACTGCAAAAAATTACGGTGCCACCATGACGCAAACGCTCACCGGAAAAACGCTTGCAAGCGGGAATACAACAAAACTCAATTTTACTTCGCTTTCGGCGGATCCAAGCGGAGCGCAGACAGGCAGCATTCAATTAAATTTGCATTATGATCCTTATGATTATGTAGCTGAAGATTTTAAAAAATATGTTGGACATAGCAGTTCGTCTTATTTTGCACTATCCGTTTCGCTTGATTCAAATCTCATCGTAACAAAAGACTCTTCTACCGCTTCAATTAAGAAAACCGACGAAAATGGACATACGTATGAAATTAACTGGAATTCGGCATCTTTTACTTCCGCTCCGGTACATGCAGGTTTTCATATTGTAAGTTTTACTTTTACAGCTGTTGACGGCAGTGTATTTGTGTATCCGATTCCCGTCCATGTTGAAGCGGGTTATTTGAGCAAAGACGATTTTTATCCGTTTCATGGAACTTCGTCGGCAACACAAAATTCCGGTACGCAGTCTCACACCGTAACTTATAATTCAAATACAACAAGTGCGGCTGTTAAAACGCAAACCTTCTATTCCGGTTCGTCTATTGCAGATGCGGAAGCGTTGGGCTTTACTTCGGCAGACGGTAAACGCTTTAAAGAATGGAATACGCAGGCAAACGGCTTTGGCATTTCTTACAAGTCCGGAAGCACTCCGAATCTTAGCAGAAATCTTACGCTTTACGCGCAATGGGCAAACTTTAAAAAAGTAACGTATATCATAAATGTTGAATCGGATTCTATTGCGCATTCGATGAGAAAAGATTTTTATATTCAGCAATATGAAACCGGAGATTCCCTCGTAACTCATACAACGGCTTTTGCAGATTTCGCTTCTTCTTCCGACGCCGGTAAATACACGTTCTGCGGATGGGATACTGCTGAGAACGGAAGCGGAACCCGCTATGCGGAAGGAATAACTGCGGCATTTACCGATGACATCACTTTGTATGCGCAGTGGTGCGGGAAACCGGGAAATTCGTGGATTTACTCGGGATATTATTCCGTAAAAGATGTAAAACAATGGAACGCTTTGATGGGAGCGCCTTTTGCAAATACCGTTAGCGGAACAATTTCTGCAGATATTCTGCTTAAGCAGAATGATTTATCCGACAATACTGTTTCAAATCCGGCTATATCTTTAACATCCGGAAAAACTTTCAAAGGAAAAATTGTTGGTGAAAGCTTGACGAAAATCTCAGGGGTTTCCGGTGTTCTGTTCGATACAATTGCCGCAGGAAGTGAAATCAAAAGCATCGAAATAAAAGGAGCTTTCTGCAACACAAATCGCGGAACCATAAGGGACGTCACCGTTTCCGGCGTAAATATGAAGGGCTATGCACCTATTGCAAAAACAAATGCGGCAGGCGGCGTTATCGATTCTTGTACTGTTTCAAATTGTACGGTAACGGGAATAAAACCTTTATCGGTAAATAACTGTGTCGGCGGAATTTGCAACATCAACTTTGGCGAGATTAAAAACTGTACGGTAGACACCTGTACAATCGACGGTGAAACAAACGGTATGCAATTTACCGGAGGAATCTGCGGAATGAACTCCGGCACTGTTTCAGGCGATTCAACAAAAGTAATCAAAACAGCCGTAAAAGGCAGCGCCACAGCCGGTACTTCCCCGGCTGTTTATGCGGGCGGTTACTGCGGTTATAATTCCGGCAGCATTAAAGATAAAGGAAAGGTGGACATTACGCTTTCCGGCTGCAATGACGCAAAAGGACACAAAGGATATGTTGTAGGAAAAAATGATACTAATGCGGTAAATGAAGATTCTTCTGCAAATCCGGTAAATTCCAAAATAGAAGTTACCGGACGGGAAGGAGTGGAAATTATAAATCTCAAAAATGCCGCTTTGAGTAGCGGAAGTTTTCTTATTTATGATTCATTCTCTGTAGACGGAAATACAAAAGTCTACTTTTACTTAAAAGACAGTTCGAACGGAAGCAACACGAACAAAGAAACCTTAGAGCTTTTAACTTCCGACGGAGATAGTGTAAAAACTTTTGTTTCCACAGGAACGCCGAATATCTCAACACTTCTTTATCTGAACAAAGGAACATATAAACTCCGCAGGCAAAATGACAACGGTTTTTACAAAAGTTACATGGATATAAAAATCGTAAAATATTAAATATGAAAAATGTCGAGTTTTCTAAAAACTCGACATTTTTTAGGCGTTTTTCGTACAATAAAACAAAGAACTTTAAAACAACTTTGTGCATATGCGGCGTGCTTTGTTCAGCTTTTTTCCCGGAAAATCTTTCGGGTCGCCGTTTTTATTTTCCGAATTTTCCTTTTATTTTTTTTTTAAAGGAAAGTGCGGTTTTATCTCTGAAAATAAATAGCAGAATCGTTCCGGCGGAAAAAAATATGAGCGCCATTGCAATTATGGGAATTCCGAATGCAATAAAGCGGTTCCGGCCTTCGAAGAGCTTTAGAAGATGGGGGCGCAAAATGTATGTTGGAACTGCCGCAATCGCTGCGAACAAAATCATTTTGAGCGCATAAAAAGTCATACCCTTTGCGATTTTTCCGTATTCCATCGAGGGCATTTTTTTCATGAAAATAAACAAAAGAACTGTATTAAGTGCGCTTGAGATTGAGAGCGCAAGTGCGATTCCCGGGCCTTTCATCGGAAGGGCTAGTGATATTGCAAGAATCATGTTGAAAATCATGCTTCCGATTCCCGCCATCGTTGGAAGTTTAGTGTTCGACTGGGAATAGAATGCCGGCGTTATTATTCTGTTAGAGGCAATGAAAAAAAGTCCTGCTATGTGGAATCTGAAGACAGATAGTGTCTGTGCTACAGAGTTTTCGTCGAAACTTCCCTTTTTATATACGATTGAGATAAGTTCTTTTCCTGCCACAAGAGAATAAAAGGTTACGGGAACAGTTATGAGCGTGATTATTTTTATCGCCTGCATTAACATTTTGTTGAATCCTTCCCATTCCTGTCTTTTTGCCAAGGACGAAAGGTCGGGAAGAATCACCGTTCCTATAGATACGGCAAAGATTCCCAGTATGAGTTCTTGCAGTCTTAGTGAATATTGCAGGCTTGCGACCGTTCCTGTTGCAATCTTTCCTGCCACTGCTGTGGACACCACGTCGTTCAGTTGGTACGCTGCCATTCCGACTATCGTGGGGATTATAAGGGCTACGACTTTTTTTGTTCCCTGATTGGTGAATGATTTTCTTAGTCCTGTGAGAGTGGTTTTCCAGCCTGTTTTCCGCACAAAGGGCCATTGGAACAGTGCCTGAACACATCCTCCCGTTATGACTCCGAAACTCATCGCTCTTGCGGCAAGGGCTTCGTAGGGAAGGTTTTCGCTCACTCCTTGGGTTTTTACCAGTTGGGGTGTGAGTATATATGTTATAAGGACGACTATTGTGTTGAAAAGCACAGGCGTGAATCCTGACGGGGCAAATATGTTGCTTCCGTTGAGGATTCCTTGAAAGAACGCCGCCACTGAAATCACAAAAAGATACGGGAACATTATTCTTGTAAGCAGAGTAGCTTCGTTAAGTACGATTGCACTCGCATCTTCCCTAAAGAAAATCGGGACTATTAAGCGGGATAGGAGAATTCCCAGCACTACCACGCATGCGGTAAGGAAAGACACCAGCGTGAGGGTGGACGATATGAATGTCTGCGTCTTTTCGTGTATTATGCGCCGTTGGTTTTTATTCGCTGAGTTTTCGTCTTCGACATAACCTCTGAATGTCGGAATGAACGCCACGGAGACACTGTTTTCCGCAAACAGCCGCCTGAAAAGGTTCGGAATCATAAACGCTATGCCGAATGCGTCTGCGTATGCGCTTGTGCCGAGGAAAGTGGCTTTTGTCATTTCACGGACAAGCCCCATGATTCTTGAGGCGAACGTCATAAGAGAAAGAGCAAGTCCGCTCTTCACAAGGTTTTTTCTTTCTTTTGCCATATTGTTTTTGCTCTTTTATTTTACGGCTTTAAGGCTTAGAGTTTTTCTTCGGCTTCTTTTCCCAACCGCTCAAGACCGGCGGCAAGTTCCCTGTCATGCAGCGACATTGCCATCATGCGCATATCGTAAAGGACTTTTTTTACCAAGTCTTTTTCGCTGTAGTTTTGTGCATGCTGTTCTGCATCGGTAAGGGATTCTTCTTCCTTTCCGAAAATTCCGCTTTTCTTTAGAGAAACCGTTGTCCGTAATAGTCCGGGCTTTCCCGAAAGTTTTGCTATGATGAAATCGAGGAGAACACGCATTCTGCCTGTCATAAAATCTTCTTTTAGTTCAGCGGGAAGGGATGCGCTCATTTCCTTGATGCTGTTAAAAAGGGCGACTTCTTTGCTGAATTTAGCTGCATCTTCTTTATTTATGAGCATATTCTCAACAAGAGGAAGAATTTGGCTGACCTGATTAAGCAGAGTTTCGTACGGGGTGAGTTTTGCCGACAAGAAAAGTTCTTCGTTTGCGTCCGGTTCGCTTTCCGCTTGCGGACTAAGATTGTCATTGTCCGAAGAAAAATTTTCTTCATTCTCCGAGCCAATTGCTGAGAATGCGCATTTGGGTTCTTCGTCCGAATTGAAAGTTTCTCCAAAAGCGTTCTGCTCGCAGGAAGATTTTTTTTCTTCATCTTTAGGCGGAACATCGGGCGATAGGTTTTCGTTATCTTCATTGTTCGGAAGTTCTTTTGAAAAACTCGACTCTTCAAGTCTGTTCTGAATGTCATCTGCTACATCTTGCAGTTTTTTTGTCGCGTCTTCGGTCATTTGGTTTATGAAATCTTCAGCCTTGTCGACTGTGGATGCGGCGTCCGCTGCGGTCTGGGCGGCTTCCCAAGCCTTTTCCGCAGCTTTTTCTGCTTTTTCAAGAACATCGTTGAATTTCTTTTCTGTTGCCGAATCATTTTGCTCCGAAGAACCCGACGTGCCGCTTTTAATTTCTTGCGTGGCGGAGAATTTTTCAGACGATTGAGAAGGAGTTTTTGAACTTGGAACGGAATTTTCCCGCTCAGATGAAAAATCGTCGCCTTCTAAATCGTTGTCGCTAAAAATGTCGTTACCCAACGGCGGAATTTCATTTTCGTCGTCGGAAGTAGGCGTATCGGAAACGGCGGAATCCTCTTGGGAAGGCGAGGGTGTTTTTCCGTCCGGGACATTTTGCGAATAATCCGAAGCTCTCTCGTCTCCTTGGGCTTTGTTTTCGGGGAACAGCTCCGTTGAAGAACCGCCGATTCCCGAGGCAGTTGAATTGGGGGCAGCGTTGGAAATGTTTTCGTCTTCCGTATTGCCGTTTGAAAAATCGGAAGCAGGTTTTGTGTTTTCGGAAAGATTTTTGTTAAAGGAATTGTCGCCTTCGTCTTTCAGAATGTTGTCTTCATAGGCGGAATCCTTTTTCCGTTCGTCCTCGACGGCTTCTTTGTTTTGGAAATCTATTTGAGAATCCGAGCCGGAATCTTTAGGGTTCGTTATGAACTGTTCCGTTTTTTTGTCTTCTTCGTTTTTTTCTTCGGGCATAACGTAGCCGAAGTCGGAAAGTTCTTCGCCTTCAAGAAGTTTCTGCGAAAGTGATTTTTGTTCCTCGTCAAATGCGGAAATTTTGCTTCCGTCAATGTGCAAAATGTTCGCGTCTTCTTCTTTGGAGACTTTCGCAAGGCTTTGTTCGTCGTTTTTCCTAGCCGATTTTTCATTTTGATTTTCGCTTGCGTTTTTTTCTGTTTCTTCTGATTCTGCGGTTTCCGAATTTTCAGGGATTTCAGGTTTCACGTCCTGAAGTTCATCCCCGTCAGCTTCTTCTTCCGGCGCAGTGTCCTGGATATGGTCAGAAAGTTTTGTAAGTCGTTCTTTTGCGATGACTTCCGTAGAATCTATGTTCAAGACCATCATGTAGTCTTCCGCCGCAGATTCCAAAGCCCCGAGTTTTTCTTCTACCATTCCAAGGTAAAGCCACGTCATAAGGGATTTTCGGTCGAACGATATGTGCTTTCTAAAATATTTTCTTGCTTCCCGATATTTACCTTTCTGCATGAACCTGAATCCCCAGTTTGTGTAGAACTGAAGATAGTCTTTGTTCAAGCCGATTATTTTTGCCCTCAGTCTGTCAAGAATTTCTTCTTTGCCTGTGCATATAGCCATCTGTCCCTGAAGGTCAAGCGAAGAAGGGGATGCTTTGTTGTCGGAAATAAGAACCAATTTTGAATATGCTTCTTCATAATTTTCTGCGGAAAGAAGGATTTTTACCTCAAGTTCCGTAATATTCAAAATATCTTCCTCATGACAGAGCGATTGCGCCTTTGCTATCGCTTCTTCCGCTTCTTTGTATTTTTTTTGCGCTTCGTAGATTTCGGCAATAAGGGCGAACGCCGACGCATCATGCGGATTTTTATGTATATAGCCGTTGAGCGTTTCTTCCGCCTTTATGTAGTCGTTTTGGGCAAAATAGACTTTTCCCAAGAGCAATGTAAGGTCGTTCCTTCCGTGATGAAGTTCCAGAAGTTTTTTTACAAGCCCGAACGCCGCTTTCGCCCTGTGTTCCTTTAGCAGCAAAGATGCGTAGTCTTTTGCGGCATCGACCCAGCCCGGTTTCGCCTTTAGCGCAGATTCGTATGCGGAACTTGCGTTTGCGATTTCGTTCACTGCTTCGTAACTTTTAGCAAGATTGTATTGAAGAATTGGGTGGTTCGTGTCTATTTGAAGCCCGGTTTTGTATATGGTTATGCTTTTTCTGAAATCGCCGCTTCTAAAGTAAATAAGACCCAACTGGTTGTATGCAAGGGCATCCACAGGATTTTCGGTTATGGCGGATTCAAAGCAGGTGATTGCTTCCTGCGTCTTTCCCATCAGTTTGTATGTGAAGCCAAGATTGTAGTTCACTTCGGCCGTGTCTTTTCCTGTTGCCAGCGCTTTTTTAAGCACGATGACAGCCTCGTTGTACATTTTCAGCCGTCTGAATATTCCGCCTATATGGTTCAGCGCATCAAAATCGTTCGGGGAATTTTTTATGATTCTTTGGAAATATCCCAATGCCTTTGCGTCTGAATTTGTCTTTTCGTATATGTTTCCTACGCATGAAAGATATTCTTTGTTGTCAGGTTCTTCCTTTAGAAGCGAGTCGTATATTCTTAGTGCCAAAGAAAAATCTCTGGAAAGAACGGCATTTTTGGCTCTTTTCAATACAACTTCTTTTTCTTCCATGCTTTTTCTCCTGTGTAAAATTGCCTTACGGATTTTGTCTTTGGGTTTTTCGTTCAGGTCTTGCGTAAACTTCCTTTGACAGAATGCCGGTGATTCGTGGGTCTATTTTTGACCATGCGGAAACGGCGAAATAATAGATTTTTCCGTTTTCAAGACCTGTTATAGTGTAGGAGGAAACGTTTCCTGCGTTTATCGGGGAAACGCCTTCGGCGGCATCTTTCCCGATGTATTCGCCCGGAGCATGGCCGTAATATATGTAGTAGCCGCCCGCAATGTCATCAACCGAATAATTCCATGAAAGAGTTACAGAACCGTCTTCGCCTTTTGCGCTGATTCTGTATGGTGGCGAAGGTTCGGGGCTTGTCGTATAGTTCATCGTGATTTCGGTTATTTCAGGAGAGGACATTCCGTCCCCGGAAGGATAAAGTTCTGCCGCAATCTGAAAATAAAGTCCGGTAAGGTTTTCTATGTCTTCTCCGCTTTTTATGGGAATCCATTCGGGACTGTCGTCCGTCCATGCAAAATAGTTGTCTCCGCCTCTTATGTAGAACTGAACCGCCGCTTCTTTCGGAACGAACATATCGGCTTCGATTGAATTTAATGTCGTGCCTTTTTTTGTCATTATCGGAACAGAACGGAACCGTCCGCCTTGGCTTTTGTATTTTCTTTTAAAATCGATTTCTTGCGCCGTTCCTGCGTTCATGCTCGGAAAATTCTCGTAACTTCGGCTTATTTTTACGTCGTCGATAAGCCCCATGTATTCAGGGCAGATTTCTATGTCAGCCTGAACGCCAAGAACCGCCTGGTATATCGTTCCCCATTCATGAGCGGAATCCGTCATGAATTTTATGTCGGAAAGCTGTCCGTCGACCGTGTATGTAAGCGCACCCGAATCTTCCTGATAGGCGATTGAATGATGAACCCACTTTCCCGGAATCAGGTTTTCAGAGCCGACAAGAACTGCGTCTCCTGCATTTTGGGTATGGCCTTCGAAAATGTTGCTGAATATGCACTGAAGTTTATTTTGATAGAACGATATTGTTATGTGCTGGTAAATAATTTCGCCGAGCAGATTTCTTGAGGAACGCCAGTTCATTATTATTTCGCTGTTTTCAACCACAGCAGGGCAGAGCCAGAATTCTATCGAGAAAGAACCGGCAGGTCCTTCGGAACTGAAAAAACTTCCGTCTCGTCCGGAAAGCACAAGTCCGCCGCTTCTGTTTCTGCTTAGGGCGGCTCCTTTTCCAATCTTTGCTTTTGAACTTGCGTAAAGGCTGTTGCTTTTTATCGAATAGTTTCCGCTTCTGTCGTCGAACGAACGGTTCTCAAAGTCCAGGAGCATATCCGTGTCGTCGCCCAGTTTTTTTGCGTCCGTGGAAAGCGCAAGGCTTTCGTAGCCGTAGCGTCCCTTTCCCGTTGTTATTCCGTTCCTTTCGGTTACGTCAGCCCAGCCTTTTTTGCCGCCAAGTGTGTATGTATCGGAAAAAGCCGGAACGATAATCAACAGCAGAAACGCTAACTCAGCTGAAAATTTATTTATTCTACCTCGAAAAATCATCTTACTTCTGTTAAAATCTCCAATCGTATGCAGAGCGATAAAGAGCCTTCGAAGAAATCCATCAGGGAAATTCTCCATCAGACGGCACTGGAGGCTCCTTCCGTAAGCGGCGTTTACTTGTGGCGAAACGCTGAAAACACCGTTATATACGTCGGAAAGGCAAAGAACCTCAAGAACCGCCTTTCTTCATATTTTGCCGGAAACAAGGACTTGAAGACAAGGCTTCTTGTTTCCGCCGCCGCTTCGATTGAATACATAACGACCGAAAACGAATACGAGGCGTTCCTTCTTGAGAACAACATGATAAAGAAATATTCGCCTCGCTACAACATAAATCTTAAAGACGGAAAATCCTATCCCGTGATAAGAATCACTAACGAAGATTTCCCGAGGCTTTTCAAGACCCGGAACATTCTTCATGACGGCTCGACATATTTCGGTCCGTATCCGGATGCCGGCGCACTGGATTCGTTCATAGATACGCTCTATCAGATTTATCCGCTTCGACATTGCAAGGTATTGCGGCAGAGAGAAAGCCCGTGCCTTTATTACCATATCGGTCAGTGCAAAGCTCCGTGTTGCTCAAGAATTTCAAAAGAATCCTACAATGAATTTTTCGGAGAAATAACCCGACTGCTTGAGGGAAAAGGCGTTGAGACAAGGAAAAAACTTGAAGAAGAAATGAAGAGAGCCTCCAAGTCTCTGAACTTTGAAAAAGCAGCCCGCATCAGGGACGGACTTTCCGCTCTTTCGATACTGCAAAAACAGAATGTCGTCGAAGGCTTCGATTCGGAGGACAGGGATTACATAGCCTATCACAGGGACGGGGAACTTGTAAGTTTTACTGTGCTTAAAATTCGGGAAGGAAAACTTTTGGGACGGGACAATTATCGTGTAAAAAGCCTTAATGAAGAGGACGAACTCATAGGCGAGTTCATGAACGTTTACTACTCGGCTAAAGATGAAGTTCCGCCTTCCATATATGTTCCCACCCAACGGGATTACGAAATCGTTCAGGAATGGATTTTGCGCACCCTCGGTTCTGATTCTCGCCTTGTTGTCGTGGATAATGATTCCGAAAAAAAACATGTCGCCGCCATGAACATGGCGTTCCACAACGCAAAGGAAGACATCTTGCGCCGCCTTAGAGAGCGGAGCGACCTTCCTGCCCTAGAGGAACTCAGGGAATTGCTTGGACTAAAAAAACTTCCGGTTCGCATAGAAGGTTTTGACATTGCCCATATCGGCGGAAAATTTCCTGTTGCAAGCCTTGTGAGTTTCTACAACGGAAACCCTGACAAGAAAAACTATCGATATTTCCGTCTGAAAACAACGGATGGCTACATCGATGACTTTCAGTCAATGCGGGAGGCGACTTCACGGCGTTACACAAGGCTTTTGAATGAACAGGCGGACTTTCCCGACCTTATTTTGATTGACGGTGGAATCGGGCAGGTGAACGCCGTTAAAGGTGTGCTAGACTTGCTTGAACTTGACATCCCTGTAATCGCCCTTGCTGAAAAAAACGAAGAGATTTGGCTTCCCGATGCAACTAAGGCAATCGTGCTTCCAAGAAGAAGCGATGCCTTGCGCCTCCTTCAAAGGATAAGAGATGAGACCCATCGTTTTGCGACAAGCAGAAATCAACGCCTTAGGACAAAGGAAAATATCGTCTCCGTTTTCCTTGAGCTTCCGTCCGTAGGGGAACGGCGCGCAAGTCTTTTGGAAAAACGCTTTGTCACAATCGAAAATCTTTCCGCCTCCACAAAAGAAGATGTCATGTCCGCCATAAATGTTTCTGAAAATGCGGCTCTTTCCATAATCGAAAATGCCGTCTTATTAAGCCGCATTAGAAAAGAAAAAAAAGAGAGTCAAATGCGTTCTCTCGGTTCTGCAGGAACTACCGCGCAGACAGCCGCCCAAGCTCAATATATCGATGAACTTGCAGAAAAAATACAGGAAAAATTCGATAAGACATAAAATCATTCTCAATTTTTAATCTGTAACCTTACTGATTGAGTTTTGTTGTTTCCATGTAAGCGAATGAGAATATAAAAACTATTTCAAGCCGACGGTGTTTTACTCCTTTGCGCCGTCGGCTTTTTATTTTTCAGCCTATTGACAAACTGTATGCTAAATTATATTTTATCTAAGCATTACATTCCCCGATTGTGTAATGGTAGCACTTCAGATTCTGGTTCTGACTGTGGGGGTTCGAATCCTCCTTGGGGAACTAAGGGCTGGACAAAGGGTTCAGCTTTTTTTTATTCCGGCTCCATCGAATATCGGTTTAGTTCATCGCCCTCTCAAGGCGGAGAGACGGGTTCGACTCCCGTTGGAGCTAGCATGAAAACTCGCTTTACGGCGAGTTTTTTCATTTAACGTTATTTGATTTTTTGCCTTATTTTCATTATATTTCACCCTTGAAGGAGACTTATAAAATGGCAAAAAATCTAACTCCAATCACATTGCTTTGCGGTTATCTTGGAGCCGGAAAGACGACTTTGATGAACAAGGTTCTCACGAACCAGAAGGGTTATAAAGTAGCGGTAATCGTAAACGATATCGGCGAAGTGAACGTAGACGAAAAACTTATAGCAAAGGGAGCGAACATAACCGACACTTCCAGCATAATAGGGCTTCAGAACGGATGTATCTGTTGCACCCTGAAAAGCGATCTTGTTCAGCAGATAGAAGATTTGATAAAAACAAAAAGATTCGACTATATTTTGATAGAAGCAAGCGGTGTCTGCGAGCCAATGCCGATTGCGCAAGCGATTGAACAGATTCGGAACGGAAAACTGGATAACGTAGTTTCTGTTGTTGATGCAAAACGTCTTGTGGATGAATTTTCAGGCGGCGATAAACTTCTGAACAAGAACATGGGCGAAGAGGATATCGAGTCACTTTTGGTTCAGCAGATAGAATTCTGTTCTACGCTCATAATAAACAAGAAGGATCTTGTTTCGGAAGACGAGATGAAAAAGGTCCGGGCGGTTGTGAACGCTCTGCAGCCGCACGTAAAGGTGATTGAAACAAGTCAGGGAAACGTAGATGTTGACGACATACTTTCTACAGCCCGTTTTGATTTTGACACCGTTTTTGAAAGTGCCGCTTGGGTTCAGCACCTTGAGAATGCTGAGGAAGAAGACGAACATCATCACGATGACGAACACGAGCATGGTCATCATCACGAACATGAAGATGACCATCATCATGATGAACGTCACCATGAACACGAACATCATGACGAGCACGGTCACGGACACGAGCATCACCACCATCAGCATAATCACGAAGGCGCGGAAGAAGACGAATACGGAATCGGAAACTTTGTTTACTATAGAAGAAGACCGTTCAATCGTGAAAAACTCGAGGAATATGCCGGACATTGGCCAAGGAACATAATACGAAGCAAAGGCGTTGTTTGGTTCAGCGATGAACAGGACATGGCATATGTTTTTGAGACTTCAGGGCGACAGATATCGGCAGGTGCTTCCGGAGTTTGGCTTGCCGCGGCTCCAAAAGGCGAACAGGAAAAAGTGCTTTCCTCAGAACCTAAGATTCGTGAAGAATGGGACGAAAAAGTTGGAGACCGCATGATAAAACTCTGTATAATCGGGCAGAAACTCGATAAGTCAAAAATCACTTCGGAGCTGGATTCGATTCTGGATTAAAATGACTGGCGAAAAATCTTCTCCAGTGGAGAACAAGATGGGCGTTATGCCCATCGTTCCCCTGATATTCAACATGTCGCTTCCCATAATGTTCTCGATGCTTGTAATGGCTCTTTACAACATTGTGGATTCCATTTTTGTCGGAAAAATCGGCGAAGAGGCTCTGACCGCTGTTTCACTTGCTTTCCCGATACAGGGACTTATGATTTCGTTCGGAGTCGGAACTGCGGTCGGCGTGAATACACTGCTTTCGCTCCGGCTTGGGCAGAAAAATCAAAAGGACGTGAACCGTTCCGCCATGAACGGAATTTTTCTTTCTGTGATTACGTGGATTGTCTTCTGCTTTGTGGGAATGTTTATTACGGACTCATACCTTAGTTCTCAGACGGACAATCCTCTCATAATCGAATATGGAAAGCAGTACCTTGACGTAATTCTTGTGCTTGGCATTGGAACTTTTACGGGAGCGATGTGCGACAGGCTTTTGCAAGCGACAGGGCGAACCTTCCTTTCGATGATTTCGCAAATCACTGGTGCAGTGTTCAATATAATTTTTGATCCGCTTTTAATATTCGGAATCGGAATATTCCCCGAAATGGGTATACGTGGGGCGGCTCTTGCTACTGTCCTTGGGCAAATAATAGGAATGTTCGTTTCTATATTGCTGAACATAAAAAAGAACGCCGACATTCATTTTAAACTGAAAGGGCTTATCCCTTCCGCCGAAATAATCGCCCAGATTTACAAAGTCGCAGTTCCTTCGATATTGATGGCTTCAATCAATTCGGTGATAATATATTTCATGAATCGAATTCTTGGCGGAACCAAGAACGGCGGAGACACCGCGATAGCTGTTTACGGAGTTTATTTCAAACTGCAAAGTTTTATATTCATGCCTGTGTTCGGGCTTTGCAACGGAATTGTTCCGATTGTTGCGTACAATTTTGGCGCGATGCATCGCAAAAGGATAACAAAAACTATCCGTACCACGCTTTGCATTTCCCTTACAATAATGGCGTTTGGAGTTCTGATTTTCGAACTGATTCCCGGAAATCTTCTCGACATGTTTAGCGTAAAGCCTGAGATGAGGTGGATGGGCATAGTCTGCTTTAAGATAATCGCTCCAAGTTTTTTCGGGGCTGCGTTCGCCGTGGTTCTGTCGTCCGTATTTCAGGCATTTGGAAACGCAGTCTACAGCATGGCGGTCTCGTTCAGCAGGCAGGTGGTAGTCTTGCTTCCTGCGGCATATTTATTGTCGATGACGGGCGATGTGGATAAAGTCTGGTGGTGCTATCTGATAGCCGAACTTATGTCGGTGGCGATGTCGCTATTGTTCATGCGTGTAATTTACGTAAAAAAAATAAAACCGCTTCCCGATGAGATATGAGTTTTTCAGTTCAAAGACCGTTTCGTTGAATGAGTTTTTGCGTTCAAGTCTGTCTTCAGAACTGATGGAGTTTGGCGTTCCTTCCAATTCTAAAATCCGAAGATTGATTGTTTCCGGTTCGGTTTTAGTAAACGGAAGGAAAATTCTTCGCCCTTCATTTGAACTTAGGGGGCGTTCAAAAATTACGGTCGATTTTGATGAGGAAAAATTCTTCTACGAAAAAAAGCCTTGCGACATAGAATACGATGTTTCTTGCGGCGATGTGCTTTTTGAGGACGAATATATCATCGCTGTCAATAAACCTGCGCTTTTCCCCACGGAAAAGACAATTGTCGGAAGCGAAAAGCGGGACAGTTTGCACGATGCGCTCGTTCGTTATCTTTGGAAGAAAAATCCCGACTTAAAAAATCCGCCTTATGTCGGAATTATGCATCGCCTTGATAGGGAAACCAGCGGTGCGATTCTTTTTTCAAAACAAAGATGCGTGAACAAAGACATTCAGGCGATGTTTGAAAATCGTTCTATAAGGAAAATCTATCTTGCTTTGTGCGTGATTCCGGCTGCGGAGGTGCGGAACGATAAATATTCTGTCGGTAAGATTTTTTCGGTAGAAAAATTCATCGGTCGCATATCGAAAAGCAGTGCCGCGGCAAAATGGGGAAGTCTTCCAGAAGAACAGGGAGGCGTTTATTCCAGAACGGATTTTAAAATCCTTGAGAAAAAAAATGTGGGCGGCGTAGAATGCGCTTTGGTTCAGGCTGAACTTTTTACGGGTAGGACACATCAGATACGGGTTCATTTGAGTGAAATGAATCTTCCGATTTTGGGCGACAGCCTTTACGGCGGAAAGGATTTTTCAAGAATCATGTTACATTCGCAAATCCTTGAGTTCATCCATCCTGTCTCAAAAAAAAGAATCTGCGTGGACTGTGAAAGCGGATTTTAGTTTGTCGGCTTGGATTTTCTGTTCCTAAAAAATGAAAATTGTAAACTTTTTAGTTGACGTTCAATACAATAAATCATTAATTTAAAGTCAATAAGGGATACGATAGTATTAAGGATATATGTTGATGGCTGAAGAGAAAAACAAAAAGGCGGATAATCAAGAAGAGAATTTGGAAGAGAAAATCGAAGAAACTTCCGGTGAAGAATCTGATTTTGGAACTTCGGCGGTTGAAGAAGAGAAAAAAAATGATGTTTCTCCGGAAGAAAAAATCGCGGCTTTGGAAAAAGAAATCGAAGACTTGAAGAAGGCGGCTTTGTACAAGGCGGCTGAAAACGATAACTGGCGAAAGCGAATGATACAGCAAAAAGACGATGCCGTTTCATACGCAAACGCTTCGCTTTTGGGAGACCTTCTTGAAAGTCTTGACAACTTTGACAGAACGCTGGAAGCCGCAAAGGATGCCAAGGACGTTAAGTCCATGCTCGACGGAATCAAGATGATAAACAAAAATCTTGTAAAAATGCTTGAAGAGCGTTACGGCTTAAAGTCGTTCGGAAAGGAAGGCGATGAGTTCAACCCCGATGAACACGAGGCTATCGGCAGGGCGGAGGAAGACAATGTAAAAAAGGAGACCCTTAAGCAGGTCTACCTGAAAGGCTACAGGTTGAACTCCAAAATTATAAGGCACGCCAAGGTGATGGTAAGCGTCCCCAAATCGGAGTAAGCGCGGATTTATGACGGAGCGTCACGGATTTGCGTTTTGATTTTGTTGCGTTGCCGATTGTAGAAAAGTGTTGAATTGCGTAAAACGCAGTTTGAAAATGTAATATTATGGGCGTAAAAACGACTGGTGAAAATTATGTTTTTTCTATGCCCGGGTTTGCGTTGCAAACTTGATTATAAACTTGCGATTTCTCGGCTTTGCTGAGGAACGTTTGTGAGGCTGCCGCCAAAAAAGGTCGGCGGCTTTTTATGGGAGCATATAATATGTCTAAAATCATTGGAATCGACTTGGGAACAACAAACTCTTGCGTTGCCGTTATGGAAAACGGCGAACCGGTTGTAATTCAGAATTCAGAAGGCGGAAGAACGACACCTTCTATTGTAGGCTTTACAGCCAAGGGTGATAGAATTGTAGGTCATCCTGCAAAGAATCAGATGGTTACGAACCCAAAAAATACTGTTTATTCAGTAAAGAGACTTATCGGACACAGATTTTCGGAATTGCAGGGCGAAGCTACAAAACTTCCGTACAAAGTTATAGATAACGGTGCGGATTGCCGTGTCGAAATTGAACAGAATGGAGAGAAAAAACAGTACAGTCCTCAGGAAATTTCCGCTTTCATTCTTCAAAAAATGAAAAAGACGGCGGAGGACTATCTTGGTGAAGCCGTCACCGAAGCTGTAATTACCGTTCCTGCGTATTTTAACGATGCGCAGAGACAGGCTACAAAGGATGCCGGAAAAATTGCAGGACTTGATGTAAAACGAATTATCAACGAACCTACAGCCGCTTCTCTTGCTTTCGGATTCAAACAGGATCAGAAGGACGAAAAAACGATTGCAGTTTACGACCTTGGCGGCGGAACTTTTGATATTTCAATTCTTGAACTTGCGGACGGAGTTTTTGAAGTAAAATCCACGAACGGAGACACTCATCTTGGAGGCGACGACTGGGATAGAGCCATAATCAACTGGTTGATAAACGAATTTAAAAACGATTCCGGAATCGATCTTTCAGCCGATGCAATGGCAATGCAGAGACTTAGAGAAGCTGCCGAGAACGCTAAAATTCAGCTTTCTTCTCAGACTTCCACCGACATAAATCTTCCTTTTATAACTGCGGATGCAACAGGTCCGAAGCACCTTCAGAAGTCTTTGACCCGTGCTCAGTTTGAAAAAATGACGGAAGATTTGCTTGAGCGTACAAAAGAACCTTGTCTCAAAGCTTTGAAGGATGCCGGAATTTCAGCGGATAAAATAGATGAAATTCTTCTTGTAGGCGGTTCTTCTCGAATGCCGAAAGTTCAGGAAGTTGTAAAACAAATTTTCGGAAAAGAAGGAAGCCGTTCGGTAAATCCCGACGAAGCTGTTGCAATCGGAGCAGCTGTTCAGGGAGGAGTTTTGAAGGGCGACGTTAAGGACATTCTTTTGCTTGACGTTACGCCGCTTTCTCTCGGAATCGAAACTATGGGCGGCGTGATGACAAAACTCATCGCAAGAAATACTACAATTCCTACAAAGAAAAGTCAGATTTTCTCTACGGCTGCGGACGGACAGACTGCCGTTTCGATTCATGTTCTTCAGGGAGAACGAGAAATGGCTTCTCAGAACAGAACGCTCGGAAATTTCGACTTGGTCGGTATTCCACCTGCTCCGCGCGGTGTTCCGCAGATTGAAGTAACGTTCGATATTGATGCAAACGGAATCGTTCATGTTTCTGCAAAGGATATGGGAACGGGCAAAGAACAGCATATTCAGATTACTTCGTCTTCGGGATTGAGCGAAGCTGAAATCGAAAAGATGGTAAAGGATGCCGAAGCTAATGCCGCCGCCGACAAAGAAAAGCGCGAAGCTGTTGATGCTAAAAACGAGGCTGACTCGCTTGTGTATCAGACTGAGAAAACTTTGAAGGAAATGGGCGATAAAATTTCCGATGCCGACAAACAGAAGATAAACGATGCTACTGCCGAACTTAAAAAAGCTATCGAAAGCGGCTCGACTTCCGAAATTAAGGAAAAAACTGAAGCTTTGAAGCAGGCTTCTTACAAAATGGCGGAAGAAATGTACAAGCAGCAGGGAGCGGCAGCAGGCGGAACGGATAATGCAGGCGCTCAGGAAGGCGCGTCTTCTGCGGACGGCGAAGCGAAAAACGACTCCAAGTTTGACAAGGGCTCTGCCGACGATGTGGAGTACGAAGTTCACGATGATAAATAAGCGTTGCGGAAGTTCCGAATTTCAAAGGAACTTTTGCTGCGCATAAATTGAAAAATGCAAGGACTGAAGGTGATTTTTAGTTTGTGAAGAACTTTTACGGTAAAACCTGAGAAGTTTGTTGAACCTGAAATCCCTAAGTCCTTGCAATTTTTGTTTATGGAATGTTATATTTTTGAAAGGAAAACGAAATGGCAAAGCGTGATTATTATGAAGTGTTGGGCGTTGAAAAAAGTGCTTCCATCGATGAAATCAAAAAGGCATACAGAAAACTTGCCATAAAATATCATCCTGACAGAAATCCGGGAGACAAAGAAGCGGAAGGAAAATTTCGAGAAGCTACGGAAGCTTATGATGTTCTTTCCGACGACAAAAGGCGTCCGCTTTACGACCAGTATGGATTTGCAGGGGTTGACGAGCAGATGGGCGGCGGCGCTCAGTACAGTCATGCCTATCAGGATTTCAGCGACCTGTTCGGTTCTATGGGCGGCGGTTTTGGAGACATTTTCGAGAATCTTTTTGGGGGCGGCTCCCGTTCTTCTTCCGGAAGAAAAGGCGGCCCTAGGCAGGGCGCAAGTCTTCGCTACGATTTGAATCTTACTTTCAAGGAAGCGGTATACGGCACGAAAACTGAAATCAGGTACAAGCACACTGAATCATGCGCGGAATGTAAGGGAACAGGCTGCGCTCCAGGCTCGTCAAAAAAGACCTGCACAACTTGCAGCGGAATGGGGCAGGTAAGGCGGAGCGCAGGATTTTTTGCGGTTCAGCAGCCTTGCCCCGATTGCAGAGGTACGGGCATGAAGGTGGAAAAGCCTTGCAAAGTCTGCGCCGGTGCCGGAAGTGTGGAAAAGACCACTCAGATGACGCTGAAAATTCCTTGCGGCGTGGACAACGGAAAGCGGATTACAATTCCTCATCAGGGGGATGCAGGCGAAAACGGAGGCCCGAGCGGCGATTTGATGGTCGTTATTCATGTTGCGGCGCACCCGTATTTTGAGCGCGATGGTCAGGATTTGTATTGTGCGCTTCCTATTTCATTTACCCAGGCGATTTTGGGCGCGGAAATTTCTTTTCAGTCTCTGGACGAAAAATCGATTTCTTTTTCCATTCCGCAAGGTACAACTTCGGGAAAACTGTTGAAAATCCGGGGAAAAGGTGTTCCGTATCCTTCGACTGCCGAGCGTTCAGGCGACCTTTACGTAAAGATTGTGGTTCAGACGCCTTCCAAGATTTCTCAAAAAGAAAAAGAGCTTCTTCAGCAATATCGGGATTTGGAACGCCCCTGCGAAAAGCCTTTGCTCATAAAACTTGACCACCTGAACATCTAGCGCAAGATGGCAAACGAGAACCTTTTTTCGTCTAACAAGGAACGGGAACCGCTTGCGGCACGGATGAGGCCAAGAAATCTTGACGAATACATCGGTCAGGATCATATAGTGGGAAAAGGCAGGCTTTTGCGCCGCGCCATAGCCGCAGACCAGCTTTCTTCCGTTATTTTTTACGGGCCGCCCGGCTCCGGCAAAACGACTTTGGCTCGTGTAATCGCAAACCATACAAAATCGAATTTCATAACGCTGAATGCCGTGCTTACGGGCGTGCAGGAAATCCGTTCCTCGATTAAGCAGGCGGAAGAATATTTCAACCTTTACTCAAGGCGGACGATTCTTTTTGTTGACGAAGTTCACCGCTGGAACAAGAGCCAGCAGGATGCTCTTTTGCCCTGGGTTGAAAACGGAACGATAATTCTTATCGGCGCGACAACGGAAAATCCTTTTTTTGAGGTGAATAAGGCTTTGGTTAGCCGTTCGCGTGTTTTTCAGCTTAAACCGCTTTTGAAAGAGGATTTGGAAAAAGCTGCGCAACAGGCTATAGCCGATAGCGAGCGCGGTTACGGCCGCTGGAAAGTTCAGTTTGAGGACGGAGCGTTGGAACATCTTGTTGACACTGCAAACGGAGATGCCCGCTCGCTTTTGAATGCACTTGAACTTGCTGTTGAGACCACGCCCGAAAAATGGTCGCCCGATTCTAATCCGCCGGTTCCGGCTGTAGGTTCTACGATTTACATTTCAAAGGAGACAGCCGAGGAATCTATTCAAAAAAAAGTTGTGCTTTACGACAGAGACGGCGACTACCACTACGATATAATAAGCGCGTTCATAAAAAGTCTTAGGGGGCGCGACCCCGATGCCGCCATGTATTGGCTTGCAAGAATGGTTCGTGCCGGAGAAGACCCGCATTTTATATTCAGACGAATGTTGATTTCCGCCTGCGAGGACACGGGGCTTTCCGAGCCCAATGCAATTTCCATTGTTGAAAGCTGCGCCGCCGCATTCGACAGAGTTGGGCTTCCGGAAGGAAGATATTTTCTTACTCATGCGGCTCTTTATCTTTCGACTGCGCCTAAATCAAATTCGTCAATGGCGTTTTTCGATGCATTGGCTTCCGTTGAAAAGGAAGATTCGGAAGTTCCGAACCACTTGAAGGATTCTTCCAGAGATTCGGAGGGATTCGGGCACGGAAAAGGTTATCTTTATCCCCATGCCTACAGGGATCATTGGGTGGCTCAGCAGTATCTTCCGGACGCGCTGATGGGGCGGGTTTTCTACACGCCGAGCACGCAAGGTTACGAAAACAAAATCCGTGATGAAGTTTTAAGCAGACGCGAGCTTCAGATAGCGGCAATTCTTGAGCGCCCCGGAACGGAAGATTCCGCAGTCACGGGAACAAAAAATGCAGATTCACTTTTTGAAGGGCATTTTGACAGCTTGAACGAATCGAATGCCGCTTTAAAAAAAGAGCAGGAACGGAAAAAGTCGGAATTTTCCGTCAGTCCTATAAGTCAATGGTGGATTTCGGAGCATTTTAAAGGCGGAACGGACAAAAAAGTCGAAAACCTTACGTTCAGTCCGATAGACCGGGGGCGTGAATCCGCTTTGGACAAGGCGGACAAACAGTGGCGGTCAAGGCTCGATTCAAACAGGGCTGAAATACTTTTGGGAATCCGGGACACGATGGTTTCAATGGCGTCCCTTGCCCGGCATCACAGAAGCCTTGTCTGGAATGCGGACGACGGCCTTCTTCTTTGGGAAGTGGTGCGAAAGTGCCCCGAAGGCGTTACCTGCGGAGTATGCAGAAGCGAAAAAGGCATGGAAATTCTTAAACAGTACGGGCGGACTTTGGGAGAACTGGATAAGCCTGTCCTTCTTTTCCGGCCGGAAACAAAGACGAACGGATTTTTGCCGCCGAAGGAATTTTACAATCTGATTTTGAAATTCCAATACGGAGGAGCGGTGTTCGACAGGATTTTTTTTAGAGACCCGTTTGTGAGTTTGGAATCGATAAAAGCGATGGCGGAATCTTTTTCGCTTATTGTTGATCCTGAAAAAATTGAAAAATTCATCGAAGCGGAACCTGAGCCGGACGACACGCCGAACCGCTACGATGCTGACAATTATGATAAATACGATACCGAAAACATTCCGCAGTTCCGTGAAAATCCGTTGGCGGACGGCTGGAAAATAGTTATCGCACAAAAAATTCCTGCAAGCGGGCAAAGAATTTCGGCTCTGATAAAGAACCAGATTCTGACTCCGGCATCTCTTGAACCGTACATTGAATCCATAAAAAAAATGGAGATGGCGGAAAACGATTTTTTTTCGGATAAAGAAAACGGGCTTTTCAACTGGAACATGGATTCTATAAAAAAAGAATTTGAGAAAGCCGGATTTATCGTGAACGCCGCAAGCAAAACGGAAAACGAAAAGCGGCGGCTTACCGGTGCCGAGATTTCAAGATGGTTCGACACAAAAACTTCCGCATATGCCGAAAAACTTGTGGAATCGATGGGAACGCTTGAGCTTAAACGGTTAATCAGCCTTCTTCAGAGCGCAGCTGAAAATATGATTTTTAACTGGCAGTCCGAGACGGCATATTTTACAGTCTGCAAAAAATAAGTAATCCGAAGCGGCGCATCTGCATAAAAAAGGCGGAGTAAAATCGGATATCCGCTTTTGCAGCGAAATTCCGATTTTCCGCCTGCGTTTAAGTTTTTATTAAATCACT
The DNA here is from genome assembly GCA_938039145.1 of uncultured Treponema sp. Lineage (GTDB taxonomy): Bacteria > Spirochaetota > Spirochaetia > Treponematales > Treponemataceae > Treponema_D. Next base: position 37,513 of record CALHVG010000035.1, read on the forward strand.
GAATTTTGAAACCGATTATCATATCGATTATTTGGTCTGCGGCATTCGTGTTTTTTGAGGATGCCTCGGACGCTTCCACCGCGCCTGCGTTGATTTCCATCATGTCGCCAAGTACTTCCACGGATTTCATGTGGGTGTCGTCCGCAGTTTTTTTGAGTTCCGAGATTTGCGCCGCTATGTTCATGCTTTCTTTTTTCATCAGCTCGGAGGCTTCCGTTATGGCGCTTGTTGTTCCGTCGATTGTTTTTACGGTTTCAAGAATGTTGTTCACACCGGCGTTTTCTTCTTCCATGCCAAGCTGGATTTCTTTCATAAGGCCGTCCATTTCGGCAATTTTTGAACCGACATTTTCGAATGCTTTTGACGATTCTTTTGAAGAGCCTACAATTCCATCGATGGCTGCGGCGATTCCTTCAAGAAGTTCGCTTATGGCATTCGATTGAGTTGTTGCCGTTTCCGCCAACGCCCGGATTTCGTCTGCAACAACACTGAATCCTTTTCCAAGCTCGCCTGCGTGAGCCGCCTCGATTGCCGCGTTCATCGCAAGAAGGTTTGTTTGTTCGGCTATGCCCGATATCGCCGTGTTCGCTTCGTTCAGATTTTCCGATTGCCTTGCTATCTGCTCGATACGTTCGCTTACATCCTGCTGAAGTTTGTTTCCTTCGATAGATTTTTCGGTGAGGGCGGAATAATCCGCCGAAATTATTTTTACGTTTTTGTTCACCTGTTTTATATTTGCCGAAATCTGTTCGATTGCACTTGAAGCCTGCTCTATCGCATCGGATTGCGAAATAATTTTTGTGTTCAGATGTGAAATTTGCGATTCAAAATTTTCCGTACTTTCAGAAACGCTTGAAATTTTTCCTTGCTGCGATGAAATTTTGTCTTCTATGTCGCTTACCATTTTGTTGCGTAATTTATGTTCTGAATATGCGCGCTCATGCTGTTTGTAAGGGTCACGCCGGAATCTTTAAGAATATTCGACTGATTTTGAAGTTCGCCTATCAAATCCGAAAGTTTTTGAATTACATTGTTGCAGCTTTTTGCCAGCGAACCCAATTCCATGCTTTTTTGCTCCGGAATCCGCTGCGTAAGGTCTGCGTTTCCTTTGCTGACCGTTTCCATTGCGCTTGTAATTTTAGCCAGCGCCCCGAAAAGAAAGTTTGTAAATATGTAGACCGTTATAACTCCAAGAACTACACTGACAAGTCCAAGGAATGTAATTAATACCACCTGATTTTTTGTCATTCGTATTATGTAGTCAACGTTGTAATCGCAGCCGACAATACCGATTATTTTTCCTTTTGAATTTTTGACAGGCCCGTAGACGCTTATTTGCCAGCCCCATTCGCTGTGGTGTTCCAATTTTGTGTGGGTCAGCGTTCCTTCCGAAAGCGTTATTTTGGGAGGTGCGCCCCAACTTGAAATATCTTCTTCCATTCCCATTTCTATAAAATTCACGCTGTCGGTGGGGTCTGCGGCAACGTCCAATACGTAAGCGTATACGTTTTCAGTTTTTGGAATCATCGTGTAAAGGTATTGGCAGCTTGTTGAACGCGCCAGTTCCATAAGAGCCGTCCGCATTTTTATTGCCGCTTCGTCTTTCGGATTCATTTCTTTGCTCATGCGCTCAAAATTGTCTCCGTTGACTATCGAAAGCGCTTTTTCAACCACCCCCGATGCCTGATTCAGCGCACTTGCGGTTCCTATCTTTGTTATGGAAAAAGCGGAAATTATTGAAATCACAATGCACGAAATCAGTACGAAAGCCAAAAATACCACGATGAATTGGTGTTTTAGTGAAATTTTCATTTTTTTCTCCAAAAAAAATAAACGTTTTTTTATTATATAACATTTCCCTGAATAGAGCGAACTTTTAGTTAAATTTTACAGCAATTTATTCACGGAACATCGATAATTTTTTGAGCATAATAGAAATTGTCATTGATTTTTGTTATTTCTTGAGTATTATGTTCGATAGGAAAAAAATTTCTAAAGAGGAGTCTATGAACCTGAAGATGTATTCCGACAGCAAAAAAAATCTCATTATGTTTCTTCCCGACGCAATGAAGGATGACGAGATTTTTGAGCTTGGAGAAATGTTTTTTCCGGACGAAGCGGATTCCGACGACAATTACGACCTTCCCAACGGAATTACAAAACCGACCGGATGTATAAATCTCTCGGCTCATCATGCAAGTTATCCCGTAACGTCGATTTACCCTGACACATTTGTTCCGCCCATGAGCTGAAATGTATTTATAAAAATTCGGTAAGTTTAATTTTTATAAATGGCGAATGGCGGCTGTGAGTTCGAAGCCGGCAGTTTTCCGCTCTTGAAGCCGCCTTCCTTGAGTATTGCAAAGTATCTTTTATTCGAGTTTGCCGTATTATGGTAAACTCATGCGGACAGTAGAGCCGTTTTGAGTTTAATAAACTGTTCTTCCCTTAAAAAACGTTTCCCCGTCCGCAGCTTACCGTCCGCAGATTTTAAAATTGCATTTTTTGCAGCGGCGTTTTTGCAATCCGCAAAGATTTTGAGAATCGTATTTGCTTTTTGCATAAAAATCAGATTTCAAACTGCGATATGTTTTTGTGGATTTTTATGACGATTTCTTTGTTGCTGTCCGCCGCTTCGTCTACGAGTTTTACGGTCTTTTTCATGTGCTCGGTTGCCTGAAGGGTTTCTTCCACCGCATTCATCGTGGAATTTGAGGCTTCCAGAACATTTTTCATGAAGTTTTTCAGTTTTTCGGAACTCTCCATTTCTTCTTCGGCAAGGTCTTTTATTGAATGAATTGCCGAAGCAACATCAGTTACGGATTCTCGGACGACGACTGCTTCGTTTTTCTGCTGGTACATGGTTGAAGTGATTGTCTTTATGAGCTCTGCGTTTTCGGTTACGTTTCCTGTTATTTCAACGAACGCATTTTTTGCCGATGTCATCGCTTCGACCCCCGCCGTTGTTTTTTCCATCATCTCTTGCATTTTTGACTGTACGTTTTTTGCGCTTCTTGCGGACGATTCTGCAAGGGAACGGACTTCGCTTGCAACAACGGCAAATCCCGTTCCGAACTGACCTGCGTGCGCCGCTTCTATCGCAGCGTTCATCGAAAGAAGGTTCGTCTTTGTCGCAATCTGCTGTATCGTAAGAAGAAGTTTTCTTACCTCTTCTGAAACCGTCTGAATTTCTTGCATAGCGACTGTGGCGTTCGTTATTGCCTCGCCCCCGACCGAACTTTTTTCGGAAAGTTCTTCGGAAACAGAGCTGGCTTTTTTTGTCATGTCGGCGATATTTGAGATATTCGCAGAAATCTCCGTCATCGAGGAAGAAATATTCTGAATAGCATCAGCCTGCTGAACGACATGCATTTTCACCGTATCTATGTTGGTTACGAGCGTGTTCAGGTTTTCGTCAGTTTGTGATATAAGCTCGTTTTGCCTTTCTTCGTTTTCGTTTATTTTGTTGAACGCTTCAGAAATATGGGAAAGGGCTGCCGACGCTGAATGAGAGGAGTCGGATACCACATTTGCGGATTCGTCTATGCTGTCTGCATCTTCTCGAAGGGCTTTTATCATAAGCGAAAGTTTTTCGATAAGCTTGTTCTCGTAGGATGACATTGCGCCGAAATCATCCGTCATTCTGATGTAGATTCTTTTTGAGAGGTCTCCGCTGACAGCGATTTCCTGAAGCCGTTCCGCATTTCTTTTTATTCGGGTTGTAAGTCCCGCTATCGCATATATAAACGGATAAAATGAAAGTGCCATGGACATAAGCGTGCATATTATTCCTTTTTTGATGAACAGGGGGAGTAGCTCGCCTTCAAGAACTCCGTGGTCTTTGTCGAATATGATTCCATACGGAACTGAAAGAATGTTCACGCCGACAAAAAAAATCGCTATAAAAAAAATCATCGATATGGATTTTGACACGCTTGTCGTTCTGGAATTTTTTACTCCCGTTATTGTAAGCATTCTAAGATGGGCGTTTGTCTTTATAGTCATCTGTTCAAGTGCGGTTATAACGGAAATTGCCGCAAGCCCTCCGAATCCTATCGCCTGCGCCATTATCAGCAGGAGCCTTGAAGGAACAAAATCCCACGAGCCGGAAAGAACTCCCACAGTCATGGTTGTAATCTGGCCCAAAAACGAACCTGTAAAAAATGCGCCAATTACAAAAAGTCTAAGTTTTCTGTAGCTTCCAAGGCATATTTTTATTTCTTCTTGAGTTGCTCCCCTGTTTTCTTTTTTGAGGACTTTAAGAATTTCGTCGAAGGGTTTTGCGACAAAATATGCTCCGATATTTATTATTAACACCAGAACAGTTGCTACAGCCACATTGAAAAGCAGCGTCGGACTTGTCCACATTGTGCTTCCTTCGTTCCATATGAACTCAAGTTGGCACCAGCGCAAGCATAGTGTTGAAAAATATGTTACTGACGAGAAAACAATGCAAAAAAATGAAAATATAGACATATTTTTATTATCTCATAAAGTTAAAAAAATACCAATCTATCGGCAAAAAAATACTATAATCTTTTAAAATATATTTTCCGGAAAAAGGCGAATTTTTGCGTTTGCGTTTTGTGTCCCAAAAAGCAGCGATTTGGTATAGAATTGACGCATGGACGATATTTTTTTTATGAGGAGGGCGATTGAACTTGCCCGTAATGGCGAAGGTTTTGTTTCTCCTAATCCGCTTGTGGGGGCGGTGATTGTGAAGGAAGGAAAAATTCTTGCCGAAGGATTTCACCGAAAGTACGGAGAACTTCATGCCGAGCGCGAGGCGTTAAAGTCTCTTTGTGAAAAAGGACTTTCCGCACAAGACTCAACCCTTTTTGTTACGCTTGAACCGTGCTGCCATGAAGGAAAGCAGCCGCCATGTGTCCAGACGATATTCCAGGCGGGAATCAAAAAAGTCGTGGTCGGAAGCCGGGACCCCAATCCTCTTGTCCATGGAAAAGGGAACGCCTTTTTGCGTGAACAAGGAATCGAAGTGCAGGAAGATTTCCTAAAAGAAGAATGCGATGCGCTGAATCCGATTTTCTTCCATTATATTACCGAAAAAACGCCGTATGTCGCGCTGAAATACGCCATGACTTTGGACGGAAAAATCAGCACGCACTCTGGAAAGTCCAAGTGGATTACAAATGAAAAAAGCCGACTCCATGTTCATGTCCTCAGAAAAAAGTTCAGTGCCATATTGTGCGGAATCGATACGGTTCTAAAAGACGACCCGATGTTGGATTCCAGATGCGAAAATCCTAAGAATCCTTTGAGAATTGTTTGCGATTCTTCGCTGCGTCTTCCTTTGGAAAGCCGTTTGGTTCAGACTTCGAAAAATATTCCCGTTGTTGCCGTATGCGTAAAAAACGAGGAAAAATCTTTTTTGCAAAGAAAAAACTCTCTTCTTGAATCGGGGGTCGAGGTTCTTGAACTTTCGCCTGATTCTGAAAATCGGCCGGACGTAAAGGAACTTGTAAAAATCTTAGGGGAACGGGGAATTGACAGTCTTCTTGTCGAAGGCGGCGGTGAGGTAAATTTCAGTTTTCTTCAGGCGGGTCTTGTGAATCGCATTTATGCTTTTCTTGGCTCAAAAATTTTTGGAGGGCGTGGAAAATCCCCTGTTTCCGGAAAAGGCGTGGAAAACGTGGAAGATGGATTTTTGTTCACTTTGCAGAACGTTACGAATTTTGACGGAGATGTTCTTCTTGAATACGAGGCAAAAAAATGATAGGATTGCATCACTTCGGGGCGAGGTTGAATTCCTCACCGGCTGTGAACATCATTTGATGTAAGCCAGCAAGCCGTCGAAAATCCGGCGGCACGATACGGTGAAAATCCGTGGCCGACAGTAAAGTCTGGATGGAAGAAGTAAATCCGTGTTTTTTATAGGATTTTTATTTAGCCTTCTTGCCCTGCGGTTTATGCGGGGCTTTTTTTTGCCCAAGCGTGGAGGCTTTGTTGTTTACAGGAATAATCGAAGAGGTCGGAATAATAAAAGCCGTGCAGAACGGGCATATCGAAATCAAGGCGAAAAAAGTTCTTGAGGGAACTAAAATCGGGGACAGCATAGCGGTGAACGGCGTTTGCCTTACCGTTACAAAAATGACTTCTTCGCATTTTTCTGCCGACGTTATGAATGAGACTTTTTCCAGGTCGAACTTGTCGTCGCTTTTACATGGTGACAAGGTGAATCTTGAACGGGCGATGATGCCTGGGGGAAGGTTCGGCGGACATTTTGTGAGCGGACATATTGACGGAACGGGAAAAATTGTCGGAATGGAAAACGACGGAAACGCAGTCTGGGTGCGTATATCCGCTAAGGAAGAAATCCTTCGCCTGATAATCGAAAAAGGTTCTGTTGCGCTTGACGGAATCAGCCTTACTGTCGCAAAGGTTTTTCCGGAAAGTTTTTCAGTCAGCGTGATTCCGCTTACCGGAAAAGACACTTCTTTGCTCGGAAAAGAGAAAGGAGCGCTTGTGAACATCGAAAACGACATGATTGGAAAATACGTTCATAGGCTTATGAACGCATCTTTTCAAAGTCAGGAAGAAAGGGATGAAAAAATCCTTAAATGGCTTGGAAATTAAAATCGTTCTACTTTTTTAGTTGATTTTGGAGGTGATTTTTACGATGAACTATGAATACGATTCTATAGAGGATGCATTGGCGGAACTCCGTGCGGGACGAATAATTCTTGTTACAGACGACGAGGAGCGTGAAAATGAGGGCGACATGATTTGCGCCGCCAGATTTGCGACCCAAGAAAACATAAACATGATGGCAAGCCATGCGAAAGGTCTTATCTGCACTCCAATGAGCAATGACATAGCAAAGAGGCTGAACCTTTATCCGATGGTTGCGGAAAACACGGACAATCACGAGACCGCCTTTACCGTTTCTATAGACCATCGCTCCACGACCACGGGAATCTCTGCTTCCGAGCGGTCGATTACTGCTCTTGAATGTATAAATCCTTCCAGTTCGCCTGAAGATTTTAGAAGACCGGGACATATGTTTCCGTTAATTGCAAGAAAAGGCGGAGTCCTTGTGCGGAACGGACATACCGAAGCGACTGTAGATTTATGCCGGCTTTCGGGGCTTGAGGAATGCGGACTCTGCTGCGAGGTAATGGACGACGACGGGACTATGATGCGCACTCCTAAACTTTGGGAGCTTGCGAAAAAATTCAATCTGAAGTTCATTACAATAAAGGCTCTTCAGGATTATCTTAGGCTTCACGAAAGTCATGTGGTTAGGGAGGCGACGGCGCATCTTCCGTCTGAGCTCGGCGATTTTCAGATTTTCGGGTACGTGAACGATTTGACGGGAGAGCATCACGTTGCCCTTGTCCGGGGGGAAATCGGGGACGGGGAGGATGTGCTTTGCCGGGTTCATTCCGAATGTCTTACAGGCGATGTGTTTGGCTCAAAAAGATGCGATTGCGGACCTCAACTTCATGCGGCGATGAAGCGGATTTCCGAAGAAGGTCGCGGCGTGATTCTTTATATGAGGCAGGAAGGCAGGGGAATCGGTCTTATAAATAAACTCAAGGCGTATGAACTTCAGGAACAGGGATTTGACACTGTGGAAGCGAACGTCAAACTGGGATTCAAGCCGGATTTGAGGGAATATTGGATTGGCGCACAGATTCTCAGGGATTTGGGGTGCAGGTCTTTAAGGCTTCTTACGAATAATCCTGAAAAAGTTTACGGTCTTGACGGCTTTGGGCTGAAGGTTTTAAAAAGAGTTCCGATAGAAATTCAGTCGCAAGAATACGACCGTTTTTACTTAAAGACCAAAAAAGATAAAATGGGGCATATCTTTACGGAAGATTTTAAATAAAACTAAAATCTGAAAAAATCGTGATTTTGATTTTGAAAAAACTTGCGCAAAATTGTGCAGTTTTATGCGTCCGTGCGGATTTTATGGAAATCGGCGTTTGCAAAAATATAGATTTATGGAGAATTCGTTATGAATGAGATTAATCTGGTGGAAGGAAAACTTGTCGCTCCGGAAGGGATGAAGGTTGGAATCGTTGCCTCAAGGTTCAATGAGATAATCGTCAATAAACTTTTGAGCGGAGCTGTTGACGGTCTTGTCCGGCATGGCGTAAGCGAAGAAAACATCACTGCCGTGTGGGTTCCGGGGGCGTTCGAAATTTCTTTGGTCGCAAAGAAAATGGCTGAAAGCCGGATGTACGACGCTGTAATAACGGTGGGCGCTGTAATCAGAGGTTCTACGAGCCATTACGATTATGTCTGTGCGGAAGTTTCCAAGGGGGTCGCTCAAGCGGGACTTCAGACGGGTGTTCCTGTGCTGTTCGGAGTTATAACCACTGAAAACATCGAGCAGGCAATCGAGAGGGCAGGAAGCAAGGCTGGCAACAAGGGCTACGACTGCGCACTTGACGCTATCGAAATGGCGAACATAATGAAGGCGTTGCATAAAAATACGTCAATCAATATTTGATGAATAAAAATCGGGAGAAGAAAATGTCTACACCATTGGAAGAATATTTGACTTTGTGCGGCGGAAAACCTAATGCCTCGATGTGTGCTTATGTCGCAAATCTTCAACAGGTCGCCTCTGTCGATTCTAAAATAGCGGCTTCAATTGTCAATGAACTTGAAAATCAAAGAAGCCATCTGAAACTTGTTGCGTCCGAGAACTATTGTTCCCTTGCTGTTCAGGCTGCCATGGGAAATCTGCTCACGGACAAATATGCGGAAGGTTATCCAGAACACAGATATTACGGAGGATGCGTAAACATCGATGCCGTGGAAAACAACGCCGCAAGGGAGGCGGAAAAACTTTTTGGGGCGGATTATGCGTATGTCCAGCCTCATTCGGGGGCGGACACAAATCTTGTCGCATATTGGGCAATACTTTCTGCAAAAGTCGAGACTCCGACCTTGGAAGAACTCGGCGTAAAGTCCTTGGCTGAACTCAAGGACGGGCAGTTTGACATGCTAAGAAAACGTTTTGGAAATCAGCGTCTTATGGGGCTTGATTATTCCTGCGGCGGACATCTTACGCACGGTTACAGGATGAACGTTTCCGCTCGAATGTTTGAATCTCATCCTTATGGGGTTGACGAAAAGACCGGTCTTTTGGACTACGACAAAATAGAACATCAGGCGATGGAAGTGAAACCGCTTATCCTTCTTGCCGGATATTCTGCATATCCACGTGCGATAAATTTCCGCCGATTTAGAGAAATTGCCGACAAATGCGGAGCGGTTCTTATGGTTGACATGGCGCATTTTGCAGGTCTTGTCGCAGGAAAGGTTTTCACCGACGATTTTGATCCTGTAAAATGGGCGGACATCGTTACCACAACGACGCATAAGACATTGCGCGGTCCTAGGGGAGCGATGATTCTCTGCAAAAAAGAATACGCCGATTACGTGAACAAGGGCTGCCCCATGGTTCTTGGAGGCCCGTTGGGTCATGTGATGGCAGCCAAGGCGATTGCTTTCAAGGAAGCGAACACGGCTTCATATCGTGAGTATGCGCAAAATGTCGTAAAAAATGCTAAGGCTCTTTCCGAGGCGTGCAAGTCGCTCGGATTTCCTGTTCAGACCGGCGGAACGGACAATCATCTTATGCTTTTGGACGTTACCGTTTACGGGCTTACGGGAAAACAGGCTGAAGCGGCGTTGTTCGCCTGCGGTGTAACCGTAAACGCGAACGCACTTCCGTACGACAAAAACGGCGCATGGTGGACTTCAGGAATACGAATCGGAACGCCCGCCCTTACGACTCTCGGTTTTGTCGAAGACGAAATGAAGGAAGTCGCATCCATAATCGACCTTGTTCTGAAAGGAACAAAACCCGGACTTACAAAGGACGGAAAACCTGCAAAAGGAAAGATAGAACTTGACCCTCAGGTTCAAAAAGAGGCGAAAAAACGGGTGTCCGCTCTGCTTTCGTCTCATGTGCTTTATCCGGAACTTGATTTGGATTTCCTTAAAAAACAGTTTGCGGAATAAAAATATTTTCCGGCAAGAATATGATTTATCGCCATCTCGATTTTTCGGGATGGCGATATTATTTTCTTAAAAAAAGTTTCCTCGTTAGGGAAGCTCAATTTTCCAAAACTCGACCTATCTTCATTCCTGCGATTTTATATTTTTTGAAAACTGCTAGATTTTTGCTTTGCAAAAGAATATATTTCTTTTCATGAATTTTTCCAGCAATCGATATTTTGGAAATTGGGCTTTCTACAGACGCGCCCTTTCCATCGCTCTTCCTGTGATGGCGCAGCAGCTGATTCAGAATCTTGTTTCGCTCATAGATAACTTTATGGTTTCGGGGCTTGGCGACATAAAGATGAGCGGAGTAAATGTTGCAGGAATGATTTTCTTTATGTTTTTTGTCATGACCATGACAATCTGCTCGTCAGGCGGAATTTTCATGAGCCAATTCAAAGGCGCAAAAGACAAGGAAGGAATGCAGCAGGTCTTCTATTTCAAAGTTTTAGTGATGGGAATTCTTGGGATTGCGATGTTTTTTCTGTGCCGTGCGGCTCCTCAAAAACTCTTTTGGCTTATGGTCACAAAAAACACGGATGCCCAGGCGATAATCGAGCAGACAAGAATGTATTCAAGAGCGGTTGCCGTCTCGTTTTTGTTTTCAGGCTTTTCCAGTGCCATTTCGACTTCTTTGAGGGAAGTGGAAATCGTCCGTCCGCCGCTTGTGATTTCCGTTACGGCGACCCTTATAAACACATTCTTCAACTGGATTTTGATTTACGGAAAACTGGGCGCTCCTCGTCTTGAAGTTGCAGGTGCAGGCTACGCTACAGTCATCGCAAGAATCTGTGAACTTCTTATGTTCGTAGTATACATCGCCGTCAAAAAACCTGACTTTGTGTTCAGATTCACACGAATATTGAAAATAAAATGGTCGCTTTTCGCAAAAATATTTTCAAAATCCATAGTAATTCTCTATTCCGAGATTTTTTGGGCGGCAAGCGAAACGATTTCAAACGCTCTTTTCAACACACGCGGTGGAGCGGAAGTCGTATCCGGAATGGCGGCGGGTTTTGCCATCGCAAACCTGATTTTTATAAGCATGGGCGGCATAATGACAAGCACCGGCGTAATCATGGGAACGGAACTTGGCGCCGGAAAACTCGAAGATTGCCGCAGATTCAAAAATTGGATTTTATCCGGTTCTATTTTTTTCGGCTTTGGATTTGCCGTGTTCGGATTCTGTTCGACATTCCTGATTCCCGTAGTTTTTTCGAACCTCACCCCGGAGGCACGAAAAATCGCCTTGCTTCTTGTGATAACGGCTTCCCTTTATCTTCCGCTTTGGGGATTTTTGAACGCCCAGTATGCAATAAGCCGCGCCGGAGGAGACACAAAAATGGGTGCGATATGCGATACGGTCGGAAACGTCCTTTTCCTTGGCGGAATGCTGCTTCTCACATTCTTTACGCCGCTTAGACCTGTTGCAATGTACGCAATTGTAAAATTGAGCGATGTTCCTAAGAGCGCAATCGCACACTTCTGGCTGAAGAAAGAAAGATGGCTTGTAAATTTGGCGAAAACGGAATGATTTTGAATCCGCAATACATCGAAACGCAAGAACGTTTTTGCCTGTTATATGCTGATTTTCCCGTTGGAGAGATTTTTTAAGGATTCCCTGAAAAATTCAAGTTCCGATGACACGATTTTTCCGCTTACTTTTACTTCCGTTCCGAACTCTTCAATAATTTCGCTTACGGAAAACGCTTCCATCATGCGTTTAATTGACTTGTGCAGTGTGTAATCCGCATAAAACAAAAAGTCCTTCTTTTCCACATATTCCTGAAAAAGCCCGGAGGATTCCGCCTTTTCGATTACGCTTTTAGCTCCGTCTCCGTAGGCTTTTACAAGTCCGCCTGTTCCAAGCAGTGTGCCTCCGAACCATCTTGTTACGGTTACTAAAAAGTTTGTGCAGTCTTTTCCCTGCATTACGCAAAGAATCGGTCTTCCTGCTGTTCCGGACGGTTCTCCGTCATCGCTCATTCCTAAGATTTCTTTTGAAAATCCAAGCACAAAAGCGTGTACCACATGTGTCGAATCGAAATGCTTGGTCTTCTGTGCCTTTACGATTTTTTTTGCGTCGTCCTGAGAGATGCATGGAAAAATCTCGTTCAGAAACCGGGAATTTTTTATCTTGAATTCCGTCGACGCATAATCTGTAAGGATTTTCATGGAAAAATACTAGCGTAAAAACAAAAAAAACGCACCTGTGAAGCAGGTGTTTTTTAAGTCAGGGATTTTGAGTTTTGAGATTACATGGGAGTTTTTGCGGAATATTTAGGTTTGTTTTTGCCTTGAAAATCAAGATAAAAAGAAATTTTTGTCGAATTTACAAAGACGTTCCATATTCCTGTGATATATGGTAGATTTTCCATATGATAGACGCAACTTTTGAAACCGTTCAGAAATATATACGTTCCCGTGAAAGGGATATGGTTCAGCTTGAAAAACTTCTTACTGAAAATCCGGCACTTGCTCCCGAAAACGGCGGGCAGGGGGAACTGAATAAGGCTCTCGCTCTTACCGAATGGCTTACGGAAAACGGTTTTTCCGATATTCAGCGCTTTGATGCGCCCGACAGCCGTGTCGAAAGCGGAGTTCGTCCAAGCCTTGTGGTTACTGTTCCCGGCGAATCGGACGATTTTTCCATTTGGAGCATGGCGCATTTGGACGTTGTGCCTGTGGGTGAGCCGAAACTGTGGGAAAGCGACCCGTGGACTCTTTTAGAAAAGGACGGAAAACTTTTCGGGCGTGGTGTTGAAGATAATCAGCAGGGACTGGTTTCTTCTGCGTTTGCTGCTCTCGCCCTTATAAAAAACGGCGTAAAACCTAAGCACACTGTAAAACTTCTTTTTATGGCGGACGAGGAAGTCGGTTCGAAATACGGCATAATTTGGCTTTTGAAAAACACGTCTCTGTTCAGGAAAGATGACATAATCCTTATTCCAGACGGCGGAGATTCCAAGGGCGAAACAATCGAGGTTGCGGAAAAAAATATTCTTTGGCTTAAAGTCCATGTAAAAGGAATGCAGACGCATGGAAGTCGCCCTGACCAGGGAAACAACGCCTGTATCGCAGCCAACGATTTGAGCATGCGGCTTTTCGGATTGCAGAAAGTCTTTTCTAAACGGAATCCGCTTTTTGAGCCGAACTATTCTACGTTTCAGCCTACTATGCGATATTCAAATGTGGCGGGAATAAACATAATCCCCGGCGAAGAAACTTTCTGCATGGACTGCCGAATTCTTCCGTGCTATTCCTTGGATCAGGTGCTTTCACGGGTGGAAAGAGAGATTTCAGCCGTAGAGAAAAAATACGGTGTCGAAATCTGCTACGAGGTCGCCCAAAGTTCTGAAAGTCCTGCAACGCCTGTTGATTCTCCTGTAGTGAAAAAACTTTCCGAAGCCTTGTTGCAGGTCAGAGGTATAAAGGCACGGACCATAGGAATCGGCGGCGGAACTGTAGGTGCGGAACTAAGACGGGAAGGTTACGCCTGCGCCGTATGGTCGACGCTTGATGAATGCGCCCATATGCCGAACGAATATTGCGTGATTTCCAACATGATAAAAGATGCTGAAACTATGGCGTATTTTTTCATGAATTGATATGCGTTCTAAAATCCGGGGACATTCGATGATTTTAGGATTTCGGCGGTTTTTTGAATGACCTAAAATGCTTTTCCGGACGCTTGTGAGTCCTAATCGACCTTTTTTCGCCAAAGCTCTCAGTTTTTCGAGCAAAGCCTAAAGCTGCTTTTTTTTGAGGAAAATCGCTTCGTTGAAGAAACGTTTTAATATCATTATAATTTTACAATGTTTCGTTTGTATGTTGAAAGAAAGCCGGGTTTTGAAAACGAGGCTAAAACTTATTTTTCTCAGTTTAAGAATTTTCTAGGAATTTCGGGCTTGACCGGAGTTCGTTATCTGAACCGATACGATGTGGAAAATATCGATCTGTCCGTGGGGAAAACCGCCGCCGTAAGGATATTTTCCGAGCCGCAAAGCGATTTTGTTTTTTTTGAAAAACCGGAAATTTCTTCGGATTCGGCTGTGGTAATTTGGGAATATCTTCCCGGTCAGTATGACCAACGAGCCGACAGTGCCGAACAATGCCTGAATCTTTTGCAGGCGGAACTTAATCAATCTGCGGACGAGAGCAAAAATCTTCCTGTTGTCCGTTCTGCAAAGATGGTGATTTTGGAAGGAAAACTTTCTTTGGACAATGTTTCTAAAATCCGGAATTATCTTGTAAATCCTGTTGACAGCCGCCTTGCCGACGAAAAAATCCCCGAAACACTAAAAATCGAAGCCGAAGAGCCTTGCGATATTCCTGCGGTTGAAGGTTTTATAAAATTTTCAGTGGAAGAACTCGAAGCCTACAGAACCGGCTCGGCTCTTGCGATGGATGCCGCCGATATCAAGTTTCTGCAGGATTATTTTATAGAAGAAGGTCGCGACCCCACGGAAACCGAAATCCGTGTGCTTGACACCTATTGGTCTGACCATTGCCGTCATACGACTTTTTTGACGGAACTCAAGGGCATAAAGATTGAAAAAGGTCCTTATTCTTCCCTTTTTGAAAAATCTTTGCGGAACTACAATTCCATGCGGAACGAGATTTATGGAAACCGAACAGAAAAACCGCTTTGCCTTATGGATATGGCTGTAATCGGAATGAAATATCTTAAAAAGCACGGAAAACTTGAAGACTTGGAAGTAAGTGAAGAAAATAATGCTTGCTCTGTTTTCATAAATGTTCATTATACTTCCGGAGCGGACGGAAAGCCTTCCGATTATAGTGAGCGTTGGCTCATGATGTTCAAAAACGAGACCCATAACCATCCGACTGAAATCGAGCCTTTTGGCGGTGCGGCAACTTGCATAGGAGGCGCGATTCGAGACCCTCTTTCGGGACGCAGCTGGGTCTACCAAGCCATGCGTGTAACAGGAGCTTCCGACCCGACTGTTCCGCTTAGCGCAACTCGCAAAGGAAAACTTCCGCAGCTGAAGATTTGCAGGGAAGCGGCGCACGGTTTTTCTGCCTATGGAAATCAGATTGGGCTTTCGACGGGACAGGTTACCGAGTTCTATCATCCCGGATACGAGGCAAAGCGCATGGAACTTGGTGCGGTAATCTCCGCTGCTCCTGCGGACATGGTGGTTCGGGAACGCCCCGAAGCGGGGGACATTGTTCTTTTGCTTGGCGGCGGAACGGGTCGGGACGGAATCGGCGGAGCTACAGGTTCGTCCAAGGTTCATACTGAAAAATCCGTTACAAGTGCCGCCGCCGAGGTTCAGAAAGGAAATGCCGTAGAGGAACGGAAAATCCAGCGTCTGTTCAGAAAAAAGGACGTGAGCCTTATGATTCGCAGGTGCAATGATTTTGGAGCAGGGGGAGTTGCCGTCGCAATCGGTGAACTTGCGCCCGGACTTCTTATAAATCTTGACGCAGTGCCTAAAAAATACGACGGCTTGAACGGAACGGAACTTGCAATCTCGGAAAGTCAGGAAAGAATGGCGGTCGTCGTGCGTGAATGCGATGCGGAAAAGTTTATTGCCGAAGCCGCAAAGGAAAATCTTTTGGCTGTGAAAGTCGCCGATGTTACCGATTCGGAAAGGCTTGTGATGAAATGGCGTGGGAAAACAATCGTGGATATAGCCCGTAAATTTCTTGATGCGGCAGGTGCGCACCACGAAGCATGCGCATTTATCGAAAATCCTGAAAATCGGGAGGCATCGCCTTTGGTGAATGCCCTTGATTCTGTGAAAAATGTGCTTTCGCTCGGAAATGGAAAAGAAATCCTTAAAAAAGCCTGGCTTTTGAACATGAACGATTTGGCAGTTTGTTCCCAGCGCGGGCTTTCCGAACGTTTTGATGGTTCTATCGGCTCTTCAACAGTGCTTTTTCCTTTTGGCGGAAAATATCAGGCGACCCCTGAGGCCGGAATGTGCGCAAAAATTCCCGTGCAAAGTCCATTTGAGACTTCGACCGTAAGCATTATGTCGCACGGTTTTGATCCGCGGGTAGGAAAATGGTCGCCTTGGCACGGCTCTCAGGTTGCGGTTCTTTCTTCGCTTGCAAAAATTGCTTGCATGGGCGGAAATACGGAAAACGTCCGGCTTTCTTTTCAGGAATTTTTCGGAAGGGCGACGGACGAGCGGCGTTGGGGCTATCCTGCAGCAGCTCTTCTTGGTGCGCTCGATGCCCAGATTGCCACGGGTTGCGCTTCAATCGGCGGAAAGGATTCCATGTCGGGTTCGTTCGAGGAATTGGACGTTCCGCATACGCTGGTGAGTTTTGCCGCCGCTTACAACGACGTTTCTAAAATCACAAGCGGTTCGTTCAAATCGGCTGGACACAATGTTTATCTTGTGAGCGTCCCGTATTCGGAAGAGCTTGCTCCGGATTTTGCTTCGTTCATGAAGAATTCAAAGCGCCTTTACAGCCTTAATGCCGGCGGAAAAATTGCCGCTATGTACCCTGTCGGTGCAGGTGGAATTGCAGAGGCGGTAACGAAGATGGCTTTCGGAAACCGCATTGGAATCAAGATTGAAAATATTCCGTATTCTGCGACTAAAATCGGCACGAATCAAAAATATTCTTCTTCCGAACATGATTTTTTCACTCCGCTTTACGGCTCTATAATCGTCGAAGCGAACGAAAAACTTTCTGTGTCGGATTTTGAAGACGGAACTTTTTTTATTTTGGGAAAAACAATTTCTGAACCGGAAATTTTTGTTTCGGTTGCCGGAATCGAAGAATGCAGGATTCCGCTTTTTGAGGCGGGAGAATCTTGGGAAGGCAGGCTAAAATCAGTCTTTCCGCCCGTAAGTTCATTTTCGCAAGAGGAAAAACTTCCGGATTTTGCAAAAAAAATCCACAGTTCTTTGAGCGAGATAAGAAAAAATCCCGTATTCGTAAATTCCGGCGCAAAACCAAGGGTTGTGATTCCCGTTTTTCCGGGGACTAACTGCGAATTCGACATGGCTCGTGCGTTCGATTTGGCAGGCGCGGAAACAAGGATTTTGGTGCTTGCAAACAGAACTCCCGAAATGCTTTCCCGTTCCCTTTGCGAATTTTCCAAAGAATTGAAGGATGCGAATATTCTTGCGCTTGCAGGAGGATTCAGCGCCGGCGACGAACCTGACGGTTCTGCAAAATTCATCGCTAATTGTCTTAGAGAAAGTCGCATCGCAGATGAAATCATGAATCTTTTGAAAAAACGCGACGGACTTGTCCTTGGAATTTGCAACGGATTTCAGGCGCTTGTGAAAACCGGACTTGCGATATACGGCGAATTCCGTGATATGAAAAGCGATATGCCTACTTTGACGTACAACAGAATAGGTCGTCATGTAAGCAGAATCGTAAGAACACGGATGGTAAGTGCCTCAAGTCCGTGGGCTTTAGACCCAAGCGTTGTGGATTTGCGTGTTCATCTTGTGCCTGTAAGCCACGGTGAAGGGCGTTTTGTCTGCGACGAAGCAACCGCCGAAAGACTTTTTGAGAACGGTCAAGTTTTTTCGCAATATGCGGACGAATTCGGAAATCCTACGCTTTCAGAGCCTGACAATCCTAACGGTTCTTGTTATGCCATCGAAGGACTTACAAGCCCGGACGGGCGTGTTCTTGGTAAAATGGGACACAGCGAGCGGACGCTTGGAAAAGCTTTGAACGGAGCTTCCCCCGACCTTATAAAAAACGTCGCAGGAAATCCGCTTTTGAACGAATCTGAAAATTCGTGCCAAAATATTTTTGCGGCAGGCGTAAGATATTTTAAGTAAGGAAATGTTTTTTGCCGAAGGAAAGTTTTTCCTTTATTGCAAAAGTTTTATTGCGTAATGAAAAAACGGTGTTTAAAATACGCCTAGGCGTTTTTAGTTTTATTAGGAGAAAATATGAAAAGAATCTGCTTTATTTTGATTTGTACTTTATCGGTTCTGCTTGTTTCGTGCGGCAGTAAAAAAAATGCGAACGGCTGGTTTTCGGATTTTGAAGCGGCAAAACACGTCGCAAAATCCAAAGGTAAAAATATCGTTCTTTTTGTAAACTCAATGTATGACACAAAGGGAACGGAAGACGGAGTGAGCCTTTTGCTCGATACTCCTGAGTTCACCAAGTCTGTTTCCGAAGATTTTGTGTGCGTGCATTTTGATTTTTCAAAGATTCCTGAAATCATGGGGCAAGATCCGACTTCTCTTACGGGCGGTGAACAAAAATCGCTTGAGAAAAAGCAGAGCGCCCTTTTGGAGCAGATGAAATTTGCAGATCTTTACGGGATAAGGGAAACGCCAGCTTTGCTCATAATTTCAAAAGACGGATTCTACATCGCTTCGGTTAATTTTGACTATCTTGAATCGGCAATATCTTCGTATAAAAGTGCGGTCTACATGGAAATCGGAACTGTTCAGGATTTTGAGGAGCGTCTTCGAACCGCACGGAAAGGCGATTTGGTTTCAAGAATGAATGCCTACAATCAGATTCTTGATGAAACGGAAGAGTACAGGCGTCCGATTTTCTATGAGCTTTGGAAGGAAGCCGCGGCGTTGGACAAAAAAGACGAAAGCGGTCTTTTGGGAAAATTCATGACGGAATGCGCCCATGTGGAAGCCACAAATCTTATAAATGAAAAAAAGTTTGAGGAAGCGTCAGCTGTATACGAAAAATATGCAAGCGACGAGCGTATGTCCGCAGAAGAAAAGCAGGTGCTTTATTTTTTTGCGACGCAACCGTACAGTTCTTCAAACCTTATAAAATACGATGAAGTTTTAAGGCTTCTTGAACTTTCTTATGCCGCCGCCCCTGAAAGCGAGTACGCTTCAAGTATAAAAGCTGCCCTTGATGAAGTTAGAATGTACGCCGCCGAAGCTGAGGAACAAAACAGTCAGGAAATGTTTGACGAAAAATAGACAAAATTGAAAGATTTATCCGTGACGGCTCTTGCGGCGGCTTCGGTTTTGCTGCTTACGCTTTCAATGCTTTTTTCAATCTCTGAAAGTTCGTTTTTGGCGATGAACAAGCTTAGGCTCAGGATTTTGCGCAAAAAAAAAGACAAAAGGGCTTTGCGTGCTGGAAAACTTCTTGATAGAAAAGAGTTTCTGATGAACACCTTGCTTGTGGCAAACGATTTGGTAAACATACTCCTTTCTTCGATTATCACCGTGGTCGCCATGAAGTTTTTCGGAAAGAAGGGCGTTGGAATTGCGACTTTTGTCGTTACGATTTTTCTTTTGGTTTTCGGGGAAATTACGCCAAAGACGCTTTCCACAAGGAATCCCGACGGAATCGCATATGCGTTGAGTTTTTTTGTGTCCGTTGTGGTAAAAATTCTTAGTCCTGTTGTCTACGTTTTTACTTTTGTTAGCCGAATCGCCCTAAAATGTATGGGAATCGATGTAAAAAAGCCCAAACAGTCCTATTCGGAAGAGGACATAAAATCGTTCATAGACGCAGGAGCCGAAACGGGCGTTCTTGAGCAGGGCGAAAACACTATGATGACGCGTGTTTTTAAGTTTTCCGACCTTGAGGCGCAGAGCGTTATGATTCCCCGAACGGCAATCGTCGCTTTGAAGGACGATTCTTCGTTCGCCGAAGTGCTTGAAGTTGCAAAACGAACGGGATTTTCGTGTTTTCCCGTTTACAGTAAAAACATTGACGATGTTGTGGGCATTTTTTACCTGAAGGATTTACTTAGATATTCCCAAAAAGATTTCAACATAAAAGCCGCGATGAGACTTCCGGTGTTTGTTCCGGGAACGATAAAGATTTCTTCCGTTCACGAGATTTTCAGGGAGCGGAACGAAACGATGGCGATTGTCATGGACGAATATTCCGGCACAGACGGAGTTATAACCAAGGAAGACATAGTTCGGGAAATCTTCGGGAAAAACGGATTTTCCACGCCATGGCGGAACAGCGGCGGAATCGCATCCAGCATAATCGATAAAAAATCTTTTGAAATTGACGGAACTACCTTGCTTTCGGATTTCAAGGAACTTGCTGGCACGGAACTGAAGTCCTGCGTCAATGAAACTTTAGGCGGCTGGATAACCGAAAAACTTGACAGGCTTCCCATGCCGTTCGACAGCATTCGCTTTGAAAACATAGTATTTACCGTGAAAACCATTCATAAAAGAAGGATAAAAACCGTTCGCGTGGAAATTCTTGACAAGGAAGATAGCGATGAATAACCTAAAAACTTTTTTGACGCTCTTTGTCCTTGTGTTTATTCTTAAAATAATCGCCTTTTTTGCAGGCTCTGAAACAGCGTATCTTTCGATTACAAAAATAAAAATGCGTAAACTCGTGAACGAAAGGAGGAAAAATGCAAAAACCGCTTCAGTTCTTAAAGAAAATATCGACGAACTTTTGACAATCATTTTAATCGGTACTAATTTTATGAACACTTTGGCTTCGGCGTTGGCGACTGCGCTTGCAGTTCAGATTGCATCTTCAATGGCGGTGCGGATTTCGGGTGCGTCCGCTCCGGGACTGGCATCAGCCGTTTCGACGATTGTAATAACTTTTTTTGCCACTACATTCGGTCAGATTGTTCCTAAAACGGCGGCTCTTATAAAGACGGAAAAAACCGTTCTTAAAAACGCCATGCCGCTTTTTGTCCTTGAAAAGATTTTTTTTCCGATTGTCTGGATTTTTTCGCTTATTTCAAAATCTACCGCCGCTCTTGCTAAAAAAATATGGAAATTCGACAACGTTACGATTACGGAGGAGGAACTTGCGGCTCTGTTTGAGGTCGGGGCGAATGAAGGAACTCTAGAGGCTGACGAAAGCCGTATGCTGAACAAAATATTTAAGTTCAACGATTTAATCGTACATGACCTTATGAAGCATCGTTCTTTGGTTCAGTCTGTAAGCCAAGATTCCACAAAAAATGAAGTCGTCAAAAAATTCAACGAGACGGGACTTAAACTTATTGCCGTTTACAGAATTTCTCCTGAAAATATAGTCGGCGTAATTCATTACAAGTCCCTTCTTTTGGGTGACAAGTCGTCCGACACGGGAAAAGGCTATGCGCAGAATGTGATGCACGAGGTTATGTTCGTGCCGGAAACGCTTACCGCTCTTGAACTTCTTTCAAAGTTCAGAAAGCAAAAAACGGAATTTGCCGTGGCGCTGAACGAGCAGGGAAGTCTTTCGGGCATTGTTACGATGGACGATATTTTGCGTGTGGTGTTCGGTAGAATTACGGAAGAAAAAAACAGTTTGCCTGCGGAAAAAAGAATCAAACTTGTGGGGTCGGGCGAATTTTTAGTTCCGGGCGAACTTCAGCTGGATGACCTGAACGATTTTTTTGGTTTTGGTTTGAAATCCGACGAGTTCATGACTTTGGGCGGCTGGCTTTTGGAAAGATTCGGCTATCTTCCTGCAGTCGGCGAAAAAATCCGCTGGAAAAATGCCGTTTTTACAGTGGAAGAGCAGGCGCAACGCCGAATCCTTTCCGTTCGGATAAAACTTTCTTTTAGTAAATGAAAAAAATAAAATATTCTGTGCGAAAAATTTTATGCGCCTTTTTTTACTCCGAAATGACGGATTTACGGATTTCTGCTATAATTTTTTTATGAAACGAACTCCTTGCTTTACGACCGTTTATTCCGACGACGATGTTGTGGTTCTTAACAAAACATCGGGGCTTCTTGTAGCCGCCGATAGATATGACTTGGATGCGCCTCGCCTCGATGTAGAAGCATCTGCTGAGTTCGGCCGTCTTTATGCCGTTCACAGAATCGATAAAGACACGTCGGGAATCATAATCTATGCAAGGAATAGCGAAGCCCATCAAAATCTTTCGGAGCAGTTTGAAAATCGAAAAATATTGAAGATTTATCATTGCCTTGTCCGCGGCCGTCCCATGTGGGAATCGCAGTCGGTTTCTTTGCCGCTTTTGACTGACGGAGATTCCCGCCACAGAACCGTGGTGAACAAAAGAATCGGGAAACCATCGTTCACGGATTTTAGGTTTATGGGCGGAGCCGGAATCTATTCGTGGATTGAGGCAAAACCTAAGACCGGACGGACGCATCAAATCAGGGTGCATCTTTCGGAAATCGGTTTTCCGATTGTGTGCGATTCTCTTTACAGCGGAAACCAAAAACCGATTCGCCTTAGCGAACTTAAACGGAACTGGCACGGAGACGAGCATGAGGAAGTGCCTTTGCTTAGCAGGCTTGCGCTTCACGCCTACGGGATTTGTTTTTTTCACCCGAAAAGCGGTGAGCGGCTTTCGCTTACAGCTCCTTATCAAAAGGACATGGATGCGTTAAGGCGGCAGATGGCAAAACTTTATAGATTCGATCCGTTGGAAGAGCAAGGGCGGTAGGAACATGATTTTTGTTGAAAAGAAAAACATTGCAGCCTTTTTCCTGATTTTTTTTTCGAGCTTTGAGATATTCGCTTTTTCTTTGAATCCGCTAAAATCGTCCGAAAATCGCGCCGTGTTTTCGTTTTCGCCTTCAATCGGGTCTACATACGGGGTGATGAACGAATATGTGTTCGACACCTCAACAGGAAAAGACATAAAACTTAGCGAACTGAACTGGGACGTGATTCCGATATGTTTTGTCGGTTTGGGCGCAAACGTTTCGTACAGCATTTTTGATTTTTCGTTTTACGCCATGAATTATTTCGGTTCGGCAAGTGCTTCCATGCGGGACAGCGACTGGCAGAATTTCAGCGACAGAAACATGAAGACAAACTATTCGATAAGCGAAAACACGATTAACAAGGCTTTTGCGTTCGGGACGGATTTTAAGGTTTCGGCAATAAAAAACCGTTTTGTGGATTTTAAAGGAACGCTTTCGCTGGAATACACATTTTTTGATTTTTCCGCAAGGAACGGATACGGTTGGTACGGCGACAGGTTTCACACAAAACTTCCCATGGATGTCGCATGGAACGACCCTAAGGCAATGTTCTATGGCGTTGGAAAACTTTCGGGAATCGACTATCAACGCTCGCATTTTTTTACATGGACAGGGCTTGAACTTTGTTTTTCGCCGATTCGTTTTGTAAGTTTGTGCGCCTCTTTTTCAGTTTCCGCTTTTTCTTTTGTCTCATCGCTGGACACGCATTATGGAAAAACTTCATATTACGACAGGTCGCTGTCGTTCTTTTCGGGAATAAAACAAAACTATTCTGTGTTCCTGAATTTTTCTTCCAACGTAAAAGTAAGGTTCGGCTTGAGTTTTTGCGACACTTCACTTTCAATAGGGCAGGATTCTTACAAATTCAATGACGGATATAAAGAATTTAATGACGCGCATTCCGGGAACAGCGAAAATCTTTGGTCTTGGAGCGTTGCGTATATGTTCAAAGTGAACTAAAAATATGGTTTGAAAGCAGCGTCCAATCCGATTTTTGCTTTTGAACCTTTTTTGATGTTATAGGATTTTATTTGAATCGAAAAAAAACACATATGGAGAATGATATGAACGAAAACAAAATTCCTTTACGAAAAGATGTTCCGCTAAGCGACAAGTGGAATCTTTCTTCGATTTACAAGGACGATTCCGAGTGGGAATGCGACCTTAAAAAGATTTCCGACGAAACGGAAAAAGTCGCGGCGTTCAAGGGAAAACTTTCCGAATCCAAGGAAAATCTTTTGGAAGCGTTTGCATCTTACGAAAAAGTGAATCTTCTTATGGAAACGGTTTATCATTACGCCGGACTTAAACATTCTGCGGACGAAGGCGATTCTTCTTGTGCAGATATGGAAGGGCGGGCTTTGATGGCATATACGGAAATGTCAGGTGCTTTGAGTTTTTTTGAGCCGGAACTTCAGTCCATTGATGAAAAAAAACTTAGAGACTGGATTTCGCTTGATGAGTTCAAAAACTACAGGATTTACGTCGAAAAACTTTTGCGCCTTAAAAAATATATTTTGAGCGAAAAGGAAGAACGCATCCTTTCGCTTCAAGGACCGGCTTCCCAAACTTCCGAAAATGCGTTCAGCATGCTCACGAACGTTGACCTCAATAAGACTTTCGGTTTTGTGCTTGTCGACGGGGAAGAGCGGCCTCTTACACAGACAACATTTTCTACTTTCCTTAAAAATCAGGACCGTTCCGTGCGGGAAAATGCATACAAAATGTTTTACAACAAACTTGAAGAAAATCAGAACACATTGGCGGCATTGTATGCCGGCAGCGTGAATCAGGATGTATTTATGGCTCGTGCCCGCGGTTATGATTCCAGTTTGCATCGCGCCCTTTTTGGAAACAACATTCCGCTTTCGGTTTACAAAAATCTTGTGGAATGCGTCCATAAAAATCTTGGGACGCTGCACAAATATTATGCTCTTAGAAAAAAAGTTCTGGGACTTAGCGAACTTCGTCATTACGATGTATATGTTCCGCTCGTAAAATCCGTTAATGTCCGCACGGAATATGCGGAGGCGGTGGAACTTTGCCGGAATGCGCTTTCTCCTTTGGGGAAAGAATACACGGATAGACTTTGCGACGGACTTTCGGACGGCTGGGTTGACCGGTACGAAAATCAGGGAAAACGTAGCGGAGCTTTTTCAAGCGGTTCTTACATCGGGAATCCGTATATTCTTTTGAATTACGACAAGGACGACATAAGGGATGTGTTCACGATGGCGCATGAAGGCGGACACAGCATGCATTCTTGGTATTCCGTTCATAACAATCCTTTTTTGAGTTACGATTACACGATTTTTGAGGCGGAAGTTGCGTCAACATTCAACGAGTCGCTTCTGTTCAACCATCTTTTGAAGACTGCGAAAAGCGACGACATGAAAAAATATCTTCTTTCCATGCGTGCCGACGACATTCTTGCGACGCTCCACAGGCAAACAATGTTTGCGGAATTCGAACTTAAAACACATCAGGCTGTGGAAAGCGGAAAGCCTTTGACTGCGGATTTTCTCAGAAAGATTTACAGGGAACTTTTGGAACTCTATTTTGGAAATGAAATTGTGCTTGAAGAAAACAGCGACATGGAAGGCTTGAGGATTCCTCATTTTTACAGTGCGTTCTACGTTTACAAATATGCTACGGGAATAAGCGCAGCCTTGGCTTTGTCAAAACGAGTTTTGAATGGCGGCGAGCAGGAACGGGAGGATTATTTCAAATTCCTGAAATCCGGCGGCTCAAGATATCCTATCGAAAGTCTTAGGATTGCCGGCGTTGATATGGAATCCGCCAAACCCGTTCAGGATGCCTTGGATGAATTTGCGGCTTTGGTGGAGCAGTTGGAAAAAATCCTTTGACGAAAGTGCGCTGACTCTTCCATTACAATGCCAGAATCTTTTTTAGGCGGCGTTTTATTTTTTTTGAAGGACCGGAGTTCCTTATCGAAACGATTGGAATTCCGGTCTTTTTGTATTCCGAGCGTAGATTTTTTTGTGCGTTTAACCGTTGAAAGATTTTTGAAAGCGAAAGTCCGTCTCTTTTTTTTGCTCTTTTTATCCGTGTGAAAAACGGCGCTTCCACAAATAAAATTTTTGAGCAAAGCGAAAGGATTTCAGGTGTCTTGAACGCTACCGTTGCGTTTATCGCAATGTTTTTTCCGCTGTTTGAGTTCACAAAATCTTTTGTAAGATCTACGACTTTCGGATAAACAAGAGCTTCCTGCTTTTTCAGAAGCTCTTTGTCGGAAAAAACAAGGCTTCCCAATGCTCGGCGGTTTATGCTTCCGTCGGGATTTTTTAAAATTATGCGCATTTTTTCCGCCTCGTCTTTGAATGTCGAATAAATTTCTTCCGAATAAATTTCGATTGCCTTGTGAACAAGAACGTCTGCGTCTATGCAGGAAAAACCGAATTCTTCAAGGAGCGAAGAAATATAGTTTTTCCCAGCCGCCATTTTTCCTGTTACGCAGATAATCAATGGAATTCTCCCCAATTTTTTCCGCTTTCTATCGAAACTTTGAGCGGAACGCTAAGTTTTACTGCGTTTTCCATCATTTCTTTGATTATGCACAAGGTTTCGTCAATCGCTTTTGGATTTTCCGGGCATTCACATATAAGTTCGTCGTGAACCTGCAAAAGAAGCCGCGCGCCGTTTTTCGCGTTTCTTAGGGCTTTGTCCACATCGCACATGGCTTTTTTTACGATGTCCGCTGCACTGCCTTGAACGGGAGTATTTATTGCGATTCTTTCAGCGGCGGCTTTTTCAACTTTGTTTGCGCTTTTTATGCCGTTTATGTATCTTCGCCTGCCGAAAATCGTTTCGACATAACCTGAATCTTCCGCCTTTAAGATTGTCTCCACCTTGAATTTTGTTATGTCCGAATACAGCCTGTCGTAATTTTCGATGAAGCCTGCCGCCTCTGTGCGTGAGATTCCCAAATCGTTTGCAAGCCTGAATGCGCTCATTCCGTAGATGACACCGAAATTTATTGTCTTTGCTGTGCGACGCATTTCAGGCGTTACGTTTTCCTCCGTTACGCCATAGATTAGGGCTGCCGTTGCCTTGTGAACGTCAGTTCCTTCCAAAAACGCCCTTTTCATGTTTTCGTCTCCGCTAAGGTGCGCAAGAACCACCAGTTCTATTTGCGAGTAATCGGCGGAAATCAATACGCAGCCTTCAGGGGCGGTGAATGCGCTTCTGATTTTTCGTCCCGCTTCGTTCCGCACGGGAATGTTCTGAAGATTCGGGTCTCTGCATGAAAGCCTTCCGGTCGCGGTTCCCGTCTGAACAAAATCCGTGTGTATTCTTTGGTTTTTGTCGCAAAGTTTTGGAAGCGTCTCGACGTATGTGGACTTGAGTTTTGAAAGTTCCCTGAATTCAAGAATCATTTTAGGAACGGAATCGTACATCGAAAGTTCTTCCAAAACGGCTGTGTCTGTGGAAAAGCCAGTTTTTGTCTTTTTTCCGGGCTTTAGTTTCCGCTCCTCAAAAAGCACAGTCTGAAGTTGTTTTGGCGACGCGATATTGAACGAATGTCCGACTTCTTTGTAAATTGCCTTTTCCGCTTCTTCGATTCCCGCTGAAAGTTCTTCGTTGTATTTGTTCAGGGCATCCGGATTCAGATGGATTCCCGCGATTTCCATTTCCGCAAGGATTGGAAGTACCTGCATTTCCGTCCGGACAAAAAGTTCGTAAAGATTCTGCTCCTTCAACATTTTTTCAGTTTTTGCCCAAAGCTGATACGTAAAATCCGCATCCTCTGCGGCGTACGGCACTGCCTTTTCAAGTTCTATGTCCGAAAAATTCTGCCCCTTAGGAACGATTTCGCTGTACTCGATTCCTTTTAAGTGAAGGTAGCGTTCCGCCATGTATTCAAGACCGTAGGAATTTTTCCCCGTTCTGTCGGGCGAAAGAAGCCAGCCTGCGACCATCGTGTCAAAAATCTTGCAGGCAGGTTTTCCGTTTTTGAACGACATTCCGTTTGAACGCAGAACTTTGTAGTCGAACTTTCCGTTGTGAAAAATCACAGTGATTTCAGGATTTTCAAAAAGCCGCAAAAGCTCAGAAAACGCTTTTTCCTTTGGGATAAAATCGGTGTTTTCAAAAATGTTTGTCGTAAAAAGCGGAACGTAAACCGCTTTTCCTGCTTGGACGCAAAGACTGAATCCCACGATTTGCGTGTTCATTGTGTCAAGCGAGGTTGTTTCCGAATCAAAGGCGACGACTTTTTCGTTTATAGCGGCGTTTACAAAAGTTTCAAGTTCTTCAAGACGGGTTATAACGCCGTATTCGCCGTGATTTTTCTTACATTCTTCTTGAACTGTCGGCGGATTGTCTTCGTTTGATTTTTCTGCGGCGTTTTTTTCGTTTTTGCCGGAAGATGCGGAAAGTTTTTCTGCGTGAGGCAAAGATGTTTTTTTTAAAGGCGAGGCACTTTTGTCTCCGAGTTCAAAATAGGATTTTGCGACCGCAAATGCTCCGTATTTTTCAAGGATTTTTCCTGCATCCGAAAAATTGTAGTCAATCTCCTTTGAAAGAAGAGAATCTATCGACGGACACGGAACATTTTCTTCAAGGCGGACAAGTTTTTGAGAAAAATATGCGTTTTCCTTTCCGTCGATAAGTTTTTTTTGCATTGCGCCTTTAATTTTTTCGATGTTTGCGTAAATTCCGTCAAGGTCGCTGTATTCCGATAAAAGTTTTGCTGCGGTTTTTACGCCTACTCCATGAACGCCGGGAATATTGTCCGAAGAATCCCCGAAAAGCGAAAGCAAATCCAAAATCTGTTTAGGCTCTACGCCCCATTCAGCCTGAACTCCGTCAGTTTTTGTGAGTTTCCAGCCGCCGTTTTCCGGTTTTAGAATGTTCGTGTTTTCCGTTACGAGCTGCATCAAATCCTTGTCGCCGCTTAGAATTCTGCATTGTCGACCGATTTTTTCGCATTTTTTTGCTACCGTGGCGATTATGTCGTCCGCCTCGTAGCCGTCGCATTGCAACACGGGAACTCCCATTGCCTCAAGGATTTCGGTTATCCACGGAACTTGCGCATGAAGGTCGTCGGGAGTTTTGTTGCGTGTGGCTTTATATTCGCTGAACATTTCGTGGCGGAATGTTTTTGTTTTTGAGTCCATCGCCGCAATCAGGCAGGACGGATTGTAGTGTTCAAAAATGAAATGCAGATTCCTGAAAAATCCGAATAGTGCGCTGATGTTTTGCCCCTGCTTGTTTGTCAACGGGCGGTTCACGAACGCAAAATAGCAACGGAAAATAAGTCCGTAGGAATCAAGAATGTATACGGTGTTGTTCATGCGGAATATTT
Source organism: uncultured Treponema sp. (assembly GCA_938039145.1). Lineage (GTDB taxonomy): Bacteria > Spirochaetota > Spirochaetia > Treponematales > Treponemataceae > Treponema_D. The sequence continues at coordinate 66,262 of CALHVG010000035.1, forward strand.
TATCATGATTTTGCTATCTTTATCGTAAAAATGATGAAAGATTCTGAAAAAACTGATATACTTTCAACTCTTGATTTGCACTTTTTGCAGAATCGGAAGCGCAGTTAAAATTCGTCTATAAAATGCAGGTTGATTTTTGGAGAATTCAATGAAAAGAGAAATAAGAGACAGCGTGGTGATTGGGTTCGCCCTTTTTGCGATGTTCTTTGGTGCGGGAAATCTTATATTTCCTCCGCATCTTGGTTTTTTGAGCGGCTCAAAATGGTTCATAACTCTTCTGTCGTTCGCTCTTACCGGAATCGGTCTTCCCATGCTGGGGATTTTTGCGGTCGGAAAATCGGGCGGCGACATACAAAGTTTTGCGGGCAAGGTTCATCCTGTGTTTGCCGATACGCTTGGAACGGTGATAATGCTTGCGATCGGTCCTCTTCTTGCGATGCCGAGAACCGCCGCCACCACCCACGAGATAAGTATTCAGCCGTTCCTTCCGAGTGTAAGCCCGATTGTTACTTCGGTTGTATTTTTTGGACTGGTGCTTTTGGTCTCCGTTTTTCCGTCAAGGGTTGTGGGGGCGGTCGGAAAATACATAACGCCTTTTTTGATATTGGTTCTTTCTGCGATAATAATCCGTGCTTTCATAGAGCCTGTGGGCGTTCCCGTGGCTTACGAAACGGAGAATCGTTTCAGGGCGGGATTTTTGGAAGGCTACCAGACCATGGACACGCTGGCCTCCATTCTTTTTGCGACGATAGTGATTCGGGCAATAAAAAGCCGCGGCTATAAATATGAAACTTCCATTGTTCGCATGAACATTGCGGCAGGCACAATCGCCGGACTCGGACTTCTGCTTGTGTACGGCGGACTTATGTATGCCGGTGCATACAGCGGCTCTGTGTTTGAAAAAGATATTGTAAGAACAAAACTTCTTATCGGAATCTGCGGAAAACTTTGGGGAACGGCAGGAAAAAGCATTCTTGCGCTTTCGATGGCTCTTGCATGCTTCACTACGGCCGTCGGTTTGGCAGCAAGTGCAGGTCAATATTTTGAAAAACTGTTCCGAGGAAAGGTTTCGTACAGGGTGATAGTGGTTATCGTGTGCATATTAAGTTGCGTTCTTGCAAATCTTGGTGTCGAAAAAATAATCAAATATTCATATCCTTTGCTTCAGGCTCTTTATCCCGTGTGCATATTCCTTACGCTTATAAATCTTTTGGACCGCTTTGTGCCGAACAGATTTTATTATTTGGGCGGAACTATAGGAACGTTGTGCGTGAGCGTGCTTGATGCTGTCGTTTCAAGCCAGGATTTGATCGGTCTTGATACAACCGCCATTTCCGCCTTTTTGCAGAAACTTCCTCTGTCGCAGCTTGGAATTTCTTGGATTGTGCCGGCAATCGTGTTCGCTTTTGCGTTCGGTTTGATTTTCAGGAACAAGGGAAAAAAAGAATAGAAAAGACGATTTTTGCGCTCATTAAAATCAGCCGTTTAAAGAACGCAGATTTTCTAAAAATTCCTGAATTTTTGAAATGCAATAAAATGCATTCGATTATAAAAGAACTTGCGGTGATGTTTATAATTTTCGCCGCAAGTTTTTAATTTCAAAATAATTAAGTTCGGAAAATTGCAGAAATCCGCAAGCAAAATGCTTTTTATAAATCCGCTGCTTATTTTAAAAGCGTTTTTGGAATGTTTTTGCCGCAACCAAACTTCTTGCGTTTATCCCGGATTTTCGTACAATGGGTTACGTAATTTACATCGCAAGTTTGTGTCCTAGCGCCACCGGCATATCCGGACTCTCGGTTCTTTTTGGAAAAGACGAATCTTACGCCGCGTTCATCTGCATGGCGACAAGTGTTTTTTGCATAATGGGACTTCCGTTGGCTGTAGGACTTGCAGAACTTGTTTTCTAAAAAACTGGGGTCTTTATGAGAATTACAAAACTTGGGGAAGAAATTCTTCGAAAGGTCGCCGAACCTATAAAAGCGGAAGAAATAAATGATGATTTCAGAGCGTTCATTGAAGAAATGTTCGAGGCAATGAAAGATGCGGACGGAGTGGGACTTGCAGGTCCGCAGGCTGGAATAAGCAAGCGTGTCTTTGTGGCAATGGCTGACGACAATGTAAAACGGGTTTTCATAAATCCGCAAATCATATATACGTCCGCCGAACTTTGCGACTACGAGGAAGGCTGCCTCAGCATTCCCCAAGTCTACGAATCCATCCAGAGACCAAAAAAAGTTACGGTTCAGGCTTTGGACGAAAACGGACGGCCTTTCACGCTTGAGGCGGACGGACTTTTGGCTCGGATAATCCAGCATGAAAACGACCATTTAGACGGAAAACTTTTCATAGACAGGGGCGACCCTGACTTCGCAAAGGCGACCGAAGAACAATTTGCGAAAAAGGCGGCGAAACTCGAAAAACGAAGGCTTGAAAAAGAAGCAAAGGAAAGACGAATCAAGGCAAAAATCGCCGCAAAAGAAGCCGCAAAGGCAAAAAAATAACAAGGCTTATGCTACGTGTTCTTTACGCCGGAAGCCCTGACGCTTCTGCACTGACTTTAAAAAATCTTGTTGAAAACTCAAAAAAAATATCGGATACACCTAATTTTGAGATTGTGGGAGTCCTTACAAATCCGCCGAGCGCACAAGGTCGGCACAAAACGCCCGTTCCGACGCCGGTGGAAAGCATTGCAAGAGAATTCGGAATTCCCGTTTTCTCTCCTGAAGCGTTGAATCAAGATGCCAGAGCCGACATATTGAAAATCAATCCCGATATTCTTGTGTGCTTTGCCTACGGACGCATATTCGGACCGAAATTCATGTCGCTTTTCAGATTCGGCGGAATAAATCTTCACCCTTCTGCGCTTCCCGAATACAGAGGCTGTTCGCCGATAAATGCCGCAATACTTGACATGAAAGATTGCACGGCTTTTTCAATACAGAAGATAAGTCAAAAAATGGACGAGGGAAATATTCTCTGTCAGGAAAAAATACTTCTTTCAAAAAAAGAAACCGCATTCTCGCTTTTGAACGACGCAGCGATTTGGGGCGCAGAAAAAATCACGGAACTTCTTAAAGAGATTTCCGAAACTCAAAAAGTTCCCGAAGGAAAAGCGCAGGAAGGCGTTGCAACTTATACCGGAATGATAAAAAAAGAAGACGCAAAAATCGACTGGAACAAAGACGCTTTTCAAATAGATGCAATTGTGCGCGCATACAATCCGGAACCAACGGCATGGACGGTCGAAAACGGAATTCCTTTAAAAATCCTCGAAGGCTTTCCCGTTTCCGACGAAGAAGCAAAAGCAATCTTCCCGGACGCAAATCTTTTTATAGAAAATGTAAAAATTCCCGGAAAAGTCGTGGGCTTCGAAAAATCAAAAGGGATTCTTGTATCGTGCAAGAAAGGTTTTTTTTTCATCACAAAACTACAACGTCAGGGAAAAAATCCCATGGGACACAAGGATTTTATGAACGGAGCAAGAAATTTCATCGGAACAGTCTTGAGCTGATTGGCTTCTAGCCTTGCGATTTTGCCGCATATTCCTCAATTGCGGATTATATTAAAAAATGCTAATATCCTTCGCATGGGTAGCAATAAAAAAATCAATTTTTCCAGGCTGGATATTCATAAAACCGTAGAAAAAGTTCAATCAAATTCAGGTGCGTTGGCTTTTACGGTTATAATCGCCGTAATTCTTATGGGCTTTTCCTGCCTTATCATATTTTTTGCGAACGTAAAAGGTCATGAGGAAGTCATGGTTCCCGAAGTACGAGGAAAGCAGCTCACGGATGCCTTGATTGAAATGCAGAATAAAGAACTTTATCCAAAAATCACGCTAAGATATTCGGAAATTTTAGGCGACGAAGGAACAATTCTTGACCAAACTCCAAACGCAGGCTCAATCGTTCGAGGCTACAGCCGGGTCTCGCTTGTGGTAAGCCGCGGCGCAGTCGTCGACAAAGTGGAAAATTACATCGGAACAGACTACGATGAACTCAGAATGAAATTTCAGACGCTTTTTGCAGGCTCGGCAAAACCGCTGATTGTCCTTGCAAAACCGGAATACAAGGCGGACGCAAGCGAGGCGGGAACAATACTTCAGCAGGATCCGCCCGACGGAACTGTAATTTCAGAACCGATAACACTTAGGCTTGTCGTAAGCCGAGGCCCGAATTTTGAAAGCACAAGGTTACCCGACCTTTTGGGTTCTTCAGTAAGCGATGTTCTTCAGACAATCTCCCATTCAAAATTGATATTCAACATTTCAGGACATACGGCTTCCTATTCGGAAAAAGAAGGAACTGTGGTAAAACAGCAGGAATTTTCGGAATCCTTCTTGAAAAACTACACAAGGGTGGCAATAGAATTCGCTCTTCCGCACAGGCAAAGTTCGGACGAAACAACGGGAATCTTCAAGGCGACCGTAAACGATTACCCATATCCCGTTCCGATGAGACTTGACGTAAAAACTCCCGACGAAACATACACATTGGTGAACTTCAACCACATAGGCGGCGAAGTGACGCTTCCGTACACCGTACCCAAGAATTCGCTTCTTACGCTATACGTGGTTGACAAAGCCGTGGCAAAATTCCAGGCGCATTGACCATGGAAAGACCTTTAATCTGCCTGTCACTTACCTGCCCCACTCTTTGGGAAAACGCCGAACTGGTGGAACGCTACGCAAAATTCGTAGACGTAGCGGAACTGAGGGTGGATTTTCTTACGGAAGAAGAGCAACTTGTAGTAAGAAAATTTCCTTCGATGATAAAAATTCCATGCATACTCACAATCCGGCGGGTAAACGACAAAGGACAATTCACTTCAAGCGAGTTTTCACGGACGGCTCTTTTTGGACGGGCGTTGGCATTCGCAAACAGAAATCCCGAAAAAAACTTTGCCTACGTGGATTTTGAGGAAGATTTTCATATTCCAAGCCTTGAAGATGCAGCCCTTGCATTCGGAGTAAAAATAATCAGAAGCTGTCACAAATTCGACGGTCCTATCACAAATATTCGGGAAAAATGCGAATCCATGCGAAAGACCGGCTATGAAATTCCAAAACTGGTCTTTACGCCAAGAAACCTTTCCGATGTTACAAGGCTTTTCAAGGAAGCCGAATCTTTCACCGAATTCGACCATATTCTGCATCTTGAAGGTCCGTTCGGGATTCCTTCAAGAATCCTAAGTTACAAAATTCATTCGTACATGACATATTCTTCGCCAAGGGAAACTCTCGACAAACTGAGCGGTTCCGCCCAGCCCGATCCGATGACCCTGACCGACATATACAATTTCAGAAACCTTAGCGAGTCCACGGAAATAACAGCAATCACCGGAAATCCGCTGAACAACACTTCGATTCAGTTTCTGCATAACGTAGGCTACAGAACGCAGGACATGGACAGGGTGCTTGTTCCAATGTATTCAACGTCCATAATCGAAAGCCTGGAGTTTGCCGAGCAAGTCGGAGTAACCGGAATGGCAATCGCAGTTCCGTTCAACAAAGAAATCATGTACAACCTTGAAGAACTTGACGCAAAAACGGCGGAAATAGACGCCTGCAACACAATCATCAGAAAAAACGGACGATGGATAGGCCACGACACGAACGCTTACGGATTTCAAAAAGCATTGTCCGAATTTCTGGGGGTCTCAAAACTCCGCAGAAAAAAAGTGTCGATAATCGGCGCAGGCGGAGCAGCCCACGCCATCGCATACACAATAAAACAGATGGGCGGAAAAGCCTGCGTCTTCAACAGAACCATCGCAAAGGCGAAAATTCTTGCCGAACGCTACGGATTTTCATACGCCGCGCTCGGAGTCGAAAACATTTCCACTTTGGAAAAATATTCCGACATAATAATCCAGACCACGGACGTCGGGCAGTATTCGCAAGGAACATCGTCAAGGGAAAACAATCCGCTGTGGTTCTACCAGTTTAAAGGCCACGAAAGCCTTTTCGAACTGATTTATTTTCCCGAACAGACTCCCATAATGAAGTCCGCACTCGAAGCGGGCTGCAAAGTCTGCAACGGTCTTCCCATGCTGAAATATCAGACATACAGCCAATTCAAGCATTTTACGGGACGGGAATACAAAAATCCGGACCTAAGAAGAATATAAATACAAGAAGGATATGATGAGCGAAATCTCTATAAGCGAACAAAAAACGCTTGCCGCAAGGACAGCCGTAGAAACTCTTTTAAAAAAAGGTATTATATCAAGCGGAATGAAAATAGGGCTGGGGACAGGCTCGACGGCTCTTCCCGCCGTAAAAAGGCTTAGCGAATACATAAAGGACGGAACCCTAAAAGGCATAAAAGCGGTGGCGACAAGTTTTCAGACCGAAAACGCCTGCGCAGACTTGGATATACCAGTTTTTTCATTCAGGGACAGAAAAATAGACGGACAGCTTGACCTTGCGATAGACGGAGCCGACGAAATAGACGAAAAAAACAATCTCATAAAAGGAGGAGGCGCCGCTCTCCTCAGAGAAAAAATAGTCGCATACAATTCAAAAATATTCGTGGTCGTGGCGGATTCTTCTAAATCCGTAAAAACCCTTGGGACGAAATTCCCCTTGCCCGTCGAAATAATTCCCGAAGCATATTGTCCCATAAAAAAACGGCTTGAAGAATTCGGTGCAAAAATCACGCTCCGTGAAGGCGTAAAAAAATGCGGACCTGTAATCACGGACAACGGAAACCAAATCATCGACTGCATTTGGGAAAATCCTGTTGCCCCCGAAATATTCGAAGACAAAATAAACGGAATTCCCGGCGTTGTGGAAACGGGTTTTTTCACAAAAAATAAGCCAATTGCGTTCATCGCAAAACCAGACGGAACTGTAGAAATTCGAGGTCTTTAAAATGTTTCCTCCGTTCGACGAACAGGAAGCCTATCTTTTGTGCAAAAAAATCATCGAAGGACTGGAGTCCGGTTCTGTCAGGATGGTGCAATCCGCCGTGCAAAGCAAAGATCGTATCGGGCAAGGTGTCATGATTGGCGCGGCAATCTGCAAAAATCCGGAAGGAAAAACGGTGATGCTATGCACAGTTTCGGGAATTTCAAAAAAACTGGAAATCCCCGACGATTTTTCGGAAGAAAAAATATTTTTTGTGCCGCCCATAGTTTCTCAAGAAAAAATAAACGCCGCGCTTTTTGAAAACGACAAAGAAATCCATGTGCTGACGGACAAAATAAACGAACTGAAAGAAAGCCGCCGCATCGAAAAAGCCAAGTGCAAATCCATGGGCGACCAAGAAAAATCCCTTAGAGAAAAACGAAGCGTCCTTACTTCAAAATCATTGAACGCAGTCTACGACCTTTACAATTTTCATTGCATAGACGGGAAAATGCGAAAACTAACGGAAATCTGCAAGAAAAAACTTCCGCCAATGGGAACGGGCGACTGTTCCGCACCCAAACTTTTGGATTATGCGTTCAAATCGGGTTTTACAGTCCTTAGCTTATGCGAAGTTTTTTACGGCGGAAAAAATTCCACGAAAATCGCAGGAAAAACATACGCTCCGTGCGACGAACGCTGTGCTTTAATTCTTCCATCAATGCTCGGACTAAAAATAATTTACAGAGACAGCGACATCGTGGTCGTTGAAAAACAAAGCGGACTTTTGAGCGTTCCCGGTCGCGGCGAAGAAAAGCAGGATTCCGTCGCAAGCAGAATCAGAAAACTTTTTCCGGATTGCATAGCGCAACCTTCGGTTCACAGGCTCGATATGGAAACATCGGGGCTTATGGTTCTTGCCTTCACAAAAGAAGCGCACAAGGAATTGAGCCGACAATTCGAAGAAAAAAAAGTATATAAAGAATACACGGCTCTTCTTGACGGAAAAATCCATGAGCAAAAAGGAACTCTCACTCTCTATTTTAGGCTGGATGTAGAAAACCGTCCTCATCAGATTTGGGACGAATTGCACGGAAAAAAAGCTGTCACGGAATTCGAAAAAATCGGAGAAGAAGAATATACCGCGCCCTGCGGCTCAAAACGGACAGTAAGCCGAATAAAATTCGTTCCGCATACAGGAAGAACGCATCAACTCAGACTTGCAAGCGCAGATATCCACGGACTAAAAACGCCAATCATCGGAGACAGCCTTTACGGAAAATGCGACGAAGGAGAACGCCTGATGTTGCACGCAAAAATACTGGAATTTAGGCATCCTTCAACGGGAAAACGGCTTCGGTTTGAATCTCCTGAACAATTTTAAATAACGAGCGGATTTTCACAAAACCTCGAAAAAAATGGCTGAAAACCACCGCTTTTTGGATAGCGCATACAAATTTTCAGATTTTTCCGAATCGTTCATAATTTCATGCCAACGGACATTTTTATTGAAAAAACAAGGTTCTCATGTTAATATCTGCCCTATGTTTGACACAATCATTAACAAAATCGATGACATTGTTTGGGGACTTCCCACAATCGTTCTTATACTTACCACAGGAATTCTGCTTACAATCCGTTTGCGCGGCATTCAGTTTTCAAAACTTGCGCTGGGATTCAAAACTCTTTTCGGAGAACATTCGGGAAAAGGCGAAGTTACTCCGTTTCAGGCACTATGCACCGCCCTTTCGGCTACAATCGGAACGGGAAACATCGTGGGTGTCGCCACAGCCATAGCGGGCGGAGGACCGGGCGCTCTTTTCTGGATGTGGCTTGCGGCTCTGGTAGGAACGGCTACCAAATACACGGAATGTATGCTCGCTCTTAAATACCGTGAACACGCAGACGACGGACACGTTTTGGGCGGCCCTTTTTACACAATCGAAAAAGGAATGAAAGAACGCACGGGCTTAAACTGGAAATGGCTTGCGATATTATTTTCGATATTCGGAGTATGCGTGGGGCTGTTCGGAATCGGAACATTCACCCAAATAAACGGAATCACGTCCGCAGTGAACAATGCGATAGATCCTGCGAACAGGCATGTGGCGTTCAAACTTTTCGGAAACGACTACACATGGGCGGTCGTAATCGCAGGAATTGTCATAACGCTTGGAGTTGCTTTAGTCGTAATCGGCGGATTGAAAAGAATTTCACGGGTTGCAGAAAAAATTGTTCCGGCGATGGCTGTAATATACGTGTTTTTGGGAGTTTCCGTCCTTATCATGAACGCAACCCATATTCCTTTAGCATTTGCCACAATTTTCAAGAACGCTTTCGGTTGGCAAGCCGCCGCCGGAGGCGCATTGGGCTGGACGTTCAAACAGGTAACGGACTCAATGCAAAAAGGTGTCGCACGAGGAATTTTTTCGAATGAAGCGGGATTAGGTTCTGCTCCTATAGCAGCTGCCGCCGCACAGACGGACGAGCCTGTCGTTCAGGGCTTAATATCAATGCTCGGAACATTCATAGACACGATAATAATTTGCACAATGACAGGACTTGCAATTGTAATTGCATTCTACACAGGACCTGAAGCGACGGGTGCGGAAGGTCTGAAAGGAATCGCGTTGACATCAGCCGCATTTTCAAAAGTTTTGGGCGGAGACGGACATTCCGTTCAGTTCCTGCTTATGATTTGCCTTATATTTTTTGCGTTCACTACAATTTTAGGTTGGGACTATTATTCGGAAAAATGCCTTGAATATCTGACCCACGGAAATATGACCGCCGTAAAAGTTTTCAGATGGATTTACATACTGGCTGTTTTTATCGGACCGTACTTCACGATAAGCCAAGTTTGGACTATAGCGGACATAACGAACGGACTTATGGCGATTCCGAACTGCATTTCGCTGATAGTATTGAGCGGAGTTGCGGCAAGGGAAACAAAGGCATACTTCAAAGACTCGGAAAAACTTGCAGCGTAGAACTCTTTATTTTCGTCTTGCAATTTTTTGTGCTGTCTAAAATTCGGCAGTTTTCGGACTGTTAAGTTTTGAAAATTGCCGAATTCGTGCGAAAAAGTGCATTCGTAAAGCAGAGATTTTTTTTGCAGAACGGTAAATTCGGCAATTTTTCGGAATGCTAAGTTTTGAAAATTGCTGCATTTGTGTAAAAAACTGAATTCGTAAAGCAGAGATTTTTTGCAAACTCAAAAGTGTTTTTAGCCGCAGTATTTTTGTTGCGGAAAATAAATATTTTTTAAAACGGTGATTTTTATTGAACGGCGGATTTTAATATTCCAGCAAAAATCGATAATGCGCTTTTCCGTCTGTTTTGATTCCGGCTTTGCGTTTGATGAAAAATTGCATTTGTAAATCAGAGTTTTTTTTGCAAATTCAAAAGTGTTTTTTAGCCGCAGTATTTTTGTTGCGGAAAATGAATATTTTCTAAAACGCTGATTTTTATTTGAACGGCGGATTTAAATATTTCGGATAAAATCGATAACGCGCTTTTCCGTCTAATTTGATTCCGGATTTGCTTTTGATGAAAAATCGCGATTTTCTTTATAAATCCGGAATCGGGAAGTCTGCAATCTTTTTGCCGTTCGCTTTTCAGCTTGGATTTTTAATCAAAATCCGTTTTGCCGTATCTTGGAATTGTTTAAAAACTTCTGCGCGAAATGCAGATTTCGGTAAAAATCCGTTTCCGCAAAAATCCGTGCGTTTTATGCTTTGTTTTTTTTCTTGAATTTGTTGATTATTTCGGTGGGAAGCATTTCTTTCAGATTCTGCAAGTTCAGCGAAAAAGTCTGCTGCTCTTGGAACATGGCTGAAATCTGTTTTTGGTAAATTTCGTTTATTTTGTAGCGTATTATTTCCTGCTTTGCACTTAGTTCAACGCCTACTTCAAAAGGTTTTTCGATAAAAGCGAATTTTCCGATTTTCTCAAAGGGCTTGAATCCGTTTTTCTGCGTTATAAGATTTTCGAATTCTTTAAAGATTATTTCTCTTATTTTTTCGTCTTTCAGGATTGCATCGAAGTCCTTTTGAACGATTCCGTTTTCTTTTGCCGCCTCGATGATTTTTTCTTTCTGCGGAATTATAAGAACGCCGAGCGTGTTTTGGTCCTGCCCCACGACCACGGCTTGTGCGATGTACGGGGATTCTGCGAGTTTACATTCGATTGGAAACGGTTCTACGTTCTCTCCGGACCTTAGAACGATTGTGTCTTTTGCCCTGCCTTTTACGATGACTTCACCGTCTATGGTTTGCACCACAAGGTCACCGGTGTTGAACCAGCCGTCTTTTATAAAATTTTCCGTAAGTTCCGGGCGACGATAATACCCGCTCATAACGTTTTTTCCTTTTATGTAAAGCACGCCTTTTTCGCCGCTTTTGCACGGTTTTCCTTGCAGCGATATGACTTTTGCCTTGCAGTACGGAAGAACCTTTCCGATTGTTCCAAGAACAGGTTTTTTGGGATTCCTTATGCAGCATATCGGTGCGGTTTCTGTAAGACCGTAGACTTCGACCAAACTTATCCCGATTGAATTGAAAAATCTGTCCACTTTTGGGGGAAGCCCCCCTCCACCTGACATTCCAAGTTTGAATTTTCCGCCAAGAATTTCTTTTATTTCTGCGTAAAATTTATTTCCGAGCAATTTAAACGGATAAATGAAGAAAATCGGAACATACAACAATTTGCTTGCCGCCGCCGAAAGAAAATTCCGCTTTTTGAACAATTTGTTCCGTCCAAGAATTACATTTTTGAGTTTCAGGATTGCCATTGCGGCGTTTGTGGAAAGATTAAAAATCAACGCTCTTCGTTTTGAATTTTTTACGCATTGTTTTTTGATTTGATTTGCAATCGCATCCCAAAGCCTGGGGACGCAAGCCATAAATTCCGGAGAGATTTTTTTCATATCGTCCAAAATCATTCCGGCAATCGGTTTTGAATAGCAGATTGCCGCTCCGATGTAAAGAAGCACATATTCCATTTCTCTTTCGTATACGTGCCACACAGGAAGGACACTCAACGCTTTGCATTCGCGCCCAAGGGACATCGTAATCGCCGCATCCCTTAGTTGACATATAAAATTCAAGTGCGAAAGTTGCACACCTTTTGGAACTCCTGTAGTTCCCGACGTGAATATTATTGTTGCCGTGTCTTCCTGCTTTCCGTCCGAAAGAAGTTTTTCTACAATTCCGGGATTTTTTCTTCGGAAGCTTTTTCCGTTTTCAAGGATTTTTTCGAACGAAAAGATTTTTACGCCTTTCGATTCGAGCGAAGTTTTGTCAACGCCTTTTTCATCGATAAGAATTACGTTTTTTATTTCGGGAACGGCTTCCATACATTCAAGCAATTTTTTGAATCCGAAAACGTTTTCAAGGACTATGGTTTTACATTCGGCAAAACTTAAAATGTATGAAAGGTCTTTTACCGTCGCCTCGCTTCCTCTGGGAATGTCAGCGCAACCGATAGTCATTATTCCAAGACTTGTAACAAACCATTCTTTTCTGTTGTCGCTTATAAGTCCTATGCGCTCTCCTTTTTCCGTTCCGATTGAAAGAAGACCTGCGCCAAAGTAAAGCACGGACTGAAAAAGTTCCATGTACGTTACCGGCTGGAATCGCTTTGCGCCGTCTTTATAAAATTGCACGGGAGCATTTGGAATGGACTTTGCTTTTTCAAGGAGCAGCTGGGGAATCGTATAAAACATATTGGAATCCGCCTGTTCGTTCTTGTTTTTGCAAATGTAAATTGACAAAAAATGTAATAGTGTCAATTTCTTGCAATATACATTTTTTATTCTATAAAATCAAGACGATAAAATTTTCGGTTGAACGGCATATCTGGTGGGAACTAAAAAATTTGTTTTCCGGAACTTGATTTTTCTTGCCGGGGAAAAAAATCATCGGTTTTCCGAATTTTATCGTTCGCTTCAATGAGTTTTGTTCGCCTTTTATGAATTGAAAATAAATTTTTCTTTCAGTATATTGTTAATATCAAAATTTAGTATTTGGTGGAAGGTTTGATGAAAGATAAGTATTTTTCTCCGTTGTGCGATGACGAAAAGCAAAAAAAAGACGCTGAAACTGCCGGAGACCCGCTTGCGGAAAAATTTTTAAAGACCAGGCAGATTCTTCTTTCGGGCGAAGTAAACAAAGAATTGGCTGACAAGGTTGTAAAGCAGCTTCTTCTTCTTGAAGCCGACGACGCAAAAAAAACGATATATATGTACATAGATTCTCCGGGCGGTGATGTTGATGCGGGGTTTGCGATATTCGACATGATTCGCTTTGTCTCCTGTCCTGTTGTGCTTGTCGGAATGGGGCTTATAGCGAGTGCCGCCGCCCTGATTCTTCTTGCCGTGGAAAAGGAGCGTAGGCTTGCCCTTCCGAATAGCCGTTATCTGATTCATCAGCCGATGAGCGGAATGCGCGGGGTTGCCACGGACATAGAAATTCATGCAAAAGAAATGGCTAAGACCAAGGAAAGCATAAACCGGATTATTTCCGAGCAGACGGGAAAGCCTTTTGAGCAGGTTGAAAAAGACACCGACAGGGATTATTGGCTTAGTGCTGCGGAGGCGATTGAATACGGACTTGTAAGCAAAATTGTGGCTAGTCGTTCGGAACTGAAAAAATAGCATGGTATTTTTGCTGACCGGTTCGCTGTCCGAAAAAATTGTTCGGGCAATGGAAAATCAGGAAGAGAAATTCTTGCTTTGTGCGGAAAACTTGACTCTTGTTTCAGCAAAAACGGCGAATGTGGATGATGAAAATTATTACAGTTTGCCGGAATGGGATTCTTCCAGCGGTTTTGAACTTCGCGAGGATTTTGTGGCTTCGCTTCAGAATCCTATGGCGCATGACAAACTTCAGGCGGTGCTTCATTCTGGCAGGGGGGTGTTCAGAAATTTTAAAGACGAGTTAAAAAAAAATCCGGTCATAGAACGACAATGGCATATTTTTAAGAACAAAAAAATGCTTGAGAAGGTGGGAGACTGGTACAACGGTTTAAGAGAAATCTGGGGATTGGAAAAACTTGATTTTGCTCCGGAAGACAACGAGTATATTCTTTTGGACGATTTCACGTTTATTCCGTACACAAAATCGGATTCTCAGATAATTTGCGGCATAGCGGATACGGCGGATGATTTTGAAGGCAATTTGCCGTCGCAGGTAAAGGATGCCGTTCATGAATTGTGGCGGCGGAATTTTTTGTTTGGAGATTCATTGAGCCAGACCGGTTTTATCTGCAACACGTTGTCAAACGAATTTGCTGGTTGCATAACAGCCGCACCGGTTTCAAAAAGGACGGAAAAAATTATGATTTTGACGAGTTTTTTCGTTCCTGAGAAATTTAGAGGATTGGGAATAGGCACGGAACTTTTGAATAAGTGCCTTTCAGATTTGAAAACCCTGAAAAAAGAGGGGATTCTGCTTTTAAACACTATAATACCCGATTCAATGGAGTCGTTGTTGTTAAATTCGGGCTTCCGCAAAGTGGGGTCGGGGTATTTGGCAGAAATATAGCGATAAACAATAAGGAGTAAATTATTATGTATAATCGTGGTTCGGAAATCGATATGGAAGCCTTGAAGGCTTTTTTGGAGGACGCTGTAAACAAGGTGAAGACTCAGGAAAATCCTGATGTTCTTGGAGATGTGAAAAAAGTCTTTAAAAAGAGCGTTCCGCTTACGTTGCGTATGTATGTGGCGGCTTACCTTGCAAAGGAAGCTCAAAAGCATTTTAGGGGTGGGTTCCGTTCGCAGCGCAGGGAGCGGGATTTTCAGGAGAGGAACACAAGATTCCAGAACGAAAGGCAACGCACAAAGGAACGAAAGCAATTCAATCCTGAGCCTGCCGCCAAGACTGAGGAACGCGCTCCTCGGCCACGGGTTCAGATTGATCCGTCGGTTGCGGCAACCATATTCATCAGCATAGGAAGAAATCGCCGGGTTTTCCCAAGGGATTTGGTCGGTCTTCTGATAAGCGTCGCGGGGCTTGAACGAGACAGAATCGGCGACATACGGGTTCTTGCGAATTATTCTTTTATCCAGCTTTTTTCGGAGGATTCCGAGAAGGTCATAAAAGCGTTGGACGGTTATGATTACCGAGGAAGGAAACTTGCCGTAAGTTATTCAAAGCAGAAAGCGGAAGAAAAATCCGTTTCCGAAGAACATTCGGATTTGTCGGCGGAATCATTGGTTCATGACGAAGCGGAAATCCAGTCGGCAGAGGATGCGGCTGCCTATGCGGCGGCTGAAAAAGCGGCTGCAAATAAAGAGCCGTTTGCTTCTCCGAACATTTCTTCTGAAAATTAATCTTTCGTTGACCGAAAAAGGCTGCCAAATCGATAGGCAGCCTTTTTGATGCGCAAATCATTCGCTGGGGGATTTATGTATTGCATTCAGACAGGAATTTTCGGAGTCAACACTTGGCTTATTCCGTTGGAGAAAAATGGGGTTCTTGTCGTTGACCCCGATTTCAGCGAAGTGACGAACGACGCAGAGCCTTTCATTGAGCTCATGGAGGACAAGGGCTTTGTTCCCGTCGGAATATTTTTGACGCACGGGCATTTTGACCACATCGCAGGAACCGGAATCCTTAAAAAGAAATACCCTTTCGCAAAACTTTGCGTGCATAAAAACGATGCCTTGATGATAGGGCGTTCTGCGCTTTCAAGCCAAGGGGGCGTACTTGATTATATGGGAATCCCTGAGTTCAAGAATGCGCTTGAAAATCTCCCGGATGCGGATATTTTTTCGGAAGATTCGGAAAAACTTTCTTCCGTTTTTGACACGGATTCGCTCATGAATGACGAGCGGTTTTCAAAGAACTTTTCCGGTTCGCCAGAAAAATTGAAGGATGCGCTTTCTGCTTGGAAAATAATTTTTACTCCGGGGCATACGGAAGGTTCTGTCTGCATTTATAACGAAAAAGAAAAAAAACTTGTTTCGGGCGACACGATGTTCTATCATTCGTATGGAAGGACGGATCTACCCGGCGGAAGCGATGAAAAAATGCAAAAAAGTCTTAGGCTGATAAAGAAAATCGTTTCAAGGGATGCGCTTGTTTATCCGGGGCATGACAAATCCGGGTTTTTGTTTGGGGAAAACGACCTTCTTTATGAATAGAAAAACTGTTGAAGTTCGAACGGCGAAAACTCAAGTTTTGAGCGGTTTTCCTGATGGAAGAACGAGGAATACACAACGTTTTTTCCCTGAATGAAAATATAGGCGAACCCCGGTTTTGACACCTCGCGGGGAAGGGCTATGCTTCCCGGATTTACCATGTATGCGCCACGCAAATTTTCTATCGGAACATGTGTGTGTCCAAAGATAAGCACATCGGCTTTGTCATTTCCGGATTTTTCGATGAGACCCGCCGTAGAATAATATACTCCGTGTTTATGTCCGTGAACCATGACAATTTTTTTCCCTGCCACAGTAATGGCTATTTCATTTGGAATCATGATTGAATAAAAATCTTGCTTTTTAAATATGCTGGATAGATTTTTTTGGGGGTTGAATTTTGCCATGTACTGATACGGGTCGGCGTTTCCTTTCACAAAGCAAATCGTAGGAGGAAGTTTTTCCTTTAACTTATGATTTGAATGTGCATCTTCCAAAATCTCAAGAAGATCCTGAGCGCCGTCGCCTGCGAACATAAGCGCATCGCATTCTTTTGCGTGATTTTCGATTATGTACTGAAGCACGGATTTTGCCCCGTGGCTGTCAGAAACAATAAGGATTTTCGCCTGATTTTTTGATTCAAGAATTTTCAGGTCTTTTTTAGTGGAAAAAATGCCGTCGGCAACTTGCTTCAAACTATTCATAATCTATTCCAGCACAAAATGGTTTATGGAAATCAGTCCAGTGTCGGGGTCGGAATAACGTTCAACCTTTAGATTCCCGCAGATTTTTTTTACGATTTCAAAAAGTTTTGCGTTTTTTTCAACCGGAGCGTCGCAATATGAGATATATCTTACGCTGTTTTCAAGGAGTTCGGGAATTTCCTGCACATAGGATTGGTCTTCTTCCTCAAGGATTCCGTTTATCTCCGCTTTTTGCGCCTTGTCCAAAACAAAATCGGAGGAATCTTCCATTCCGAGAACATTGTCCTGTGGAAACAGCGAAAAAACCGGATACGGCAAGTTTCCGTCCCAGTCATCCTGCATTCTTGCGATTGCTATGTGGGTTCCTTCGGGTGCGCCGAGAAGCACGATTCCCTGAAGTTCCATGTCCTGAAGAATGTCAGTCAGGACGGTGATGTAAACTTTTGAGCCTTTTTTGAAGTCGTCGGGGAAGGTTACCGGATATATAAATCCGTCGTTTTCAGCGGAGCCGAATTTTTGGAAAAGAATGGAGTTCATTGCGGAGGTAAATTCTTGGCTGTTGTAGCCGTAGCCGTATAGTACGCAGATTTTTTTGTTCGTCTGATGCCAAAACTGAGTGCTTTTATCCTGTTGAACAATGTTGTTTTTTGCCGTCGAAAGATTTACAGAGCTGTTTTGCGTTGGTGTACGCCTTTCTCTTTTACAGCCGCTAAAAATCAGTGGAAAAATAATCAAAATAAAAACAAACCTTTTGTTCATGCTCTAATAGTAGCGGATTTTCTTTAAAATAACAATAAATATGGAATGAAGTCCGTTTGCGATTGCGAACGGGAGTTTATTTTTCCGCATAAAAATATCGCAGCTGAAAAATCCTTTCGGTTTTGCAAAGAAAACATCGTTGATTGATCGATTTTTTATTTCTCCGCAAAAATTCAGAAATCCGCTAATTCCGCATTTTTACAATTCTTTAGCTTGCCGAATTTTAAGGAACGGACGCATTTTACAATCTTATGCGTGCAGCTCTTGCGTGAGCCGAAAGCCCTTCCGCGTCTCCCAGATTTCCCGCCGCAATTGCAGATTTTTTTATTCCCTCACTGTTTTTTTCCGCCCTTAGAGTTGTAACCGTTTTCAAAAACGCACGTACGCTCAAACCGCCGGAATAACGGGCGGCTCCGCTTGTAGGAAGGGTGTGGTTCAGCCCTGCCGCATAGTCGCCGAAAACTTCTGCGCTGTAATGCCCGATAAAAAGCGAGCCGTAGTTTTTTACGAGGCCTTGAATTTTTTTAAGCTCATTTCCGTCTTCCATTGCAAGCTCAAGATGTTCGGGTGCTTTCCGATTCGCAAAATCTGCCGCCTGTTCAAGGCTTTCCGCAATTATTATCTGCCCGAAATTTTCAATTGACGAGCGGGCGGTTTCTTTTGTAGGAAGATTTTCCAGCTGTATTTCAATTTGTTTAGCTGTTTTTTCGGCAAGTGTTCTGTCCGTGCAGACAAGAACGGGCTGCGCACATTCGTCGTGTTCCGCCTGTGCCAAAAGGTCTGCCGCAAGCCATTCAGGATTTGCAGAACCGTCTGCGATGATGAAAACCTCGGTAGGCCCTGCTATCATGTCGATTCCGACTTTTCCGTAGACCATTTTTTTTGCGGATGCAACAAATTTGTTTCCCGGCCCTACAATCACATCCACCGCGGGAACGGATTCCGTTCCGTAAGCGAGAGCCGCAACGGCTTGGCTTCCTCCGCAGGCGTAGACTTTTTTGCACCCGCAAATGAAGGCCGCCGCCATGATTCCTTCGTCGGCGTACGGTTTTCCGCCTGCAAAATAAAGTCCGCTTTTTCCGCTTTTGTTTTGTTCCGCATTTGCAATATCGTCAGGATGGATTTTAGGCGGCGTGCATATTACAATTTCGTTCACTCCGGCGGCGATTGCCGGCGTTACAGTCATGACCACTGTAGACACAAGCGGAAATCTTCCGGCAGGAACGTAAACGCCGGCTTTTTCCACCGGAATATTTTTTTGCCCCGTGAACATTCCCGGAGATATTTCCATTTCAAAGTCGTCGAATGATTCTCTTTGCCTTTTTGCGAATTTCAGCGCAAGTTCGTGCGAATAGCATATCGCATCGTATATATCGGGTTTTTCGGCTTTGAGTTTTTCGGCGGCTGCTTCCAAATCGGCTTCGGAAACCAAAAAAGCCGCAGGCGAACATGAATCGAATTTTTGCGCATATTTTTTTAGCGCAGCGTCCCCGTTTTCGATTACATCGTCAATTACTTTTTTGACAATTTCGTTTGCGTCTGAAAAAACTCGTCCGTTGAACCACGATGATTCAACTTGGGCTGCGTTCAGGATTTTTATCATAACCGGGAACAGTTTAATGTTTTTGCTTTTATTTTACAATTATATAAAAATGCAAAGTTTTTCGACTTTCTTTCAGTCTTTTGAACGGCGATTTTCCGTTCAGCTTACAATGTTTGCGCCAAAAGACTTGAGATGTTGAATGCATTGTCACCGATTTTTTCGATTTGACGAATAAGGTCAATGTACAGAAGCTCCGATTTTACGTCCGCTCCGCTTTCAAGCCGTTTTCTTGCAAGTTTTTTCAGTTCCTTCATAAAAAGGTCAATCTGATCTTCCAGTTCCTGAGCAAGCGTAAGTTTTGTCTCGTCAAGGTGTTTGTTTATGTTTATCCGTATGAACTGCAAAAATTGGCGGGCAAGTTCCACGTAGGGAATGAGCTGTTCCATGTCTTCGTGCGGAAATTTCATCTTTTTTTCTATGCTGCGCTGAAGAAGAAGGGCGGCTGCAAGGCATTGGTCGGTCATCGCCTCAAGGTCTTCCGTGACTTGCACCATTATAGAAAGATTTGAATGCTGAGCCGGCGTTACCGAAAGATGCTGGCAGTTTATTATGTATTTTACGATTTGCTCGTGCATCTGGTCGCAATAATTTTCGGCTTCCACCAAAGCGTCCATGTGCGTTGCAATGAATTTTTTGTCTCTGTTCAGAATTCCCGCCTGAAGCCTGTCGAACATTTTTGTTACCACGTCAGTCATGTCGGCAATTTCTTTTTCAAGCCGGATTATGTGCATCGCAATGCTTTCTTTTCCGATTGAAACCTGAAAATCAAGATGGTAGTAGCCGAGCGATTTGTCTTTGTCGTCCTTGATTATAAAATGTGAAAGCCTTATGAGCTGTTTTGAAAGCGGAAGCAGAATCAGGCTGTTCAGCGTTTTGAACACGGTGTGAAGCATTGAAATCTGAATTGCGATATTTTGGCTTGGGGTTATCCACACGATGAATCTTATGAACGGATTGAAGAATATCAGCGCGAGCGCCGTTCCGAAAACGTTGAACATAACGTGAATTAATGCGGAACGCCGCGCGTCGGCAGTGGAACCGAAACTTGCAAGAATCGCGTCGATTGTAGAGCCGATATTGCTTCCCAATGTCATGGCGCAGGCGATTTCCCAGGTGATTATTCCGTTGAACGCCATCGTGATTACAATCGCACTGAACGCCGATGACGAATGCATAAGCGCCGTTATTGCAGTGCCGATAATTACGCCTAAAATTATCGAAAATACGCCCCAGCTTTGCATTTTTGAAATAAATGAAAGCCTTGAAGCGTCAAAACTGAATACGTCCGAAAGTCCGCTCAATCCAAGGAAAAGAAGTGCAAAACCCATGACGGCTTCGCCTATGTTCTTTACGTGAAAATCTTTTACGATGGTCAAGAAAAATCCGAGTCCGAATATGGGAATCGCAAATGCTGAAATCTTAAAATTGAATCCGAAAAGAGCGACAATCCACGCCGTGATTGTAGTGCCGATGTTCGCTCCGAAGATTACGCCAACGGACTGAGCAAGGGTAAGAAGTCCCGCATTGATGAAGGAAATGACCATCACTGTTGTCGCACCCGACGACTGGATAATCATCGTGACAAGAAGCCCCGTGCAGACCCCTATAATCGGATTTCCGGTTATCCTTGCAAGAGCGCGCTGAAGTTTTTCGCCTGCGCTTTTTTGAACGCCGTCGCTCATAAGGTGCATTCCGTAAAGCAGAAATCCGAGGCTTCCAATCAACAACAGAATAGAATTTACGATACTCAAGGTAGGCTAAGTTTACAGAAATAACATTTGTTTTTCAATGGAGATTTTATGCGATATTCCGGAATCAAAAATGTCAGTGAGATTTTTAGGCGGCGTTTTCATCAAAAAAATGAATCTGCCGCCTGAGGAATTGCGAAAAATCGGTAAGTACGCGCAGAAATCCTATTCTTTGTTCCAGTTTCCGCGGTTTTGGTAGTACGACCAAAGTCCTACGTTCTTGTAGTCCGTTCCCGCCGAAGATTCCTTGCGTCGAAATTGCGTAGAACTGTACAAAGCAGAACCCACTTCCGTTTCGCCGATTGTGGGGTCGGTGCAGAACAACATTCTTACAATATACGGAGAATGCATTATGGAATCGGCGTTCGTCTCGAATGCCACTGTGGAAGCGGCAGGTTTTCCCGAAGAATCTTTCAGCAATCTGTATGCGCCGTATTCGTAAGTTCCAAGAAGAATCGAATCTTTTGTGACGGCAAGCGAAATTATGCTTGCGTTTGGTCCGGATGACGAAGAGATTCCCGACGGTTCTGCGGCTTTGTCTCCGTTTGAATTTATTGCGATTGAGTTTATGTATGCGTCAAACTGATTCAGATTTGCGCCTGAAGATACATAATTTCCGTTCGTATCTTTTTTGAATGCCGAAACCAGCGGAGAACTTGCAAAATCGCTTACTTTAAAATTCATGAGTTTTTTTGCGTTTCCATAATACACGTATGTAGCTTCGTCGTTTTTGGTTTCGTTTGTGCCGACAGCAATAAAATCCATAAAATGAACAGCTCCGTTTGCATAGTAAGCGGATAGGGTTTTGTACGAAGCTCCGTTTTGCGTCGCCGGTACCATGCTTCCGCTTTTATTGGAATATTCTCCGTTCAGTTTTATGATTCCGTAGTTTCCGTATGTTATGTTTCCGTAGTTCTTTTCCTGATTCGGTATTTCATACATTTCGTCCGCGCTGTTGGAACTCACGCTGGGCATTCCTCCGCCGATTCTTATGAATGCTTCTCTGTGGGCATTTTTGGGCGAATTCGTGCAGAAAAGATGAATGCTTGTGTCTTTCATAAAAAGTTTGGGATTCATACGGGATATATAATCTTTTATAGCGTCATTTATAGAAGTAACTTCTTTCCATCCGGAGTTTATGCCGGAAGAACAAAATAGTTTTATGTCGCCAGGAACGTTTCGGCTGTATGTGTCGTTGTAGACGGGTTTATACGCAAGCGCATAGACAGAATTTGAATCCGAAGCCAATTTGTATATGACCCAGCCGTCGAATTTTCCGTTCATGTAATCGTAGTGAAGTTTTTCCGGTGCTGTGTCATCGTGCGTCCAGCTCTTGTTCGCCATGTTTTTTGTGAGTGCCGATAGATTTAAATCGTCGCTCACCTGTTTGTAATAGATTCTTCCATTTTGAAGATAAAGCCATTCTTTGCCGGAATCCGTAAAGCGGACTATGGAATTCACGAATCCTTTTATGGTGGCTTCCTCAAGCGCAACTTCTTTTCTTATGCTGTAGAAAACCGGATTTGTGCATCCTGCAAAAAAAAGTGTAAGAGCAAAGGCGAATATAATTCGTGCGATTTTTTTGTTTTTTTCAAAAGACATGGTTTTCTCCAAAATTAAAAGTGGTAGCGGGCGGAAACGGATACCATAAGAAAGTTTCCGTAATCGTAATGTACTTTGTCGTCTATTTTTGACCACTGCGGAATATAGACGAAAAGTCCTGTAAGACCTGCGGAAAAACTTTCCGAGATTCTAAAAAATGAGCCCGCTTCGATTTTTGCCACAGGACTCGGAAAATATTTTTTGTTCTGACAAGTTTCAAATCCAATGCCCAGCGAAAGCACTACAGGAAATTCGAATTTTCCAACTGAGGGCTGCATTGCAACTCCGGCAGTTATGGGAACGGTTGCAAGGCTGTTGCTTCCGACTGTAGGATTGTACGAAAGCAAAAGTTCCCCGCCAAGGGCAAGCCAACTGTTCAAATATCTAAAATATCCGATTTCCGCCGCGCCTCCGACGTAAAGATAGCCTTCCGCAAGTTTTTTGTTTTCGTCTAATTTAAAAGGATTTCCGAAGTTCAGCGGGAAATTTGCAAAAATTCCCAGTTTTACATATTGGTCGCCTTTTCCGTTCGTCTCGTATTCAAAAGTCGTGTTTCCGCCGGATTCAGGTTCGTCAGTTTCCGTCTCCGCAAATACAATTGAGCTCATACAGGCAAGCATTGCTATTGAAAATAAAAAGCGTTTCATTTTTCCTCGTGATTTTCTATAATGTACCGAAACTATACATTTTTTGGTACATTTTTACAATTACAACGCCATTATAACAATTCCGGCGTTTGGAAGGTAACAGATGAGTGCAACAATTATTGACGGAAAAGCTGTCGCCGCACAGATAAGGCGCGATATTGCAGAAAAAGTGCAGGCTCTTAAAGAAAAGGGAATAACTCCTTGCCTTGCGGTAATATTGGTCGGGGATAATCCTGCTAGCGTTTCATACGTTACGGGAAAACAAAAGGCATTGGCAGAAGCCGGAATGGCGGATAGAAGTATAAGGCTTCCTGAAAACACGGAAGAGCGGGAACTGCTTAAAATTATCGAAAATCTTAACAAAGATGAAAGCGTTCACGGAATATTGGTTCAGCTTCCTCTTCCGGCTCATATTGACGAGGAAAAAGTTATTCTTGCAATAAACCCTGAAAAAGATGTGGACGGATTTCATCCGATGAACGTGGGAAATCTTGTTATCGGAAAAAAAACCTTCCTTCCATGCACGCCGCACGGAATAATCATTCTGATTGAAAAAATGGGAATAAAAACTGCTGGAAAACACGCCGTGGTCATCGGACGAAGCAATATTGTCGGAAAGCCGGTGAGCCTTCTTCTTGCCGGAAAAAGTGTGAATTGCACTGTAACGATTTGCCACACCGGAACGGCGAACATGAAGGAAATTACAAAACTTGCGGACATTATTGTTGTTGCGTCCGGAAAACCGAATACGCTTACAAAAGATATGGTAAAACCCGGAGCTGCGGTTATCGATGTCGGGGTGAACAGAATTCCTGACAGTTCAAAAAAATCGGGATTCCGGCTTGTGGGAGATTCCGATTTTGAAGGCATAAAAGAGATTGCGGGTTTTATAACGCCTGTTCCCGGCGGGGTGGGGCCGATGACGATTGCAATGCTTATGAGCAACACGCTTTCGGCTGCGGAAAATAAAGTAAAATGAAAGACATTCAGAACGAAAAGGACACAAGAAATATTCCGCTTGAGAAAGTAGGTGTTCGCGGCGTAAAGTATCCGGTTTCAGTACTTGATAAGACAAACGGAAAGCAGAGCACCACCGCTTCCGTAGATTTGTACGTGAATCTTCCGCACAGTTTTAAAGGCACGCACATGAGTCGCTTTATTCAGGTTTTTCATAAATATCACGGCGACATAAGTATGCAGCATTTTCTTGAAATGCTCGACGAAATCCGCGTAAAGCTCGATGCGCATAAATCTTACGGAAAACTTTCGTTCCCGTACTTTGTTGAAAAAAAAGCGCCCGTGAGCGAAAGCGCCGGCATAATGGGCTACGAATGTTCCTTCGAGGCGTCCGTTACCGAAACCGAAAAGAATTTCTACGTCGGAATAAATGTTCCTGTAACTACGCTTTGTCCGTGCAGCAAGGCGATAAGCGAATATGGTGCGCACAACCAAAGGGGAACTGTAAGGGTTAAGCTTCTGTATTCCGATTTTTTTTGGATAGAAGACATAATTTCGGGAATTGAAAATTGCGCTTCGAGCGCGCTTTATTCCGTTCTAAAACGGAAGGACGAAAAATTCGTTACCGAACACGCATATGAAAATCCGAGATTCGTTGAAGACGTGGTTAGGGAAGTTTATCTGTTTTTGCGGAATTTTCCCATAAAAACGCCGTTCCGACGGTTCAGTGTTGAGTGCGAGAACGAGGAATCCATTCATTCTCACAACGCCTACGCATATACGGAGTTCGGCGAAGAAAAATAACTATATTTTATAGTTAAAATCCGCTTTCAAAACTTTTAATAAGTGTTAGAATAAAATGTGCTTTTGAGAAGAAAACATTTTATCCCTGCATTTTTGTGTACTCTGTTGCTGTCCGTCTTTTTTATTTCTTGTAATAAAAAAGAAGAAACCCGAATTGTGCTTAACGACAAATTCTATTGGTACGAGACGGATTCCGAAAGTTCTATTTGGAATGCGATGACAAGCGTGGAACGCTATATTAAACTTAGCGACACCAAAAACGGAAACCTTGAAAAACTGGTTTCCGGGCGGACTACGTATGTGTGGCTTAAGGCGGAATTTACCGTTCCGGATTCGCTTAAAGATATTGACCTTGCGCTTGAGATTCCGTTTGCGCATTTTGCGTTTGAGGCATATATAAACGGAATATCTATAGGAAAGGCGGGGCGTTTTCCGCCGCGTGAAATGAGCGCGTTTTTTTCTGCAAATTGCTACGATATCGGAAGGGAACTTGTAAACCGCGACGGAAACAACACCCTGTACTTAAAAGTTTTCTGCATGGGAAAAAGCACTCTTGGCGGAAAAATATTTATAGGCGAGGAAGATGACGCAAAAGGATTTTCGAACATTTTGATGTTCTTCCGTTCTACAATATACATCTTTTTTGAGGGACTTTTATTTTCCGTATTTTTGGTGTTCCTTATGATGTATCTTGCAAGACGAAAAAACGCCGAATATTTTTCGTTTGCCATGATGAATTTTTTCACAATTTTCTTTATGGTAACGTTTTTTTCAGGAATTGTTCCCGTCTACGATTTGTTCAAGCATTTTAAGATTTCGTATACACTTTTCATAAAAATATTTTTGTACATGAATTTGTATATAATCGTAAATTTCTTTGTGTATTTCATGTTCGATTTTCTTAAAACTCCTGAAAAAAAAGAATTCATGATTTTAAGAATAGCCGCTCTGATTGCGGTTTCGGCTGTTACTTTTGCAATGCCGAACTACGAATCCCTGCATAAAATAACGCCGTATCTGCTTGTTTACTGTGCTGTAAATTGTCTGTACGGTTTGTTTTGGGTTGTAAAGGGGCTTTGGGATTCAAAAAAGAAGTCGGATTCTATTTTGCTTATATGCGGTCTTATTCCGATTTCAGTTTTCGGTGCGCTGGATTTTATTATTCACGATGTGCTCAGGTCTGTGTATTTTCCGTTTTTCACATGGCTCGGCTGGTTCTGTGCAATAATTATGTTCATTTACGTGCTGACACGCAGATTCAGCGCCACTTTGCTGCAAAACGAATATCTGAACAAAAAACTGAAAGACGAGGTAATGATTCAGACAAAAAATCTTACTATCGCAAACGAAAATTTGGCAAAAGAAATTGTCAGGGCGCAGCAGGATTTGGAAATGGCTTCCATAGTCCAAAAAAAATATTTTCCTCAGCCCGAAATGATGTTCAGAGGCTGGGATTTTGCGATTGACTACGAGCCGCTTGCGAGCGTCAGCGGCGACCTTTACGATTATTATTATAACGAAGGAAATCTTCACGGATTTGCGCTGTTCGATGTTTCGGGGCATGGGCTTTCGGCAAGCCTTATAACAATGCTTGCAAAAAACATAATCGGTTCTTCTTTTGAACGCGGTGAAAAAATCCAAGAGACAATTTCCGACACGCTGCTTTCGATAAACGACAAAATCATCACGGAAAAAGGCGACATCGATAATTATCTTACGGGCATTCTTCTGAAATTCAGTGAATTTGATGAACGCGACAGCTGCAATGTTGCAATGGCAAACGCCGGGCATCCGTATCCGATTCTTTTCAGGGAAAGCGACGGTTCCGTGACCGCTTTGAAGCACGATTCCTCGCAAAAGCAGTACGGCGCAATCGGCATTCAGGGAATAGACGTATCGTTCCCGGCGATTAATTTTCCGATGGCGCAGGGCGATATTCTTGTCTGCTACACGGACGGACTTTGCGAAGCCGCGGATGCGGAAAAGGAACAGTTCGGCTACGAAAGAATTGGAAAAGTCGTTCAGGAAAACAGCGGAAAATCCGCCGCGGAAATACTCAGGGCTTTGGAAGAAGCGGTAGAGAATTTTTCATTCGGAACTCCGCGCGATGACGACAGAACGATAATTGTTCTTAAACGAGAGAATTCAAGCAATTTTGTTGAGCAGCTTGAACAGCTGGAAGCGGAAGACGAGCTTGAGGAACTTTAATCATGCATGAAAGCGAAGACGTTTCGGGTTCTCTTTTAAGATTTTCGGAAAAACTCAAGCGATTTGTTGCCGCAGATTCAAAAGACAAAAATATTTCATCCCGTTTTGACGAAGGAAAAATTCTTCAGTCAAAAATCAATGAAAAATTGAACGACAGGATTTCAAGAATTGTCGGGGAATACGCTTCGTTCAGAATTCCTGCGTCAAAATCCATCGAAAATGACGAAGATTCTTTGATGAAATGCTATCAGCTTTTCAAATCCGTGCTGGAAATAAATAAATCCATCGGGAACGGGGCGGTTTTTGTGAAAAATATGGAATTTGAAAGTCCGTTTTTGAAAAAAGACTCTTATGTTTCAAAAAAAGATTTTATATATCTTCAGGCATGGCTGTTTTTCGAGAAGAAAATCAATGATTTTTTTCCGGTAATTGTGCGTGAGCGCATGGGGAAAGTGCGCCTTGATTTTCAGGAAGCGGAAATTCATAAATTTTCAGGCGAAGAACGGGAGATTTTTAGAATTATTGAAGAAAAGTTTTACTAAAAACTTTTTCCGTTCCTGTAAATTTTAATGCAAAAAAGCGCAAACAATTTTTTGCTCTAAAATATTGAAAAATCGATTGGGCAATATTCAATAAAATCCGCTGAAATGCCAAGTCCGATAAAAAATCGCTTCAAGAAAAACGGAATTCTTCAATCCGATATATTGAAAATACTTGCACAAAAAGTTAGCATATAAACCATGCTGAAAATCCGATTTTGTCGGCTACGCATTGCGAAAGATTTTGCATAAAGTTCGGATTTTAGGCTAACTATATTTTTAGAGGTGCAGGAATGACTAAACTTGTATTGGTGCGTCACGGCGAAAGCGAGTGGAACAAATTGAATCTTTTTACGGGCTGGACTGATGTGGAACTTAGCGAAAAGGGTAGAGAAGAGGCAAAGAGCGCCGGAAAACTCTTGAAAGCCGAAGGCTACGACTTTGACGTTTGCTACACATCATATCTGAAAAGAGCTATCCACACTTTGAACGGACTGCTTGAAGAAATGGACAGAGAATGGCTTCCGGTCATAAAGACATGGAAACTCAATGAACGGCATTACGGCGACTTGCAGGGAAAAAACAAGTCTGAGGCGGCGGAAAAATTCGGTGAGGATCAGGTAAAAATTTGGAGACGTTCATTCGACGTAAAACCGCCCGTTCTTCCTGATGACGACGAGCGTTCCGCAAAAAAAGCCGCCATGTTCAGGGACGTTGACCCTTCGTTCCTTCCGCAGAATGAATCGCTTGAAACCACGATTACCCGTGTAATTCCGTATTTTCTTGAAGAAATAAAGCCGCAGATGAAGGCGGGAAAACGTGTTGTAATCGCCGCTCACGGAAATTCGCTTAGAGCTTTGGTTTATTATCTTGATAAAATGACACCGGAGGAAATTCTCGGCGTGAACATTCCTACTGCAACTCCTTTGGTATATGAATTTGATGACGATTTTAATGTGGTAAAACATTACTACCTTGGCGACCAGGATGCAATTGCCGCAAAAATGAATGCAGTCGCAAATCAGGGAAAGAAAAAGTAGGATTTTCTTCAATAAAATCTCAAGTATAGAAAATGGGGCTGTCCAAAAAATCGTTTTTGGCAGTTTCCTTAATTCTAAACTCGACGGGATGTCGAAAAAGTAACAAACTTTTTGGACATCCTCTTTTTTTGATATAACTGTATGCAGAAAAAAGAACGCGCCGGACGCAACCGGACTCTTTGTCTTTCCGATGACGAAATTTCCGGCTTGGAAAAAAGACTTCTGACTTTGGACTTGCTGAAAGCAGGCGGCGGAATTTTAGATAAAACGCTGAACTCAGGAATTTTAGAGAGTATTGAGTTCGTTCCGGACGAATTCGCCGATTTAATAATCATAGATCCGCCGTACAATCTGAACAAAGATTTTAACGGAAACGTGTTCCGGTCTATGGACGATTCAAATTATGAGGCTTATGTCGAAAGCTGGTTTCCTTTGGTGTGCAAAAAACTGAAAGCCTCAGGCTCGCTTTATATGTGCGGCGACTGGAAATGTACAGCCGTATTGCAGCGGGTGCTTGAAAGGCATCTTTCGGTTTTGAACAGGATTACGTGGCAGCGCGAAAAGGGGCGCGGGGCAAAAGCGAACTGGAAAAACGGAATGGAGGACATTTGGTTTGCCGTAAAAAATCCGGACGACTATTATTTTGATTTGGATGCCGTAAAGCAAAGGCGGCGGGTAATCGCTCCGTATAAAACTTCAGGGAATCCGAAAGATTGGACGCAAACGGATGACGGAAAATTCCGCCTTACCTGCCCGTCCAATTTTTGGGATGACATAAGCGTTCCTTTTTGGTCAATGCCGGAAAACACTGACCATCCCACTCAAAAAAGCGAAAAACTTTACGCAAAATTGATTTTGGCTTCATCCAAAAAAGGCGATGTTGTTTTTGATCCGTTTTTGGGAAGCGGAACCGCAAGCGTCGTTGCTAAAAAATTAGGCCGTCATTTTTTTGGAATCGAGCAGAACAGGGAATATTGCCTTTGGGCGGAAAAACGCCTTCTTCTGGCGGAATCGGACAAAGAAATTCAGGGTTACGAAGACGGCGTTTTTTGGGAACGGAATTCACTTTGCGTTCGGAAAAAATCCGGCTCTCGGAGCAAGGATAACGTTCCCGTTCAGCATTGATTTAGAGCGTCTGAACGCCTTCAAGTTTGTCGGAATAATCTTTCCACACATCAGCCGCTTTGTACGTGTTAAGTTTTTCGTTCGGAACATAGATTTTTAAACTTGAAGAGCAGTTTTCAAAAACGCCTGCGGATATTTTCGGCGGTTCCGGAGCCGGAAGCGTTATTACCGCAAGCGACGAATTTCCTACAAACGCTTTTTCGGGAATCAGTTTGAGGCTTTTTGAAAGATGAAGCGTCTTCAGCGACGAAAAGCCCGAAAGATTATCGAATTCCAAAACGCTTTCCGGAAACGTTATTGCGGAAGTTGTTGTTTTTACGGCGACTTCCGAAAATGACAGGGCGACCACTTTTTCTCCCGTTACAGTGTCCGGTATGAGCAAGTTCGGAATTGTAACAATAAAACTCAAGCGGACGCCAAGTTTTTTTCCGTCGGAATCAAAATACTCATAGACCCTTGCGTTGTTCTTTTTTGCCGCACCCGAAGAGGTTTTGAACGAATCCCAACGGCTGTCGGTAAAACTGCACGAGACGGCGCAAAAAATCGTAAAAAAAATCGCAGCCGTAAAAAACGAATTTTTCATTCTGAACCTGCCAATCATATTTTTATAGGAACGGAAAACGTAACTCCCGCAGTCAGGGTGTTTTTTACAATCCAGTTTCCGTTTTTTTCATCTGAATCTTTGAGCCACGGATGTGCGGAAAAAGCATATTCCGCGTAGGCGGAAATATTTCGTGTAAATGCGTAACGAATCCGCACGGGAACGGATAATCCGTAGCTTCTAAGCGTGGTTTCCGTTTGGACATTGCCTTTCGTTCTTTTTAAAGTCGAACCGGAAAAAGTAACGGAATCTATTGCAGTGTTTTCTTTAAAATGATGCCAGTTGTGCAGCAGGTTGATTCCCAAACTTGCGGACAAGCCAAGCCCAAAGTCCCACGATACATTTACTCCGGGGCATACAAGCTGGCTTATAAGCACGTTAGGTTCGGCGGGCGAAAGACCGAACGTCGCTCCTATCACGGAAGAAATTCCAAGCCGCCCGAACCACGCTTCTACAATGTCGATGTTAAGTTTTACAAGCGGATAATTTTTGTATCCGGTAAAATTGTAGCCGCCGCCGACGGAATAATTTGATTGCAAATAAAAGTCGGAATCGAATTTTCTTTTAAAAAAGAAATCCGGCTTTTTTGAATTTTGAGAAAACGCAGGGAGCGCAAAAAAAATTATCGTGAAAAAAAATGCGGTTTTTCGGTGCAGCATAAAGATTTTCTAAAACTAAACCGAGAGCTGATTATTGTCAAGATGAGTTTTTGAGTGCCCGGGCGGTAAAGTGCATTTTCAGAATGTTCCGTCCGCTTTTTTGATTTAATCCGTCGGGTTAACAAGTTATATAATAATCGTTATACTCTATAAAAAAAATTAAAGGATTCTTTTATGGAACTGCTTTCATTAAAATTTATCGTTTTTCTTATTTTATCGTTATGCGCATATTATGCCGTTCATAAAATTGCTCCCAAAAAACAATGGGTTATTCTTCTTGTTGTAAGCATGATTTTTTATAGCTGGAGCGGATTAAAAAATTTCATTTTTATTTTTATAACTGCACTCACAGTGTATGCAGGCTCTTCGATAATTCAGCTTATTTCAAAGCGTTATGCGGCTGCAAAAGAAAGCGGCATTTGCAAAGACGAATTAAAATTGTTGAAATCGTCATTGCAAATCAAAAAACGCATCGTTTTGTATTCGGTGCTGCTCATCAATTTCGGAATTTTGGCATATATAAAATATTGGAATACAGTTTTTGAAGGAATTACGTCCCTTTTTAAAATTTCGGAGGGCGTACATCTTTCAAAATTTCTTTTGCCGCTCGGAATTTCATTTTATATGTTTCAGTCGGCGGGATATTTAATTGACGTTTACAACGGAAAATACAAAGCGGAACGGAACTTTTTTAAATTCTTACTGTTCGTGTCGTTCTTTCCGCAACTGATTCAAGGGCCAATAAATAAATTCGACCAAATTTCAGTTTCTTTGTACGAGCCGCACAGCTTTGATTGGGATAAAACTAAACGGGCGTTGTTTTTGATTTTATTCGGAACAGTAAAAAAATACGCAATCTCAAATCTTATATCGGGGAGCGTTGCTCAAATATTCGATTCGCCCAAAGCGGACACTCCCGGCTCGACAATAATTTTCGGAATATTGCTTTATTCGATTCAGGAGTACGCCGATTTTTCAGGCGGAATAGATATGCTTACGGGCTCCGCAGAACTGTTCGGCGTAAAAATGATGAAAAACTTCCGCCAGCCGTATTTTTCCACTTCGCTTGGAGATTTTTGGCGCAGATGGCATATTTCTCTTGGCGCGTGGATGCGGGATTATGTTTTTTATCCGCTTGCGCTTACAAAACCTATGCAGAACCTCGGAAAAACCTGCGGAAAGAAATTCGGTAAAAATTTAAGCCGTTCCGTTCCGGCGGGAATTGCAAATATCGTTGTCTTTTTTGTTGTCGGACTTTGGCACGGTGCGGAGCTTCATTTTATAGTGTGGGGACTTTACAACGGTCTTGTAATTGCGGCAAGCGATATTTTGTCGCCCGTATTTTCCCGTATAACGGCTGCGTTGAAAATCCCCGCGGAATCAAAACCGTTTCATGTTTTCAGGATTGTAAGAACATTTATAATAGTAGGAATCGGAAGATATTTTGACCGGATTGGAAACATTAAAGATTGCATGATGTTTTTTAAGAACTCGGTATGCAATTTCAGGTTTGATATGATGCTTTCTTTTGATATTAACAAGATTTTGAGCAATCATGTTCTTATAATGGTGCTTATATTTTCTATGTTGGTTGTGTTAATAAACAGCTGTATTGCGGAACGCGGTAAAAATATGTACGATTTGCTGCAAGGCGCACATACCGTAGTTCGCTGGGCGGTATACTATTTTATGATATTTCTGATTTTTATGTCTTTTATGCCCGGAGTTACTCCCGTAGGAGGATTTTTAAATGAAAATTTTTAAAATCCCGATTATACGAATTGCTTTATTTTTTACTATTTTTTTTCTGTTGAATGATATTTTTATATTTATTTTAAAACCGTATTCAAAACAGCGGGAAGAAATGACCAAAAAATATTGGGCTTCGGAAACTGTAGACTTGTGTTTTTTAGGTTCCTCCGTTGTATATCATGCTTTTAATCCGTATAAATTTGCTCCTTTGGCACCGGAAGATATATTTGATTTATCTACACCTTCACAATCGCTTAAAGAAGCTTATGAGCTTTTAGAGATGGCTTCTGCAAAACACAGAATAAAAACTGTGTGCATGGGTTATACATATGACGGTTTAAAACAGGATTCTTATGACCCGAAACATATAATGGATCGGGTACGTGAAAATGTAAATTTTTTACCATTGCATAAAAAAATATATGCGATGTTATCATTTATAATAAAGAAAAAAACATACAGCTCAACAAATTCCGTTACATTTATTTGTCCGTGGGTTTTTAATCATACATCACTTTATCCGTCCCGTATTATTAAAAACGTAAAGTCAAAAATTACAGGCAATTTTGAGCATAGAAATGTAAAGTATCTGGGGAAGGCTTGGTCAACAAATGTGCAGGCAGATTATAATAAGCCTGCAAGGTTTTCAAAAGATTATTCAATCGGCGAATTTTTAGATTCTTCGTTAGCTGAAATGGATAAAATCTGTAGGCTATGCAAAGAAAAAAATATAGATTTAGTCGTTTTTGCAGCTCCTTATACCGTATACGATGTGCTTGCCTGGAAAGATGAATATGTTGAAAAAATGAAGCAATTAAAATCATTTTTTGCGGAACGAAACGTAGATTACTATGACTTTAATTTTATAAAACCTGAAATTTTTGAGGCAAAAGAACAATATTTTCGGGATTTTCAGCACATGAATTCCGCCGGAGCGGATGCATTTTCCCCCGCTTTAGCAAATTTCTTGAGTCTGCGTGCGGCAGGCAAAGATATGGAGCAGTATTTTTACACTCCGGAAGAATTCTTTTCTTCAATCGATTATATATCTGCGGTCAATTTTTCAGTTCTGAATCAGGACGATGTTCTAAAAATGAGCGCCGAAGCTTATTGCGGAACATCGGTTGTTCCCGAATATCAATTTTTGATAAAAAAATCGGATGAATCGTCTTTTTCGGTTATAAAAGACTTTGGAAATGAAAATGAATTTTCCTTTAAGCCTAAATCCGGCGGAACTTATACGGTGCGTGTCAATGCACGAAAATCGGGAAATAACACTGAATTTGACCGCTACAACGAAAAAACAGTCGTATTTAAATAACATGAAGCGTAAACTGAAAGCGTAAAACAACACTGCTTTTATTTACCAAGTTTGTATCGTAAAATTGTATATTATAAGTACGTTCGCGCTTAATTGCGCGTGCGTAAAAAGTCAATCTGAACTTTATATTTTTTTATTGACTTTTTATTTGGAGGGAACAGATGAAATCCGTTATTGAATTGTTGGAACAAACGGTAAAAACTCACGGAAACCGTTCCGCATTTGCAGACGAAAAAAGCTCGATTTCTTTTTTAGAACTGAAAAACGGCGCCGAAAGTGTAGGCTCGTTCCTGCTTGAAAAAATCAGCGGCTGTGTTCCGGTTGCGTTCTATCTGGAAAAAAGTACCATTGCAATTCGGGGGATGTTCGGGGCTGTTTATGCAGGCGGATTTTATTCAATTATAGATGTGCGGCAGCCTGTGCTTCGTGCAGAGCAAGTTTTGTCGGTGCTGAAACCTGCCGTTATTTTGACGGATAAGGCAAATTACGAAAAATCGACCAGTTTAAACTGCGAGGCGGAATGTTTTTGTATAGAAGATATTCTTGATTTTCCTGTTAAACATGAAGAACTTGAAAAATCCGCGGCTATGATTCAGGACACGCAGCCTTTATACGTCAATTTTACAAGCGGAAGCACGGGAATTCCGAAAGGTGTAACGGTTTGTCATCGTTCCGTGTTGGAATTTATTGAAAAGTTTACAAAGATTTTCGGCATCCGCCCGGACGATGTGATTGGAAACCAGGCTCCGTTCGATTTTGACGTATCGGTAAAAGATATTTACAGTGCGCTTTTCGTGGGGGCAAAAGTGCAGATTATTCCCCGCGATTATTTTTCAAAACCTGCAATGCTGATGGATTATCTTTCGGACAGCAATGTTACGGTTCTGATTTGGGCTGCGAGCGCGATGTGTTTTGTTTCTATTATGAACGGATTCGGACACAAAATTCCTGAAAAAGTGCGAAAAGTGATGTTCAGCGGCGAGGTGCTCCCGATTAAGCATTTGAACGTGTGGAAAAATTATCTTCCGAATGCGGAATTCGTAAATCTTTACGGCCCTACGGAAATTACTTGCAACTGTACGTATTATGTTTTGCCGAACAAAGCGTATTCCGAGGACGAAATTTTACCGATTGGAAAGCCTTTCCCGAACGAAAAAGTCTTTTTGCTTGACGAAGAAAATCGCCTTGTTACAAAAACGGGCGTTCAGGGCGAAATTTGTGTAGCAGGAACGGCACTTGCTCTTGGCTATTACAATGATTTTGAGCGGACGAATCAGTCTTTTGTGCAAAATCCGCTAAATTCGTCATATCATGAACGAATTTACAGAACAGGCGATTTGGGGCGCTACGATGAAGACGGAAATCTTTTTTACATTTCCAGAAAAGATTTTCAGATTAAACATTTGGGGCACCGCATAGAACTTGGCGAAATTGAAGCGGTAACAACGGCAAAAAGCGGCGTTTCAAGAGTTTGCTGCCTTTACGACGATGAAAAAAAGCGTATTCTGATGTTTTACACCGGCGAGCGTGAAAAACTTGATTTAATTAAGGAACTGCGAACTGCGCTTCCGCCGTTTATGCTGCCTAATTCCGTCGTCCGGCTTGACGATATGCCGCTGAACAAAAACGGAAAAATCGACCGCAATGCATTAAAAGAAAGGGGAAAATCAAAATGACAGATGAAGAACTTTTTTCCGTTTCCGAATCGTACGGAACTCCGACTTTTGTGTTCGACATTCGAAAACTTGCAGACCGTATGCACTCAATTTCGGAGATAACCGGTTCTGCCGTTAATTTGTGCTATTCTATAAAGGCGAATCCGTTTTTGATTCCTGCAATGCTTACTTTGGTAAAAAAACTTGAGGCTTGCAGTCCCGGCGAACTTGATATTTGTAAAACGCTCGGAGTTGACCCCCAAAAAATCGTGTATTCCGGCGTGAACAAAACGCTTTCAAATATTGAAGATGCCATGAATTTCGGCGTTGGAATATTTACTG
>CALHVG010000036.1 GCA_938039145.1 uncultured Treponema sp.
ACAAAAGACTTTGCCAGGGTTGAAAAAATGGAAAATGTAGTAAAAATGGCAGAGAGCGATGCAAGTCTAAAATCCCTTGCCGATTTTGAAAAAATGGCATTAAAAACCGATACCTCCTCCATAGGCTTTTACACGTATAATCATATAAACAAAGTAGCTTCCTATGCCACAATAAAAACCACCCACTGGAAGGTTATCATAAATGCTCCAAAAGAAGAATTCATGAGAACAGTAGCTGTTCTGCGTGCTTCACTTATGGGTATAGGCGCAATCATTTTGATAATTGCACTGGTCGTCGTCTTTTTTGTTGCTCAAGCAATGGTAAAACCCATCGGCGTTACAGTAGATGCCCTTAAAAACATAGCACAAGGCGAAGGAGACTTAACTGTGCGCTTGCCCGTACACGGCAATGATGAGATAACCGACCTTTCCGAATACTTTAACGAAACGATTGCAAAAATCGGAAGCTCTATAAAGTCGGTCGGCAAAAGTTCTAATATCATGAAGTCCATCGGCGAAGAACTTTCGAGCGACATGACCGAGACGGCAAGTGCGATAAACGAGATTTCAGCGAACATCGACGGCGTGAAGCAGCAGGCATTAACCCAAGCTGCAAGCGTAACGGAAACTTCAAGCACGGTGGAAGAGATAATCCGCACAATCGAGCAGCTGAACGGCAGCATAGAAACGCAGGCGGCGAGCGTCACGCAGTCCTCCGCCTCGATAGAGGAGATGGTTGCGAACATTGCGTCGATAACGCAGTCGTTGGAAAAGAGCGACAACATGGTGCGGTTGCTTTCCACGGCGACATCGGAAGGAAAGACCACGCTTCTCACGTCGAACACCGTCACGCAGAAAATCGCCGACGAATCCGGCGGCTTGATTGAGGCTTCCAGCGTTATTCAGAATATCGCTTCACAGACGAATCTTCTTGCGATGAACGCCGCCATCGAAGCAGCCCACGCAGGAGAAAGCGGAAAGGGATTTGCCGTCGTCGCCGACGAAATCCGTAAGTTGGCGGAAGAATCCAGCGTCCAAGGAAAGACGATAACCGACACACTCCGTAATCTTAGCGACGATATTCATGGATTGGCAGAAAGTTCAAAAGTCGTGGAAGAGAAGTTTAACGCAATCTTCCAGCTTGCTGAAAACGTACGAGGTATGAGCGCCGAACTGACCGCCGCAATGCGAGAGCAGGAAAACGGAAGCCGCGAGGTTCTTGCCGCCATCAAGAATATCAATTCGGTTACGGTCGAGGTCAAAAACGGTTCTGAGGAGATGCTTATCGGCGGCAAGGGCGTTGCAAACGAGATGCAGAAACTCGATAGCCTCACGGCGGTCATCAAGGATTCGATGAACGAGATGAGTGCCGGCGTGTCTCAGATAAACAACGCCGTAAACGAAGTCAACGAACTTGCGATGAAGAACAAGCAGAGCATCGAGGGACTTGCTGGGGAAGTGGGGAAATTTAAAGTATGATAATAATTAAGGGGGAGAGAGGACACCCCATCAGACTGGGGTTTCCTCTCTCCCCCTTAGACCCCCTTTCTCTTTCCCGACTGCTTAGGGCTCTGCCCTAAGAACCCGTATATAGGTTCTAATCAGAAGATTTTTCTTCCTGGGATGAAAAATCTTCTTGCAAGAATCGGGCAAAAGCCCGATTCTTGGGACGGACATGAGGAGCGTTACACGATGAACGATGCCTAACTATGTCCGTCCGACTGCTTAGGGGTTCCCCCTAAGAACCCCGCACACTCGTTTTGCTTACGCAAAACTCGTTCTTTGTCGTGTTCACGCTGTTTATATCAGAGCGGGATATTTATCGCAGTTTTGCCTGATTTGTGGGACGGACATACAAAGCATTACACAATGAACGAAGCCTAAAAATGTCCGCCGCCCCAAGTTTTCGTGCAGGCGGTTGCTATCTTTATTTGAATGACATAATTGCATTTCCGCCTGCACGAGTTTTGCCGGACGGCAAAACTCGCATAAGACATCTAGCAAGAATCGGGCTTTTGCCCGATTCTTGGGGCGGACATACGAAGCGTTACGCAATGAACGAAGCCTAACTATGTCCGCCCGCCTGCAATCATATTTATTGTATTAATTCTCACAAAACATTAAAATCCTGACTTAACATGAAACACTTCACAGACGAAGAAATGAAAAAACTTTACTCGGAACGGCGGAAAAAGGTCGCGGATTATCTTTGCGAACATGAAACTGGAGCAGCCGTGTTCATTGACAGCGAATCTCACAGGGAAAGCGCAATCCGTTATCTTACCGGACACACAAGCGATGCCGTCCTCATAATTTTCGAGAACGGAAAATCTGTCCTGATTCCGTGGGACGAAATCCTTGCGAAAAAAATTGCTTTTTGCGACAAGGTGATTCCATACACTCGTTACAAAAACAGTGCGATAAAGGCGGTTCAGGCAAACCTTAACGCCGCAAAGGGAATTGCAAACATGAAAGTGGAGCTTTCGCCTGCGACGCCCTATCCCGACTTCCTTAAATACATAGATTCCCTTCCGCTTTGGGACGTAAAATGCAAGGAAAACGGCGTGCATCAATTTGTCGTTGAACTTCGCATGATAAAAGACGAATACGAAATCCAATGCACAAAAGAGGCGTGCCGAATAGGCGATCTTATAGTCGAAAAAATTCTTTCGGAACTGAAAAGCGGTTCTATCCGCACCGAAATCGATGTCTCCCTGCTGATAGAAAGGGAACTTCGCGTCCAGGGTTGCGAAAAGACCGGTTTTGACACGCTTGCCGCAGGTCCTTCCAGAAGTTGGGCAATCCATGCGTTCCCCGGATACACGAATAGTCCGTGGCCGGCGGAAGGTCTTTCGATCCTTGATTTTGGGGTTGTCTACAATGGCTACACCAGCGACATGACAATCACAATCGCAAAAGGAAACCTTAGCCCGAACCAAGAAAAAATGCTTTCGCTTGTGCAGGCTGCGGCTGACGAATGTCTTTTGCTTTACAAAAGCGGCATTCCGATAAAAAATGCCGCAGAAAGGGCGGACGAGATTTTTTCCGCTTCGAAAAAGAGCATGCCGCACACGCTGGGACACGGAATCGGTCTTGAAATTCACGAATATCCGAGGGTAAGCGCAAAAATGCCCGAAGACTTGCTTTTCTGCCCCGGAATGATAGTAACGCTTGAACCCGGACTTTACGAAGAGGCTTCGGGGGGCGTGCGTCTTGAAAACGACATTCTCATAACGGAGACGGGAAACGAAGTTTTAAGCCATTCAAGGATTTTCCGAATCGAATAGAGCAAAAGCCGCATATTCCTTGAATGAAAACTTTTTAAGGATTAAATCTTTTTGAGTTCGCAGGATGCCGAAAATCCGTCTTTGGTCTTTGTTACTGTAAGGATTCCATAAGTTCCTTTTTCGCCAAGAGAGCCGGGATTCATGACCAATGTTTTTCCGATTTTTTCGATTCCGACTCCCTCGTGGATATGCCCCGTAAGAACAAAAAGCGGCTCTTTTTCTTCGATGAACTTTGTGAAAAGTTCCGAACCTGCGTGCATTCCGGGCGCGAATGAATCTATGGTGGAAGCCTTTGGCGGGTTATGCGAAATCACTATGAGGTTGTGCCAGTTTCCGTCTTCAGCTCCGTCTTTTTCGGCGGATAAAAGAATATCAAAATCCGATTGAAGTTCCTCGAGGGTGCGTTCGTTCGGTGTCTTTCCGGTGAATTTGCTTCCGCCGCCCGAACCTATTATCGCAAGTCCGGCGGTGTAGGTCAGCGTGCGTTCTGCGTTGATTCCTGCTTTGTCAAGGGATTCTGAAAAACTCGGTTCATCGCAGTTTCCCAAAACGGCGTATATTTCGTCGTGCTTTTTCAAAAGGGACTCCAGCACGGGTCCTGCTGTCTTGGTTTTAAAACATTCTGAAAAATCTCCCGCAAAAAGAACAGCGTCAACCGTTTTGAAAACATCGTCCAAAGCGTCCAGAGCTTTTGTGTTTCCATGAACATCGCTGATGCACAGGAATTTCATATGTTCCTCCGTTAAAAAATATTTTCACCAAATTAGAAGGCAGGAGAAAACTGCGGTTTTGAAAAACTTTTATTTTCCCCTGCTGGATTCATAAAAGGCAGGCGCAAGTTTTTCTGAGATGCCGCCGCTAAAAATCTAGAGTTCGTCAAAAAATCCTTTTGCTTTTAAGAGTTCCGCATTAAGGATTCCGCCGAGTGCCGCACCCCGCTTTGTGTTGTGGCTTAGCGAGACGAATTTTACGTCAAAGACGTTGCATTTTCTAAGGCGGCCGATTACGCATGCCATGCCCTTTTCGGTTTCCCTGTCGCGCCGCGGCTGCGGACGGTTTTCTTCGTGGCGGACGACGATTGGTCTTTCCGGAGCGGAAGGCAAGTTCAATTCCTGAGGAAGCGAGCGGTACGATGTCCAGATTTTTTCGATTTCTTCCAACGAAGGCTTTTTTTCATCGGGAAGGTCGAACTCAAGCGAGACGCAGGCGGTGTGTCCGTCTATCACGGGAACCCTCGTGCAGGTTGAAGAAACCTTGGGGAATTCTGCGTTCTTTATTTTTCCGCCATGCACATTTCCAAGGATTTTAAGACATTCCTTTTCCGTTTTTTCTTCTTCGCCGCTTATGAACGGAACTATGTTGTCTATCATGTCGAATGACGGAACTCCGGGGTAGCCCGCTCCGCTGGTCGCTTGCAGGGTAGTTACAATCATTCTTTTTACCGGATAGCCTTTTTCTATAAGCGCATGGAGCGGCATCATGTATGTTTGTAGCGAGCAGTTGGGTTTTACGACGATGAATCCTTTGTCCCAGCCGCGAGCTTCTTTCTGCGATTTGAGTATGTCCAGATGGGCGTGGTTTATTTCGGGGATAAGCATTGGAACGTCTTCTGTCCAGCGGTTTGCCGATGCGTTAGAGACCACGGGAAGTCCTTCGGCGGCGTAAGCTGCTTCGAGCGCTTTTATTTCGTCTTTTCCCATTTCAAGAGCTGAAAAAAGGAATTTACATTTTCCAAGCGCTTTTTTTTCGTCGTTTGCATCCTCGACTATAAGATTTTCCACGCCGGAAGGAATTTCAGCTCCTATAAGCCAACGGTTTTTTACCGCATCTTTGTAGGGTTTTCCTGCGGAACGAGGAGATGCCGCGACGTAAGTCACTTCGAACCACGGGTGATTTTCAAGTAATTTTATGTATCGCTGACCCACCATTCCGGTTGCGCCCAGCACGCCGACTTTGATTTTTTCTTTCATAACTAAATCTTCCTTTATAATCTTCTATAACTCGCACTCTTTAATTGCGTTTTTTATCGTGGTTTTTGCGCTTTCGGTAACTTGAACAAGCGGAAGGCGCACGCACGGCTTGCAAAGACCTTTTACGCTCATCGCATATTTTATGGACGTTGGATTTCCGTCAACAAAAGCCGCCTTAAAAAACGGAAGAAGCCTGTAATGGATTTTTCGGGCTGTCTCAAAGTCGCCGTCCAAAGCTGCGTGCGTCATTTGGGTAACAAGATCGGGCGAATAGTTTGAGACCACGCTGAACGCTCCATCTCCGCCTGCGGCAATAAGCGGAAGGGTAAGCGCATCGTCTCCGCTCATTACGGAAAAATCCGATCGCCTTGATTTTATTTCGGCTATCACATCCATCATTTGGTTTATGTTTCCGCTTGCCTCTTTTACGCCGACGACATTCGGAAGACTTGCGATTTTTGCCAGCGTGGAAGTTTCTATGTTTTTTCCTGTTCTTCCCTGAATATTGTAGGCGATTATAGGAATCCCGACTTTTGAGACTTCTTCAAAGTGCCGAAGGATTCCCTCGTTGCTCGGCTTGTTGTAGTACGGAGTTACGATAAGGGCTGCGTCCGCTCCCGCTTTTTTTGCCCGTTTGCAATATCGGACGGCATCTCTTGTGCAGTTCGAACCCGCTCCGATAATCACCGTTACTTTTTTTCCTGCGGATTTTTCAAACGCCCGGACTTCCTCAAAGACGATTTTTATTATTTCGTCTTCCTCGTCTTCGGTGAGGGTTGGAGTTTCGGCTGTAGTTCCAAGCGGTAAAATTCCGTCTACGCCTTCAAGGCACTGACGTTTTACCAATGCCCTGAATCCTTCGTAGTCCACCGATTCGTCTTCATGCATGGGCGTAACAAGAGCCGTGATAAGCCCGCCGAATTTTAGCATAAAAGCCTCCAAAAACTTCTAAAAATATAATTTTTCAGACGATTATGCCATTTTTTGAATGTTTGCACAATTAAAAGAAAATGTTCATCGGGAGTTCAGCATGAGAATCTATATTCAAAAAAATAATCATTGCCGTAAAAAAACAGCTGCACTCCCGGCGACAGCTCTGCCGTTCACCGCGGCTCGGCGGCATTACTGCTGCCGGGGATGCGTTTAGGTAAATCGCTTAGGCTATGGAACCCCGTAGTTCCCTGCGGTTTCGGCTTTGCCGAGAACGCAGGGAATGAGCGTATAGCGAAGGGTGGAACAGCCGACGGCACGGCTGAAGGGCGTGCCGGAAGCGCCTAAAAATTAAAAGATTCTTGAAGCAGATTTTGTTTTATTGGAATTGCGCCGCAGTCGAAGCGAAATAACTGGAATTTATATAAAACGTGTGTTAATATACTGAGAATTCCTTGCCGGGTTCTATGAAATGGAGGATTTTATGAAAATAAGAAACGTGATTTTTTCCGGTCTGTTTGTTTGCGTTTTGTTTTTTGCCGGTTGT
Organism: uncultured Treponema sp.; assembly: GCA_938039145.1. Classification (GTDB taxonomy): domain Bacteria; phylum Spirochaetota; class Spirochaetia; order Treponematales; family Treponemataceae; genus Treponema_D. The sequence continues at coordinate 6,735 of CALHVG010000036.1, forward strand.
TCGTCTTCGATTGAAACCTCTGTTTCGCTGAATCTTGATATTTCCGGGCTGTTCGATGGAATTGCTTCCCGTGGACCTACCGTAGGCGCTATGCCTGTTTCCGTTACGGCAACGGTAAAACCCACCGACATTGCAAAAGAAAACGCAGGAAATGTTTACACCGACACTAAAAACGTGAACTACCCCGGAAATCCTCTTGTCAGTTTTGAATTCGAGAGCCTTGATGTGGGAACGGAATATTCTGTTGAAGTTGTCATAAAAAACGAGGACACGCCGCTTGCTTCCGGAAGGGCGATTTCAACGCTGACGGCAGGTAACAACGTGATTCCGATTTCACTTTCGAGGGCGGCGTTGCCTTTATCTGTTACCGTTGATTTGGAAAATGATTATGTGGATTATAACGGTGTAGAGGAATATCTTTTGTACAAACTGGAATCCGACGCTCATTCGGAATATAAAATCGAAAAGGCGGAAAAGAAAAAACTTTCGTCGGATTTCAGCGGTTTTGGACTGACTAAGTTTGCCAGGAAAGTATCGGTTCAGGCGTTTTTTATATTGACCGAAAATACGATTGCGTCCGGAAAAAAGGATGACATAAACGACCTGAGATTTGTAACACTAAAACAGAGCGATAAAAAAACTCTGACTATCTGGTCTAAGAGAAACGCTCTGGAGCTTGAACTTGGCGATGTTCCGAATTCTTCTTCGGATATAGGCGTGGGCGTTTTAGCAGAACCAAAAATTAAAGCCGAGGCTTCAGGTTGCACAATCAAAGAAAGTGACCCGTACGAAGTTAAGTTGACACCGGCTGCGCCAAAAATAACGTTTAGCGTTTTCAAAAAAACGGATAATTCCCCCTATCCGAACACTGCGGCGTATCTGTGGTACTTGAATGGCGTAAAACAGGATTTTGCTCCGGTGGCTGAGGCTGTGCTGAATCAGATTTCTATTGAATTGGCAGTAAATGCTGCAGTCAAACCTGCAAACCAGCTGAACACGATGATGGTAATCGTAAAAGACGGCGGAGAAATGCGTTCTGTACTGTGGCGTTTTAAGATTGTAGATTGATTTTAGTAACATTCATCCGTCTGGTTTTCTGCTATAAATTTTAAAGCCGGGCGGTATTTTTTTCGGCGGATTTCTGATGGCAAGCAAAATCAATTTCAATGAATCGCCTCGAACAAAAATTGATTTCAATCCACTTTAAGCCGTGGCTTTAATCTCATTTTCATTGTATTTTGATGCGCAAACATTGTATAATCTAAAGTCAAGTTGAGGTGTGTTATGAAAAAGAGCAATTTTTTAGTCGGTATATTGATTACGGTTGTGGGGCTTTTGCTTTTAATCGTTCCTAGACAGTGCGCAAAAGCAATCGTGATTCTTCTTGGTGTGGAAGCCATTGCGAACGGAATATATAATTTAATGTATACAAGAAAACTTGTTCCCGATTCGGCTTTCCAATTCACTGTCATATGCAGGGGGATGCTGAGCCTTGTAATCGGTCTTTTGGCGTTCTTCCTTCCTTTGAAGTTCATGAAAACCGTGGAATCCATTTGGACTGTCGTTCTTTATGTGTTGGCGGTTTATCTTATTGTTGGCGCTGCGCTGGAACTTTTTGCGATGGGAAAAATCCGTGACGCTGAAGTTGACAGAAAACAGTACATTTTGGAAGCGTTGATTTCGATTGTTGCCGCTCTGATTCTTTTTATCGTTCCGGCAGAAAAGATTGGAAACGCGATATTGCGGATTGCAGGGCTTATTATGTCGCTTGCAGGCGGCGTATATGTTTTTTATGCGTGGAAGAATCGCCCGATAGTGCAGGAACCGGTTGAGGTCGTAAATGAAATCAGCGGTGAGATTGAGACGAACGGCGAATAAGCGTCTGTAAAATCGGGAAAGTCATATGTTGTTTATCGAAAAAGACGAAGTTTTCGGCTGGGAAGCGGCAATAAGAGGAATGCGCAATTCATTCAACAGCTGGGAAAAAAGCGACAGCAAAATCGGTGCTGATGGAAAATATATTGTCGGGAATGCGGACTTGGATTTGATGCTAAGGCTTTCAAAATCGGGTCCCAGCCATGCAAAATTTTTGCGCTACATTACGGTGAGTTTTGATGTTACCGCTCCACGTTACTGGTGGGCGGAGATGGATACATACAAGGTCGGAACCGTCCGCAACAGTTGTTCGACCATGCATAAAATCCAAGCCAAGGAATTTGTCAGGGAGGATTTCAGCTGCGAGCATCTTGACGAAAAATCGCTTGAGGCTTTGGATTTTCTTATAACGACGATGAACGCCGCCAGGGACAGGTTCAATAACGGCGGAAAAAACAAGGCTGACTGGTGGCAGATGATTCAGCTTCTTCCGGCAAGTTTCAATCAGAAAGCGACATTGCTTTTGAACTATCAGGTTCTTCAGAACATATATTTTACACGCAAGGCTCACAGGCTTGACGAATGGCATACATTTTGCCGATGGATTGAAAATCTTCCGCATTCGTGCTTGATTTTTGGAGAAAAGGATTCTAAAGCCGATAAGGAATAGGCGAAAAGTCTGCTTGCTTCGGAGGTTTTGGCTTTGAGTGAGGTATCTGTATTCAAGTCTGATGCTGACGACAGGGATGCCCTGATAGCGGAATTTTTTGAAAAATTTCCGTTCTATAGTGCCGATGACAGGAAAAGGATTTTGGAAGCCTGGGCTTTCTTGCTTGAGATTTCAGGGGATTCTAAAAATCCTGATGGAGAGCCGTATTATCTTCATCCGTTAAGGCTTGCTTTCATTCTTGCGGAAGGCGAATTTGATGTCGACACTGTGATATCCGCGCTTCTTCACGGAACTCCGTCGAAAGGAATCTCGAAACCGACGATTGAGGAAAAATTCGGCCGGGAAGTTTCTAAGATAGTCTTCGGGGCGGCAAAATTCATCAATATTCCGGTAGAAACGTCCAAAACCCTTCTTCAAGCGGATGCAATCAGAAAAATGCTTTTTGCGATGACCGACGATGTTAGAATCATTTTTCTGAAACTTTCGGACAGGCTTGACAGAATCCGAAACATAAAGTCTTTTGCACCTGAACTTCAGAAGGCTCTGGCTACGGAAGTCATAGATATATGGGCGCCGCTTGCCGACAGGCTTGGAATGCAGACAGCCAAAAACGAGTTCGAAGACCTTAGCCTGAAGTACACGAATCCGTCAGCATATCAGCAGATAAAAAATGTCATTTCTCAAAAGAAGGAAGAAAGGGCTGCGTATTTGGAAAATGCCGTAAACACAATAAAATCGGCGGCGGAAAAACAGAGGATTCAGGTTTCAATCACAAGCAGAGCAAAGCATTTTTACTCAATCTATCAGAAAATGAAAAAAAGGAACAAGGATGCGGGCGAACTTTACGACCTTCTTGCTTTGCGCCTTATTTGTCAGCACAAAAGCGACTGCTACACTTTGATAGGGATTGTTCACGGACTTTGGCAGCCGTTGGAGGGCAGGTTCAAGGATTATATTGCGATGCCAAAGTCGAACGGATATCAGTCGATTCATACAACGGTGATGTGCGACGGTCGCCCTCTTGAAATCCAAATTCGGACGGAAAAAATGCACGAATTTGCCGAGCACGGGGTTGCCTCGCACTGGCTTTACAAAAAGGGAACGAACCGTGATGTTGTGGACGTAAAAAATCTTGAGATTTTCAATCAACTTTCAAAAATCAAGGAAGCAAAAATTCCCGATGATGAGATTTTTCAGAACTACAAAAATGAACTTTTGGCGGACGAGATAGTTGTGTTCACTCCAAAGGGCGATGTCAAAAAACTTCCGATTGGCTCTACGGCAATCGATTTTGCCTACTCGATTCATTCTGCTATAGGAGAGAAAATCGTTGGGGCTAAGGCGGACGGAAAAATCATTCCGCTTTCTATGGAATTGAAGAACACGCAGATTATAGAAATTCTCACGAATCCTAATGCCCATCCGACCCAGAGCCAGCTGAAACTTGTAAAGACATCGAAGGCTCATCAGAAAATACATTCATGGCTGGCGGCGAATGATCCTACATTCGTGGACAGGGAGGCTCAAGCCAAAATCGAAGCGGAACATCTTTTGCGCTCGCAGGAAGCTCTGTCGGTTCAGAATGAAAGAAGGGCGCACAAGAAGGGAACGGGCTTTGATTCTTCAAAAGAAGTCTCCGTGGCAGGAAAGGTTAGGATAGGGGACACCTCGAATGTTTTTATGACATTTGCAAAATGCTGCAATCCTAAATATCCTGAACCGATTGTAGGATATGTTTCCAGGAACAGAGGGATTACGGTTCATAGTTCCGACTGCCTTACATATCACAGAATCCAGGATTTGGAAAGACGGAAAATCGATGTTGAGTGGGACGAAAAATCCGTGCCGCAAAAGAAATAGCGCAGGCGATGATAAAAGTGTGCTGCACAATGTGGAAAAACGATTTATAAAATCCTCGGTGATTTTGTTTTCTTGTCCGTTTATTTAGTCCGGATTTGGAAGGCTTTTGAATTCAAAGGAATACTGCTTTTGGTCTTCGTCCACATGAAGAATTCCCCATGAGCGTTTTGCAAAATACCCTCCGAGCGTATATTCTGTGAATGTGCCAAAATCGTGTTTTCTTTCTATGTGTGTGTGTCCGGTGAAGATGCCTTTTACATTGTTTTTGGCAAATGCCGAAAGAAGCTGGTTTCTTTCTGTTGAATCCTGCATGGTGAAGTAAAACCAGTCGTCGGCGTAGAACGGAACGTGCGCGAACACGAACTTTATCTTGTCGTCCTTTTTCATATCGTTCATCAGTAGGGTGCTTTGTTTTTTTCCGAGCGTGTTGCTTGCAGAATCTATGAAATACCAGCTGAAGTTTTTTGTGGAAAATTTATATAAAGCCTCGTGCGGAAAAAGGATTTCCTTGAAATGTCTCCAGCCGGAATTGTAAAGGTCATGGTTTCCGACTACATTATATGTTTTTATGTTGAACCGTGTATAAAGTTTTTCCGTCAGCTGGCTTTTGTAGGCTTCAAGTTCAGTCTTGTAGCCGTGTTCGGCTATATCGCCCAGCGAAATTGCAAAGAGCGGCTTTTCTGCCATATTGTTTATTTCGGTAAAAAAATCTTCTTCTCTTCTTTTTCGTTTTTGGTTTTCCGCTCCAAAATGCACATCGCTCATTATAAGGACGGAATATTTTCCGCTGGCAGGAATAGCAGGTTTTTCCGGAGTATCTATCTTCTTTAGTTTGCCTGCTCTGTTGTCCACGGAATCGTTCCTGTAAAGGAATTCGTGCAGGGCGTATTGGCAGGAAGTCATCAGCGGCGCAAACGCAAAGATTAAAAACAGTGCTGCGCGAAAATAATTCTTATTCGTTTTTTTTATTTTTCCGGTTCTCATTTTCAAATCTCCATGGTCAGGAATGTTCTGAACCTTGCGCTGTTCATGTTTGCGCTTAGCGTGAACATATCTACGTATTGCATTTCAAGTTCTGCACCTGCGCTGAGTTTTGGAAGTATGCGGACGGAAACTTTTATCTCAAAGTCGGGAGCGAAAAACAGCATGTAACGATAAAATGAATATGAGGATAAAGTAAATTCTATCGAAACCCTGTCTATTGGTCTGTAACCGAAGCCGAACTTCAACGCCATATCATTGTCGCCGAACCATGGAAGATGTCCGTCGTTTGTCTTTATTTCCGTGGATTTTCTCATGTACAGAATGCTGAACGAAGCGTCGATTTTTTTTAGGGAATCGTACCTGAAAAAAAGCCCTGTAAGAAAGTCGACTTCCGAGAATGAGTCAAAACTGTTTCTGTAATGGAGTATTATGCCCGTACCTAGGTTGAAATATTTAAAAATGGTAGGGCAATAGTTTATTTCGTGCGTGATGTCGAGCGTTTCGGGAAAAACTTGGATTCCGGCTTTTACTATAAGTTCCTTTTGGTCAAACACCGACGACAGGTCAAGTCCCACCGCCCTTGGTGCAAAATCAGAGCCGCCTTCAATGCCGATTCCGCCTGTGAAGCCGAGTTTGTAGTCCTTCGAGATGAAGGTTACGTTTTGTGAAAATATAAAAAATGATTGAAACAATATACAGATTATTGCGATTCTTTTTTTCATTCTTAAATCCTATCTTCCAAAATCTCTTATTTCGCCCGCCTTGTATTCGGGGTCTTCCAGACGTATCAAAGTTCCTTTCGCAAGTTTTTCTTTTGTGTATATTAAGCAGTCGTGTCCGTCGCAAACCCAAGTCCGTTCCGTGCCGTTTTCGGGATTTACAAGAATCCATTCCCGCTCTTCTTGAGTTCCGTTTGCCGGACGGCTACAAACAATATCAGGTGAGATGAATTCTATCAAGTCCTCGTTTTTTATCATATTCAATGGTAGGATTTTGTGCATTGTCCAGCCATGCCTTTTTTTTATGACTTCGGGATATTTTTCAGGATGCAGAATTCGGTCTTTTTGGCGGATTTCCCTTGCTTTTGGGTGCATGGCTTCAAGTTCCGCCTTTTTTTTGGAGAGGAATGTTTTTGCAGACTCAAAAATTTTTTCTTCCTCGCTTTCGGAAAGTTCGTCCAAAACTTCCGCTGCAAGAATGTAGCGAGAATCCGTTGCACCGCTTACGGTTTTGTCTGCCTCGGAGCGGCTGTAATAAAAGCCCGTGCCGCTTTCCCTGTGGCTCACGTTTTCAAGGTCATCGATGAACGGCTTTGCTTCCTCTTCGCTTATCTTTCCTTCGAGTGCGTCTAGCGCCTTTCTGTATGCGCGGGTTACGATTGCAACGTAATATACGCTTTTCATTCGTCCTTCGATTTTTATGGAATCAAGACCGGCATCCTTCATGTCTTTAAGATGCTCTATCATTTTTATGTCCTTGCTTGAAAGGACGGCGGTGAAGTTTTCGCCTTCGTAGACGGGAAAATATTCGTCCGGTCTTTTGTGCTCCCTTAACGCAAGAGTCCCGCTTTCCGCAAGAGCTTTCGGATCTTTTAGAATGTCAAAGTCCCAGCGGCAGGTGTGGCTGCACGCTCCTGCCTGTGCGCTTCGTCCGGTGAGGTATGCGCTCATAAGGCAGCGTCCGGAGTATGCGATGCACATTGCGCCGTGGCAGAACGCTTCCAGTTCCATGTCGGGGACGGCATCTTTTATTTCCCTGATTTCTTTGAGCGAAGCTTCTCGTCCCAAAACGATTCTTGAAAAGCCCATGGATTTGTAGATTTTTACCGCCTCGCTGTTCACGCAGGAAGCCTGTGTGCTTAGGTGCAACGCTGCGTTCGGAAAATTTTTCTGAAGAAGCGGAACTATGCCGATATCCTGAACAATGAATGCGTCTATCGGGTATTTTTTGAAGTAGTCTATGTTGTTTTCAAGGCTTTTTATGTCTGCGTTGTGAAACGATATGTTCAGCGCGCAGTGAAGTTTTTTTTTCGGAAACTGATTTTTAAGTTCGTTCACACGTTTGTATTCGTCGTCGTAGAAATTGTCTGCTTTTACTCTGAGCGAAAAACGTTTTAGTCCGATATATGCGGCGTCCGCTCCGTAGGCGTATGCGTAGTAAAGTTTTTCGACGTTTCCGGCAGGCGAAAGAAGTTCCATATGTAAATTTTCCTATGCCTCGGATTCAAGGCTTTTTTCAAGTCTAGGTTTGTTATGAACCGATATTGTTTCTTCGTTCTGCTTGGATTCCCTGTCGCTTGCCACTATGTACGAGAATTTGTCCAAAGCCTCGTGCGCCTCGTCAAGGAATTCGCCTGCCATCTGAAAAAGATGCATCATGTCGTCCCATATATCCAAAGTGCAGTCCACGCCGGCACCTTTTACAAGTTTTAAAAATTCTTTTGCGTCGTCCAAAAGAATTTCTTTTTCTCCGATTTGGATGTACGTGGAAGGAAATCCCTGGAAGAATTCGCGGCTTGCGTACAGGGGCGAAATAAGCGGATTTGAAAGATTGGAGGAATAGCTGTATGCGGTGGAACTTTTTGAAAGGACTTCGCCGGACATTATTTCGTCGCTTGTTTTTTTGTCTGTTTTCAGCGGGGACGAATCCGAAATATCAAGCCATGGGGAAAAAAGTACAAGTTTTTTTATGCATTTTTTATATCGCTCTCTTAGATTGAAAAGCATTGCGCACGCTATGCTTGCGCCCGCTCCGTCGGCTGCGACTATTATTTCGGGTTCTTCTTCGATAGGTTCTGCGTTCATGCCGAAAATGTTTAAGTTTTCTTTTCTTTTCATTGCCTCAAGATTTCTTGCGGCTTCTTCTTCGGCAAACATCGCCCTGAACGCCGCCTGAACGTCGTCTATTGCAGCGGGGAACGGGTGGGCGGGCGCAAGCCTGTATTCGGGAACTACGGTTCTTGAGTAAGCCTTGTTCGCAAGCATTGACGTAAAATTTCTGTACGAAGCCCTTGAGCCTCCTACAAAGCATCCGCCGTGTATGTAAAAAAGAATTCTTTTTGAGGCGTGAATCTCAGGAATCAGAAAGTCGCAGGTTATGCCGCCGAATGTTCGCTCCTGTTTTTCCGTATGGCTTGGAAGAAACACGGTTCTGAACTCTTCTTCGATTTTTCTGCGGAACATATTCACGTCAGTTTTTGCGTTGTAAGAAAGAACTTTGAGTTTTTTGACCGCCGCCTTTCGTTTCTGATTTGACATGTCTCAGAGTATAGCAAATCAGACTTTTCTTTGCTATATTTACCGCATGCCTATAAAAATCAGAGCGGATTTGCCCGCCGCATCAACATTGCAGAATGAACATGTTTTTGTGATTACGGAAAATCGCGCGCAGACTCAGGATATAAGACCGCTCAAAGTTGCTATAGTGAACCTGATGCCTACAAAAGAGACTACGGAAACTCAAATCCTTCGCCTTCTTGCAAATAGTCCGCTTCAAGTAGAAATTTCCCTTGTTCGCATGGAAAACCACGACTACAAGAACACAAGAATGGAATATCTTGAGAAATTCTACATTCCCTCAAGCGAGATTTTTAGGCATCGTTACGACGGAATGGTGATAACAGGAGCTCCTGTTGAACATATTCCGTTTGAGGACGTAGACTACTGGAAAGAACTCTGCAAAATAATGGACTATGCAAAAGAAAACGTATTTTCCACTCTATACCTTTGCTGGGGGGCGTTCGCCGGTCTTTACCATCTTTACGGAGTTCCAAAAGAGCCCGTTGACAACAAACTTTTCGGGGTCTTTATGAACTATAGGACTTCTGGAAGCCAAAACGAACCGCTTATGCGTGGATTTGACGATGTGTTTCCGATTCCGCAGTCAAGGCACACGACAATCTTGGAAAAAGACGTGCTTATGCACGAGGAACTGAAAATACTTGCAAAATCCCCCGACGCTGGCGTTACATTGGTAAAATCGTCCACAAACCGCGAGATTTTTATGACGGGGCATTTGGAATACGACACGGAAACGCTTGCAAACGAATATTGGCGAGACAAGCAGAAGGGCTTGAACATAAATCTTCCGAGAAACTATTTTCCGAACAGCAATCCGTCGCTTCAGCCTGCGTCTTACTGGAGAAGTACGGCGCATCTGCTTTTTTCCAACTGGCTGAACTATTACGTTTACCAAGAAACGCCGTATAATTTCGTCTGAGATGGAACTGTTTTTCGGCTCTGCCGCCGTTGTTGTGATAATTTTTGCGCTGCTTTATTTCAGAAGGCTTATTGTTTCTTCAGCGGCTTCCAAAAAATCGGAAAAACATGGCGTAAAAGGTTTTGTGAATTGTCCTTTGTGCGAAAGTCCGCTTCTTCCCGGACAGAACATCATCTCTAAAGTTTTTGGAAAGGCGGGAAAAGCGGACGACCAATTGTGCTACGTGTACGGTTGCCCAAACTGCTATCCTTTTGCAAAACCCGGAATCGTGCGCAGGTGTCCCGTGTGCCATAAAAAAGTCCTGCAGGACGGATACCTTGTTTCAAGACTTTTCAATAAGACTAAAAGCGGAAAACCTCATGTGATTGTAAACGGCTGCGGAAACTGTAACCGCCACGGAATGTAAGAAAATATGCAGGAAAAGGCGGAATCTGGGAAGGGCTTCAGTCTGAACGCACACGCTGTGGTTTTGGAAAATCTTGGAATTTTTGTTTCTGTTTTTTCTTGGGAGAGAGAAATTCTTTTTATAAAATGCGTTAGGCTATGTAGCACCGCCGCAGGCGTTCCGTAGCGCAAGTGTAGGAATGGAGCGATAGCGGAAGTGCGGAACAGCCGACGGCGTAACCTTGTGTTACGCCGGAACGCCCTTAGAAAAAAAATCATAAAAAAGATTGTCATTATCTTCTTTTTTTACTATCTTAAACAATAATCGATACCCGTAGAAATCGGGAACTTATAGTTTGTAAGAGGTATATTGAAAATGGCTAGACAGTTGTTATTCAACGAAGATGCCAGAAAAAAGTTGCTTTCTGGTGTGGAACAGATTTCAAAGGCTGTGAAGGTTACTCTTGGTCCTTGCGGACGCATGGTCATGCTGGACAAGAAGTATGGTTCTCCGACTATAACAAAGGACGGCGTTTCCGTTGCAAAGGATATTGAACTTCAGGATCCGTTCGAGAACATGGGAGCTCAGTTTGTGCGTGAGGTCGCCTCTAAGACCAACGACGATGCGGGCGACGGAACGACTACGGCTACGGTGCTTGCATATGCGCTTGTCCGAGAGGGGCTAAAATCCGTGGCTGCTGGCATGACACCAATCGAGGTGAAGCGTGGGATGGAAAAGGCGGTTGCCCTTTCTGTCGCAGAGGTAAAGAAAAACTCAAAGCCGGTAAAGGACGCTGCCGACATAAAGAACATCGCTACAATTTCTGCAAACAACGATACCGAGATAGGCGTTTTGATTGCGGATGCCATCGAGAAAGTTGGAAAGGACGGAGTTATAACTGTGGAGGAATCCAAGAACATGGATACCACGGTTTCTACTGTAGAAGGAATGCAGTTTGACAGGGGATATATCTCCTCATATTTTGTTTCCGACAGGGAGCGAATGGTGGCAGAATTCTCGGATGCAAACGTTCTTTTGTATGACAAGAAAATTTCTTCGATGAAGGATTTACTTCCAATTCTTGAAAAGGTTGCCAACGCAGGCGAGTCGCTTGTGATTATCTGCGAGGACGTTGAAGGCGAGGCTCTTACGACCTTGGTGCTTAACACCATCCGGGGAACAATCAAGGTTTGCGCAGTTAAGGCGCCTGGTTTCGGAGACAGACGAAAGGATATGCTCCAGGACATCGCAATTCTTACAGGTGCGACTGTCGTTTCCGAAGAGGTTGGATTGAAGCTTGAATCTTGCGACGAATCTGTGCTTGGTCACGCAAAATCCATAAAGATTGACAAGGACAATACCACTGTCGTAGGTGGCGCAGGTGAAAAGAAGGCGATTTCCGACAGGATTTCTGAAATCAAGGTTCAAATCGAAAAATCTACTTCTTCATACGACAAAGAGCAGCTTCAGAAGCGACTTGCGAAACTTGCAGGCGGCGTGGCTGTGATAAATGTTGGCGCAACAACCGAAACCGAAATGAAGGAGAAGAAATTCCGTGTGGAAGATACGATTGCCGCTACTCGCGCCGCCCTTGAGGAAGGCGTTGTGGCTGGAGGCGGTCTTGCGCTCATAGAAGCCGCGAAGGTTCTTGAGAACATTCCCGAGGAGCTTTCCGAAGACGAAAAGGTCGGTTTCAAGATTGTTCGCCGTGCGCTCGAAGAGCCTATCCGACAGATTGCGGACAACGCAGGTATTGACGGTGCGGTTATCGCGGAACGTGCCAAGAATGAAAAGAAGGGAATCGGATTCAATGCATACACAAGAGAATGGGTGAACATGATTGATTCCGGAATCATAGACCCTGCCAAGGTTACGACTTCCGCTTTGAGGAATGCGGCTTCAATTGCCTGCACCCTTCTTACTACGGAATGTGCGATAACGGATATTCCTGAACCGAAGCCGGCTGCCCCTTCTCCTGATATGGGAATGGGCTACTAGAAAATCCTTAAAAATCGGGATTATTAAAATCCAAAAAGAGGGCTGTCCTTTTGTGAAGTTTTATAGCTTCCGGGGCAGCCTTTTTTTGCGGATTGGATTTTCTGCGATTTTTGATTCCGAATAAAAACGGCTTCCTAGAAAGTCGGGAGAGTACGAATGTGAAAAACGTTCTTCGTAAATCAGAAAACTTTCGAAAATAAAAAATCGCGACATTCAACTGAAGTTGCGTATTTCAAAAATCTGGCTTCGGCTCTTTAATTTATGTTTTCTTTATAAAAATTGCGTTTTTTCTTGGAAAATCCTTTTTTCGGATTTCAATGCGATGTTTCGTTTTCGTTTGAAATCGTTCAGTCTTATTAAAATCCGGCTAAAACTGGAGATTGCACCTGTTTTTCAGTCGTATTTTTTTAGTTCTGTGCTATATTATCCTATAAAAATTAGATTTTTTTTTGCAGCGGGGATTCGTGATGGAAAATCTTATCGAAAAGGTTCTTCTTGAAAACATAAAAGAGCAAAATGTCGTTTTTGTGTTTCCAACCCAGATTTCCGCTGAACTTTGGGCGGACAGGATTATTTTTAAAAGCGACGTGTCCTCCGTTGCGATGGAACGTTTTGTGGCTTGGGATGATTTCAAAGGCGACTCCATAAAAAGTTCCCAGCCTGAAAAAAAATCCGTTCCATCGACAATGAGGCGTTTTTTTGCGGCAAAACTGATTTCAGAGAACGCTGAAAAACCGTTTCTAAAGGACATAATCACAAAGGAGCACGCAAAAGAGGCTTCCGGTTTTGAAAAATGGATAACCGCTCTTTTACCCGCCCTTTCAATGTGGAAAAAGTTTTTTTTCGCTTCCGGAATGAAGCCGGATGCCGAGGACGAAGACCTTTCGGAAATCTACAGGCGTTACAGTTCTTTTCTTGATTCGTACGGACTTTTTGATCCTGCATGGGAAACTCCGCCGTTCCGTTCCGACGGGCGAAAGTTCGTGATATTTTTCCCTGAAATTCTTAGCGACTGGTTCGAGTACGAAAAACTTCTTTCTTCTTCTCCCGACATAAAAATTGTGTCTCTTCCTGAAAAGTCTGTAGACGACGGTGGAAATGTCTACACGTTTTCGGATTCAAGGGCGGAAATCAAGACTGCGGCGCGTTACATAAGGTCTCTTCACGAAAACGACGGAATCGGCTGGACGGATATCGCCGTCAGCGTTCCCGACATGGAAAGCTACGGGAGTTACGTTGAGAGGGAGTTTTCGTTGTTCGAGATTCCGTGCGTGATGCGTTATGCGAGGGCTTTGGGGGCGACTTCTTCCGGGAATCTTTTTTCGAAAATTTTGGAATGTTATTCTTCGGATTTTTCATACGAAAGCGTAAAAAATCTTCTTTTGAACACAGAACTTCCGTGGAAAGACAGGGACGGCATCCTTCAACTTGTGGATTTTGGGCAAAAAAACAGCTGCATATGCGCTTTTGTTTCCGACGGTAAAAAAATCGATGTTTGGGAAGAATCTTTTGCCCGCTCGTTCAGGGAGGAACGGGCATTAAGCGTCTACAGAATGTTAAAATCCTCGGTGAAAGGCATGGTGAAGGCGGAAAGTTTTTCTAAGATTCGGGAAAATTATTTTAGGTTCAGGGAATCTTTTTTTGACATGGAAAAATGCCCTGAAAAATCAAACAGAATAATAAGCCGCTGCATTTCGGAGTTGGGTTCTTTAATCGACCTTGAAAGAGATTTTCCGGAATGCAATGTGCCGTCCCCGTATTCGTTTTTTGTAAGTTTTTTGAACGACAAAAACTATCTTGAGCAGACGGAAAAAAGCGGCGTGCAGGTGCTTCCGTACAGACTTTCGGAGACGGCTCCTTTTAGCGCGCAGATTGTGCTTGACGCAAGCCAGTCTTCGCTTTCGGTTGTGTATAAAAAACTTTCTTTTTTGCGCGAGGACAAGCGGCTTTTGCTTTTGGGAAAGGAAGATTTGAATGTAACTGAAAAATTCATATCGCTTTACAGGATGAACTCACTTGGAAAAGAGGCGTATTTTTCAACCGGAAAGAAGACTTTTTCAGGTTATGCCCAGCCTGTAAGTTCTCTTAAAGAAATTCCTTTTTTTGAATCGGAAAAGCCTTTCCTTAGGATTGAAAAGGATTTTTACAAGGAAGAAAAAGACTGGTATCGGGACGGAAAAACTTTTCCTTCAGCTGTAACTTCAGTCTCAAAAATCGGGAATGAAGCCTGGATAAAAAATCATCTTGGCGCAAAAAATAATCGCATTAAAGACGAAACTCGCATTGTTTTAAGCGAGGCAATCCAAAAAAGATACAAAAAAAACGAAAAAGTAATGATTTCTTCCACGGAACTGAATAAATTCTTTTCATGCCCAAGAAACGCCCTTTTGCGGAGTGTTGTAAAAATCAAGGAGCAGGAAAACGAGGCTGAACTTGTAAACAAGTATGATGCCGGAAACATAAACCACAAGGTCATGGAACTGTATTTTTCTGCCCTTAAAAAAGACTCTCTTCCCGTTCGTTCCGAAGGGGATTTTCTTTCCGAACGCTACGCAGAAATTCTGAAAAAAAGCGTGAATTTGGCTTTGGAAGCCGAGGCAAAAAAACTAAACTATCTTGCAGAAAAAGTCGTTCTTTCTTCAAAAGATTCGATTTTTCAAAAAATGGCGGACATCATGAGAAAATTCTCAAAGCGTTTTGAAGGCTATTCCGTGGATTCCGTTGAAAAAGATTTTGTTTTTGAGACGGAAAATTTTACGCTGTCCGGAAGAATAGACTGTATTCTCCGTGCGCCTGTGAGCCGTGACTATCTTGTCATTGACTACAAGACGAACAAACTTCCCGAAACTGTTTTATGGGAAGAAAAGAGCGACGGAAATCCTTCTAAAATCCCGGATTTTCAGATGCCCGTATATTTTTATCTTTTGCGGAATCAAAATCCGCCGATTGATGTCCGGAACGGATGTTTTTACAAACTTTCCGATGGCAGTTTGAAGGTTGTCGCCGGAGACCTTCCTGTGTTCGAAAATGTTAAAAATCTTGTGGGATTCGACAATTTTTCCCCGACCATGCAGAAATTCGAGGAATGTCTAAAAATTTTTTCGGATTCGGTGAACAACGGCGTTTTTTCAGCGGAAGGATTCGGATTTGACTGGAATACCTGCGTAAAATGCAGATTCAGGGGAATATGCAGAAAAACGTTCAATGTGGGAAAGGTTTAGGAAAACGGCATGAAAAAATACACAAAACGAGAATTTGATTTTGGGCAATTGTCCGCCATCAATGCGATGAAAAATTCCGTGGTGAGCGCAGGCGCAGGTTCGGGAAAAACCACCGTCCTTGCAGAAAGGTTTACAAAACTTGTAAAAGAAAACGGTTTTTGCGTGGACGAAATTTTGACTCTTACTTTTACAAAAAAAGCGACTGTCGAAATGTCCGAAAGAATATACGGAACTTTGAAAAACGAAGCGCCCGAAGCGGCTTTGGATTTTTACAAGGCGAACATAAAAACGCTGGACGCATATTGCGCCTCAATCGCAAAAATGGGTGCGCACTATTACGGGCTTTCCCCGGATTTTGTTCAGGATTCCGAAGCGATTTTATCCCATGTGCGGGAAATTGTTCTTCCTTTTCTTTTGAGTCGCATCGATGAGCCTGTGATTCGGATTCTTATCGGAACAAAAGATTTTGTTTCAACTGCGGAAAACCTTTTTGTAAAACCGCTCCTTGAAAATTCTTCCGTATGCAGACCCATAGATTTCAAAAAAGGCGTTGAACTTCAGAAAAAAGAGATTTGCAATGTATGGAACGAACGAACTTCTTCTCTAAAGGATGCCGTTGCGTCTCTTCGGGCGGCGTATAACGATTTTAGCGGAAACAGAGAAAGTTCCTACATAAAAAAATTGAATGAACTTTTTCGAAAAGAATTTCCGGAACTTTTCTGTTTGACCGAAAGAACGATTGAATTTTCGGACTGTTCATCCTGCGACGCTTGGATAAAAAACGCAACTCCGTTCCTGAATGTTTCGCTTCCGGGGAATCTTAAAAACAGCGAGCTTATAAAAGAAGCCGTGCTTGAAATAAGAAATTTCAAGGGAAAATTTTCTGAGATTTCATCATACATAAAAACTTATAAAATCCTTTTAGCCACCGTTCCTTATTATGAAGATTTTCAAAATCGGATTAACAGTTACAAACGTTCTTCCGGAAATCTTACGTTCAAGGATATTGCGGAACTTGCCTATTGCATATTGAGCGACTATCCTGAAATCCGTCAGGTGGAAAAAGAAAAATACAAGGCGATAATGATTGACGAATTTCAGGACAACAACAGTCTTCAGCGGGACATACTTTTCATGCTTGCAGAAAAATTGGAACGAAAAGAAAAGGGCGTTCCTTCGGTTGAAGAACTTTCTCCATGCAAACTTTTTTTTGTAGGCGATGAAAAACAGAGCATCTATCTTTTTAGGGGTGCTGACGTGTCCGTGTTCAGGTCGCTTTCCGATGATTTTAAGGACGGAAAACTCAGCATGGACACGAACTACAGGTCGTGCCAAGCTCTTATAGCCTGTTTCAATACAATTTTTGGCGGCTTTCCCTATCCGCCGAATGATGAGACGAATTTGCTTGATGAGACGGATTTGCTTGAAAAAAGTCCTTCCGTTTTTTATACCGAGCGGAAAAACTCTTCGCCTTCTTCTAAAAACGGCGATGTTCCCGACTACGAGGCTGTGTATCATGAAGTCTCTCTTTCAAAAAAGGCAGAAAAAGAAATCCGCGACGCAAAAACGCCCATGGATTTTTACGCCCCGCACCTTCATTTTGCGCTTTTTGACGCAGACAAAAAATTGGACGATTCCGTTTTGCTTGTCGGGGAAGAGGCGGAAGCCGAATGGGTTTGCAGAAAGATTAACGAAATCGTTACGGATGGCGTTCTTGGGAAAAATTATTCTTACAGCGACATCGCCGTTCTTTTCAGAAACTACGCCACTCAAAATATTTTTGAAAGGGCGATGCTGAATCACGGAATTCCGTACAACACCGAGATTGTAAAAGGCTTTTTTTCGGACGGGCCTGTGAACGATATTTTTGCCTATCTTCGTATCTGCGTTTACCCGAACGATACAATGAGTTATGCGCAGGTTCTTTGCTCTCCGTTTGTGAATCTTTCCTTTGACGAAGCCGCCGGCGTTCTCCTTTCCGAAGAAGAACCGTTTTCTCTTGAGGATTTTTCGATTCTTTCAGATGAGGCAAAAAAACGCTTTCTTCACGCAAAAGATTTTTTTCTGGACATTAAAGATTCGCTGAAGACACTTGAGATTTCCGAAATCGTTACGAAGCTTTGGTACGAGGGCGGATACCGTTTTGAGGTCATGTGGAACGAAAGCCTTGAAATGTATGCAAAAATGTACGACATGATTTTTGACCTTGCAAAAAAGGCGGAGGAACGTAACGAAGGGCTTTCTGCATTTGTGGACGGCGTAAAATTTTATAAGAAGGACGATTCAAAACTCGAAGGAATGGATATTCCGATGGAAAAAGTCAGCGGCGTGAACGTTCTTTCTATTCATAAAAGCAAGGGACTTGAATATCCGGTTGTTTTTGTTTGCAGCACACATAAATCTTCCGCCGATGAAAGAAACTCCGATTCCGTATATTTCGACAAAAATTTCGGAATTTCGATAAATTCGGAATCCGGCACGAAAAACAAATCTTCGGAAAATTATTTTTTCGCAAAAATGAAATCTGAACAAAATCTAAAAGAAACGGCGGAACTTCGAAGACTTGTCTACGTTGCGATGACCAGGGCGAGCGACCATCTTTTTATCACGAACGGGAAATATTCAATGTCTTCCGATGCGGAAAAAAAATACAGTCCGGCGGAAGAAAATGCGGCGGACAGCGTTTTTCACATTCTTGAGCCTTTTTTCAATTTTTACAACGATGATTTGTACGATGAAACAAAGCCGTTTGACGTGGAAAAAATTCCCGCTTTTCAAAGAATTTCCGACAAATCCGACGGAAAGCGAAAAAATCTGTTTTCCGAGAAAGAAAAACTTTTTTCCGTTCTTGCCGACGAAAAGCCATACGAAAAAGCGGCTTCCGTAAAAATGGAAAGGCCGGATTCAATTTATGAAAATCCAAGTAAAATCTTTCAGGAAGAAAATGTTTTTTCCGCCTCTGCCGATTCTTCCGCTCCGTATCAGGAAATAAACGCCATCGTCGAAAAATCGGATTCCGGCTTCGGCTACAATAATTTCGGGACAATCGCACATTCCTATATGGAAGCGTCGGTGAACGAAAAAAGTCCCGTCTATCCGAATCGGGAAATCATCGGACTCAAGGATTACGAGAAAGACAAAGCGGAAATCGAAAGAATCTGCCTTGAAATGAAAGAAAATTTTTCGAATTCGGAATTGGGAAAAAAAGCCATAGAGGCGAAACGGAACGGTTTTTGCAAAACCGAATACTCTTTTAAAAGCAGGAATGGCTCTAAAATCGTAAAAGGCGTAATCGACCTTTTGTTCAAGGACAAAGACGGCTCTTACGTAATCGTGGATTTCAAGACGAACCAGACTAAAAATCCCGAAATTTATTACGTCCAACTGTCATATTACAGAAAAGCTGTAGCATCCATGTTCGGCGTAAAAGATTTTACAAAAATAAAATGTTTCCTGTATTATCTTAGATTTTCTGAAGCGGTGGACATTTCCGAACACTGCGATATTATGCCGGAGGTTTTGTAAAATGAAAAAAAGCACGGAACTGAAGATTAGGCGAAAACCCGATTTCGGAAAAGAAAAGATTTCCATTCTGCATGAAGATTCTGCCATCGCCGTGATTTTTAAGCCCGAAGGAATGCTTTCAGTTCCGTATCCCGGAAGCCGTTCACGGACTGCCGTAGATGCGCTGGAAGACCTTTTAAGGAAGAACGGAACGTATTCCAAAAATCACAGACCGTTCGTTGTCCATCGGCTTGACCGGGACACTTCGGGAGTAATGATGTTTGCGATGACCGAGCAGGTTCAGAAAAGAATCATGGATAATTGGCAACAAATTGTTACTTCAAGGCTGTACCATGCCGTCGCAGAAAATCCTTTGGATTCTTCGATGGTTCTTCCGGATTTTGGGACTATAGACGACAGTCTTGCGTACAACAGCCACAATATCGGATTCGTTCCAAAAATCGATGACAGCCCAAAAATCAGTGCGAACACAAGAAAACGAATTTCAACAAGCGGAAACGGTACGGAAAAATCCGTGTACGAAAGAAATCTTTCAGTAGAAAACGGAAAACCCAAGTTCAAGACAATAAGCGCCCGCACGAACTACAAAATTCTTTTAAGAGGAAAAAGTTTTACTCTTTTTGAGCTTTCGCTCGACACGGGGAGGAAAAACCAGATACGCGCCCATCTTTCGTCAAAAGGCTATCCGCTTGCCGGAGACGAAAATTACCGCGCGAAAACAGATCCGTTCGGAAGGCTTTTGCTCCATGCTCGGACGCTTGAATTTTCCCATCCTGTTTCCGGAAAGCAGATGAAATTCGAGATTCCGGAAAGCGAAGACTGGCTGTCGCTTGCTAAAAACGGAAGAAAAGATTCGTTTCCAGCTCCGTGGCTAATCCGCGAGGCGTCGAGTATAAAAAAAGAGCGTGATTCTCATAAAAACGCCTGCAATTTTGAACGGAAAACAAAAAATCTTGATTTTATAGCAAAAGGAATGTTAAGAAAAAAGTGACGCAGATTTTGGGCTATCCTGCAATGAAAAACAAAACTTGCAGCTCTCGCTTTTCTACAGTCCGAAAATTGAGTATAGTCTAAGCCATGAAGACAAAAATTGTTATTTTTGCGTTTGCGTTTATGCTTCTTGTTCTTGCACTGGTTTCCGTGATAAAAGGCTTTTCAAAAAACGACAAAGATAAAAGCGCAAGACCGATTGTCGTAACTCCACTTGCGCCAAGCGATTCCGAGGCGGCTTCCGGCGGACGCGACGGACTTTCGGAAGACGGCGTGCAGACTTCGCTGGTTCCGCTGCTTCACACGGAAACACTTATATCGACTCTTACAATCGATTTTGACGGAGACGCTTTTGACGATCAGATTATAGCGGTGCGAAAAGCTGGTTCTCCGTATATTTCGCTGATTGTGGGGCTTTACAATCCTGATGCAAACGCATATGAACGGGCGGCGGAAATCCCAACGGAAATTTCTCGAATCCGGACCTTTTCCTACACCGGACTTGATATGATTGGCGACCACAGGATTGCGCTTGTTTATCAGGGAATAAAAAGCGACGGCGATTCCGTGATGAATCTGTACCTTTGCAAGAAAAAGCGTGGGGCTGTCAATATCGTGAACATAGGAAGTTTTTCTTCGGACGGAACGATTTTCATACAGCAGACTGAGCGTTCTGAGGCGTATGAACTTTCCCAGTCCGCAGGAAAAAACTATACCGTGTGGGTGTACAGCTCCGACAAGTCCGACGAAAATTCTTCGTCCGCAGGAATAACGCAGGTGCAAACCGAATACAGCTGGAATCCCGAAAAGGAAGAATACGTTCAGTCGAACAGGCTAAAAATCACCGGAAACAGCCTTGCCGCAAAGGAACTTGCAAGAATCCAGAACGGAAATGTCGAGACATTCACTCATTTTCTGAACGGACTTTGGTATAAGACTTCGAATGAATCGGCAAAACCGAATTACATATATTTTGACTACGACAACAAAGAAGTCATTCTCCTTTCCGATGACACCGAAGGCGTCTATTCTTGGGAAGATTCGTCTCTCAGACGAAGCGGAATTTATCTTTCTACGGTGAATTCTGTAATTTCCAGCATGAAACGCAGGTTCGACATAATGCTTACGGGCGTGAACGAAGTAAACATTCACGTCCGGGACGACGTTGGAAGCATGGTCATAAAGGAGTCGAACCAGTGGGATGGCTCGTACAGAAAAATGGCGTTCCAAAACGTGTTTGGCGGCGATAAGGATTCGGACATTTCCGCCGAATACGAAAAAATCCTTGTCTCTCAAAAAACTTGGCTTGACGACGACAGAAACACATACATTTTCGAGAACAACGGTTACAAACTTTTGACACATGACGGCGAAGAGTCAGGAATTTACGTAATGGATTCGGTCGGCGTTTATCCGATTGTTCAGTTCAGGACATCGAAAAGCGTTCCTTATATACAGAATGCATACGTGATGCGCTTCAAAACCGAGGAAATCACCGTTCCCGCAAAAAAGCCCACCGTCGAAATCAAGGTCATCAAGGACGAAATCACGCTTTCTCCCGTAAGGCTTGCCCCCGACACAGTGTTCGCCTCTGAAGGAAAAACGATTACTCTAAGAAAACCGGAATCGGATTTGCAAAACTGACTTTCGGAAAATATGAAAAATCTTGACAATCCGTTTAATTGAAAAAAAAACGGCGTTGTGCTAAAGTGTCTGCCATATGACTTCCAACGAATTGCGTTCAAAATACATTGAGTTTTTTAAAAGCAAGAATCACACCGAAATTTCCGGTCAGTCATTGATTCCTGAAAACGATCCGACGGTACTTTTTACAACTGCCGGAATGCATCCGCTTGTTCCATATCTTTTGGGTGAAAAGCATCCCGCCGGAACCCGCCTTACCGACTATCAAAAATGCATACGCACGGGCGACATCGATGAGGTTGGAGACCCAAGCCATCTTACATGCTTTGAAATGCTTGGAAACTGGTCTTTGGGCGACTACTTCAAAAAAGAAGCGATTGCATTCTCATACGAATTTCTTACAAGTCCAAAATGGCTTGCCCTTGACCCTCGGAAACTTTCCGTTACCGTATTTGCCGGAGACGAAAACGCTCCCCGCGACGAGGAAGCCGCCTCTTATTGGAAGGATAACGGAATGAGCGAGGACAAAATCGCCTATCTTCCGGCAAGCGACAACTGGTGGGCGGCAGGTCCTACAGGTCCGTGCGGTCCTGACACGGAGATTTTCTACTGGGTCGGAGAAGGTCTTCCGCCGGTCGGCTCGAACAAAAGTACGGATTCCTCAAACTGGATGGAAATATGGAACAACGTGTTCATGCAGTACAACCGCACGGACGAAAAAACTCTCGTTCCGCTTCCAAAGCAGAATGTGGACACGGGAATGGGACTTGAAAGAACGAATTGCATTCTTCAAGGAAAAACCTCGGTTTATCTCACTGAAGTTTTCACTCCTATCATCGAAAAAATCGAAGAACTTTCAGGCTACAAATATGGAACGGACGGCGAAAAAGACAAGAGCGTAAGAATAATCGCCGACCATGGAAGAGCTTCCGTGTTCATCTTGGGCGATCAAAAAGGAGTTTCTCCCGATAGGGTTGGCGCAGGATACGTGCTTCGCAGGCTTATCCGCAGGGCAGTTCGCCACGGAATGAAGTTGGGAATCGAAAAAGATTTTCTTTCCGAGGTTGCTTCGGTTGTCGTCGAGAATTTCAAGAATGCCTACCCGGAATTGGAAGAAAATTCGCAGAAAATATACAGGGAACTTACGGCGGAGGAGGCGAAATTCCGCACGACTCTAAAAAAAGGCGAAGCGGAATTCCAAAAACTTCTTCCAAACCTTATGAAAAATCCCAAAAAGATAATATCAGGAAAAGTCGCCTACAATCTTTATGAAACTTACGGCTATCCGCTCGAACTCACGCAGGAATTGGGAAGAGAGAACGGTTTTACCGTCGATGTCGAAGGTTTCAAGGAAGCGGAGCGAAAACATCAGGAAGCTTCAAAGTCGCTGGATGCTGGAAAAGCAAAGGGCGGTCTTGCCGAGCAGTCGGACATTACAACAAAATACCACACTGCAACGCATCTTCTTCAGCAGGCTTTGGTCGATGTTTTGGGCGAGCAGGTTTCGCAGAAAGGTTCTAACATAAACAATGAACGCATGAGGTTCGATTTTACGTTCGAACGCCCGATGACAAGCGATGAAATCCTTGAGGTTCAGAAAATCGTGAACGAAAAAATCAAGGAAGACTTGCCGGTCTCTATGGAAGTTATGAGTTTGGAACAGGCAAAGAATGAAGGCGCGCGGGCTTTGTTCGCAAGCAAATACGGCGAGCAGGTAAAAGTCTACACAATCGGGCGCAATCCGAAAACGGACTGGTTTTCAAAAGAAGTTTGCGGCGGACCTCATGTTCAGCACACTGCCCAGATCGGAGACTTCAAGATTGAAAAGGAACAATCTTCATCGGCAGGTGTTCGAAGAATCCGGGCTACAATCAGCGGCGGACTTCCGTTGGAACACGCCTGAAACGGTTCTTCATGCCGCTTTGTTATAGAGGATTTGTATTAAAATGCTGGTTTTCTTGTAACTTTTTTGCCACAAAAAAGTTTTAAGTCCAGTGCAATACTATCGATAAGTAAATATAAGGAAAGGATAGAAAATGAAACGTTTAGCCCTTGCATTCACGATGATTTTTGCATCTTGTGTGTTGTTTGCCCAGTCGGATCTTCAGGTTCTTGCAGTCGTAAAATTGAACAAAAGCGACTCCATCACGGTGAAGCAACTCAAGACCAGGGTGGAGGCTTACCACAAGCAGACAGGCTCTTCTCTTTCTACTGATGATAGAAGAAAGGTTCTTGATGCGATGATTCAGGAAAAATTGGTTCTTCAGGCTGCCGCCAAGGTGGGACTTACCGTTACCGACAGCGCAGTTGATGAATATTTCCTGCAAACTGTCTCGCAGTCGATAGGCAGAAAAGTTTCCGAACAGGAATTCGAGGCAATCGTAAAGCAGCAGACGAATATGACTTTGGACAGTTACATGAGGCAGCAGTCTGGAATGTCCGTTGCAGAATACAAGGCTTACCTGAAGTCGCAGATGATAGCGCAACAATACATACTTTCTCAACGGCAGAACGAATTAAAATCAGTTGCGGCAACCGACGAGGATATCCGGCATCATTACGAGATGAACAAAACTTCGTTTGTCTGGAACGATATGCTTAAACTTTTTATTGTTAGCGTTCCGTCAAACGGCAATGTTGAAGCCGCACGGGTAAAGGCGAACGACCTTTACACCAAATACAAGAACAAAAAAATAACAGCGAATCAGCTTTCCGTGGACTCGAAAAAAGAAAACTCCGGATTTTTTGCAAGCGAGGCTTTGGTCAACAAAAGCGAACTTAGCGCTCAACAGCTGGAACTTTCGTACAATGACCTGCTTGGAATATTCGGTCATGATAAGGGATGGACTTCCGCTGTCGAGGAAAAGGAAGGCGGTTTCCTCTTCTATTCTATCGTGAATAAATACGGTGCAAAGATGCTTACTCTTTCGGATATAGTGGAGCCCGACACGACAGTTACGGTTTACGATTACATAAAAGAACTTCTTTCCCGTCAGAAAAAAATGGAATACCTTTCCGGGGCGGCGCAGGAAATATCCGCCAGTCTTGATACGGAAGCAAACGTAGAAAGAAAAAAGAAGGGTGCCGATTTGGACAAACTTCTTTCGTGGTAAGAAGGGGAACGTAATGTCTCGTAGAATTGGAAGAATCCTTGCGTTCCAGGCGTTATATTCATGGAGCGTAGGGGAGATTTCCATCGACAATCTTTTGGATTTTTCGTGGGTTACAAGGGACAAGGACGAAGACGATGTGCCGCCGGAAAAGTCTTCCGGCAAATTGTCGGAACAGGTAATCGGCGAGGGCGAAAAACCTGTTCCTGTAAACGGCGTTAAGTATTTTTTAACGGACGGGCAGTTCAGACTTTTTGAACGCCTTGAACCTTCCAAAAAAGAGGAAGTTTTTGCGTTTTCTCGTTTGTTGGCAAAAGGAACTGTTGAGAACATCGACGAAATCGATGGGTTGATAAAAAAACACCTTTCCGAAAACTGGAGCATAGACAGAATAAACAAAGTTGCTCTTTCTGTAATGCGCATAGCCGTTTACGAACTTCTTTATCAGAAAAATATTCCTGCCACAATTGTAATAGACGAGGCTGTAGAAATTGTGAAAAGTTATGGCGAGGACGATGCGCATCGGTTCACGAATGCCGTTCTTGACAATATAAAAAAAGCGCTTACAGACTGATTTTAAGCATATCGGATTGTACTGGAACGGAGACGATGAAGAGAACGAGCGTAAAAATTGCATCGAAAATTTTTTGTTCATTGTTTTTTTTGGCGGCACTGACTTCGTGTTCCATGAAATCTGAAAAAAAATCCTTTAATTCCCGTCTTGACGAAATAGATGCGCTTATAAATCAGCGCCTGTACAAAGAGGCTGTTCAGGAACTTTCGGAAATCGAAAAAGAGGCGTACGGTTCTTGGGCGCAATTGGGTGTTTTTAGGCGATACAAGCTCTGCGACGAAAACCAAAAAGCTGAAAGATTGATTTTGCGTTCTCTTAAAAAAAACAGCGGAAATCTTGAACTCCGTGCGGTTTATTCAAATTTCCTTTTGAGACAGGACCGAATTGAAGAAGCCTTGCAAGTCGGAAAAAAACTTCAGGGAACAAAGTACGGCTCTGTCTATTCCGAGGCGGTTATCAGAAGTATAAACGAAAACCGTCTTCTTCAGGGAGAAAAAAACGCTTTTCTGTCGATGGAATATTTCCCGGTCTATTATGATGCGTATGTGGGTTCTGCGGACAACGCATGGCTAAGAAACTGTGCGTTGATATATCTTTCGGAAGGTTCTTACGCAAAAGCCGCCGAAATCAAGCCCAAGGACACAAGCGATTCGAAGGACGCTTATTTTTGGGCTCTTACGATGTTCGATTCTAGGAATTTTGGCGAAAGCATAGATTTTTTGGAGATTTCAAGAAAACTCCTTTCCTCTGTTCCGAACAGGAAGGAACGCCGTTTGCTTGACGAGAACATCGCATTGCTTTTGGGAGATTCCTACACGTCGTTGAAGGACGAGGAAAGCGCAGAGAAAATCCGCACAGGCTTTATCGAAAATCTTGAAAAAGGAAGAGACGGCTGGATTATCCCCGAAAACGCTGCTTTTAATAGGGCAGCCGTTTTGTTTACGAACAGTGCGCGTTGGGCACTGGACAACCTGCATGAAGATGAGGCGCAGAAGCTTCTTTTATTTGCTGTGGAAAAGTGGCCTGATTTTGTTCCGGCGCTTTCGTTGTATGCGGATTTTGCCTACCGCTCAAATCTCGAAAAGCCCAAGGATTTTGTGCAGCTTGAACTTTCGGACGCAGGGCTTGCAAGTTTAGAGATGGAACTTTACGACAACAGGGCAAAGATTCCTTTGAGCGATGCGGCGTACAGAATAAATCAAAGTCTTGAACGCACGCATGACCCTCTGCTTCAGATAATTGCATTGGATTTTAAATACAAGACTGCTTCAAGCCTTAGCGAAAAGCAGAAGCAAGCCGACTTATGGAATATCCTTGAGAAAACCGCAGTGTCTCCTTATGTGTACCCTGAACTGATGTTGGATTACGCTTTGAGTTTTCTGCTTTCCGACAGCGAAAAGGATTTGGCGTGGAATATTTATTCCGGCTATGTAAAGGCAAAATACGGCATAGAAAACGATGCTTTTTTCTTTGAAAACTTAATTTCAAATGCCCGCAGTCTCGATACGATTTCTCTTGAGTACGGCTCTTTTTTTGCCGCCTTGCAGGATAGAGGCGATGACGCTGCGGCTCTGTACGGAATTCTTGTTTATGCGCAGGATGAAAATCAAAAAGAAATTAAACTTTCGCCTTTTGCTTCGGACATTTCATGCATGAATCTTGCTATGATTTTAAGTTCCATGGGCGAAAAAGATAAAGCCGTAGAACTGTACGGGAAAACATTCGGAAGATGCGTGAACCTTAAACGGAAATCCGTGATAATGAGGCGCATTTCAGAAATTTATTTTATTCAAAAGGATTTTAAGAACGCTCGGCGTTCGGCGGAATATGCCCTTTCTTTGGATAAAACGAACGTGGAAGCAAGAATGCTTTTAAATCGCATAAAAGCCGTTAAATAAAAAATGAAACTGTAAAAACTTTCAGTTTTTAGACAGTTTCAGTAAAGTTTGCCGAGCTGTCTAAAAAGTTTATTACTTTTTAGACAGCCCATTTTTAAACCTATTCAACCACTGCAATGATGTCGCTGATTTTTACAATCAGATGGTCTTCGCCGTCGATTTTTACCTGAGTTCCGGAATACTTGTCGTACATGATTCTGTCACCCGGCTTTACGGTGATTTTTTCGTCTTCGGTTCCGGGCCCTACCGCCACAACTACGGCTGTCTGCGTCTTTTCCTGAGCCGCCTCCGGAATGAAAATTCCCGACGCTGTTTTTGTTTCTGCCTGGTCATTTTTGACCAGCACTCTGTCTGCCAATGGTTTGACTTTCATCTATTTACTCCTGAAATAGTTTTGTTTTGACTTGAGAGAATTTTCTCTGGATTAAATATAAGAAGGATTCCCGCTTGTAGTCAAATAAATTTAATCATTCTGACATAAAATGTCTACGCCTTTTTAGGGGAATTTTTACTCGTCGGGGGCGGAATCAAAAAATGACGGGTAAAAATTACCCGTTTTTGTGAAGGCGATTGCATTTTTTTAATTATAGAGGCGCCGGCGCAGGCGTGCAGCAGTGCGAAGCAGGATATGGCAGGCATTTTTACAAGAATATGCACCTTTTTGGAGGAAAAATGCTTTTTTATCGTTTATGCCTGCCATAGACCGAGCCTTCGGCGGGCTGCGGAAGGCATGTGGGAGGATGAAATTCGCCCCTAAAATGATAAAAAGTTGGCACGCGAATTGCTTGAATATACATATAAGTTTTGCTTCCGGAGGTTTTTATGAAGGACGAAAGTGTTTTGGGAATGTACTTGAAGGAAATTAATAAAATCCCGCTGTTGACCAGAGAAGAGGAAAATGAACTTGCTCTTCGTGCGAAAAATGGCGACAAATCCGCAAGGGACAAAATTGTTAGAGCGAATCTTAGGTTTGTGGTGAATGTTTCGAAAAAATATCAGGGACGCGGGCTTGATTTGACTGACCTTATAAGCGAAGGAAATATAGGACTTTTGAATGCCATAGAAAGATTTGATGTTAACCGAGGATTTCATTTTATTTCGTATGCGGTTTGGTGGATTCGCCAGAGCATTTTGAAGGCTATCGGAGAAAAGGGAAGGGCGATAAGGCTTCCTTCTAACAGGGCGAACGAACTTGCCAAAATTGAAGGCGCAAGAAAATCAATCGCGGGAAACAAATCCGAGGATCAGGAATTTGAGGAAGTTGCGGAAATGCTCCATATGGATAAAGTTCATGTTAGGGAGATGATTTATATTTCAAGGGAGATGGCAAGCCTTGATGCGCCTGTAGGCGGAGAAGCGGACGACAGGACGTTCGGCGAATACATAGAAGACAGGAAAAATCTTCCTGAAAACGCCGTGATGGAAGAATCCATGCACGACGAGATTAATAAGGTTATAGACACCCTTCAGCCGAAAGAGGCGGCGATTCTAAAAATGAGGTACGGTATAGGCGTTGAAAAGCCTATGTCATTGCAGGAGATTGGAACTGTCTGCCACCTTACAAAGGAAAGGGTTCGTCAGATTGAGAATAGGGCTCTTGTTCGGCTTCGTCAGCCCCACCGTGCGGGTAGATTGTCCGTGTACGTTGCGTAGGCGTGTGTTCTTTGTGCAGGTTCCGCACAAAATCGAAGGCATCGTATCTTGCTTTTTCCAGGATTTTTTTATCGCGTTCTAAGTCGGCTATGCCCAGTTCCAAGATTCCTGCCTGGGCGGTGCCGTTTATTTCGCCGGGCCCTCGGAGTTCAAGATCTTTTTCCGCAATGATAAATCCGTCGGTGTTTTGGCGAAGGACTTTCATCCGTTCTATTCCTTTTTCCGTTATTTTGTTTGAGTAGATTAAGTAGCAGAACGATTGTGCCGCTCCCCGTCCGACGCGGCCTCTGAGCTGGTGAAGTTGCGCCAAGCCGAATCTGTCCGCCTGTTCTATGACTATCGATGTTGCGTTCGGTATGTCTACGCCAACTTCGATGACCGTTGTTGCGGCTAGAATTTGAATCTTGCCTTCTTGGAATTCTTTTAGGATTCTGATTTGTTCTTCTTCGTCTATTTTTGAATGGAGCATTGCGGTGCGGAATTCTTTGTAAACTGTGCCTGAAAGTTTTTTGAATGCGTCCTGAACATTTTTGATTTCCGTTTCATGGTCGGCGTTTTCTATGGCGGGATAGACAAAATACGCTTGGCGACCCGCTTTCAGTTCTTTTCGGACGGCTTCGTAGGCATTTGTTTCGTGGCCTTCCCGCACGAGGTATGTTTGGATTGGTTTACGTCCGCTTGGCATTGTTTTTATCGTGGAGACATCCAGGTCGCCGAAAACTGTGAGCGCATGCGTCTGCGGAATGGGGGTTGCGCTCATCATTAGGAGATGCGGTTCGTATGAGGTGATAGAGTTTAGTTTGTTTTCCGTCTGCCGGCCTTTGTTCACGATTGATTCGCGCTGAACCACGCCAAAACGGTGCTGTTCGTCGATGACTGCGAGCTGCAAATCTTTGTAGAGAACGTCTTTTGAAAAAAGTGCGTGCGTCCCAATAACTATGTCGATTCTGCCTTCTTTAAGTTCCCTGAGAAGTGCCGTTCTTCCTGCCGCTTTTATGTTTCCGGTCAAGAATGCGACTTTTATTCCCAGCGGAACAAGAAGAAAGGCGGCGTTTTCTGCGTGCTGGCGAGCCAGTATTTCGGTTGGCGCCATGATTGCGCATTGTCCCGACCAGTTTATGATTCTTAGGCAGGCAAAAAAGGCGACAAGCGTTTTTCCGGAACCGACATCGCCTTGCAAAAGCCGCTGCATTGTGAAGGGGACTATTTCTGTTTCTTTTCCCAAGATGAGCTGATTTCGTTCAAGGTAGCCTTTGTCTATGTCCTTGTTCATCTGTTCGATTACAGATTTTTGGTCTTTGGTCAGGCTGAAGCCAAGCCGATTGTGAAGTTCTCGTTGTAGTGGGGAAAGGTTTTCTGCAAACGAGTCGATTTCCGCTTGGCTTTCCTGGTTTTGAGAATCTTCACAAATCTTTTGAAAGTCGCTCGGTTCTTCGGGAAAATCAAGGGCTGCATCCGGAACTTGTCCTTTGTGTCTGTATGCGCGTTCTGCCATGCTTCGCTGGAAATTGAAAAGTTCTTCGTAAACCAAGGATTTCCGTGCGTTTTGAATTTGTGAGATTTCTTCTGGAATATGGATGTATTTTAGCGAGTCTGTTTTTGAAAGAAGGTTTCGTTTTTTTTCGATGTCGGGCGGCACTTCGGAAACGATTCCTTTGTTGTATTTTGTAAGCGCCTGTTTTACCGCCTTTCGCACGGCGGTTTGCGAAAGCCCTTTTGTAAGCGAATATATCGGAAAAATCATGGAATCGGGGAGAGGGGTGTCTTTAAAGTCTTCGAGAAGTCCGTGGTCGGAAAGTTTTATCGCCTCGAATGAGGAACATTGAAGTGTTCCGTATTTTGACTGAAATTGCCCTGTCAATGCGATTATGCTTCCTGCAGGATAATTTTTCTGCAAAAACGGACGGTTGAAGCATATCAGTTCCGCATCGGAAGTTTCGTCGCATATTTTCATTTTCAGCGTTTTCATTGCGCCGTAGCCGAACCATTCATGCGAAATGACCTTGGCTATCGTGTGGACTTTTTCGTTCATGAAATTGGAAAGCGGATTTTTTTTCCGGCGATCCTCGTAACTTTTCGGGTAGAACTTCAAAAGGTCGCCCACGGTAAATATGTTCAGTTTTGCGAACAGTTTTTCCTGAGCCTGTCCGATTCCGGAAAGCGAGGTTATAGGCGATTTTATGTCATCCAGTCTCATCTGCTAGAACGGAAGAAGGATTATGAGTTCGATGATTTTGGCGGTGAGTATTTGCCCTAAAACAAGAAGGACGCACAGCATTATTGTGGATATTATCAACGCCGTCTTGTAGCTTATGTTTTTTCCTCTTGAGAACGGGCGGGACAATTTGAAAACTAGCGGATTCAGGGCGTTGTCGAATCTTACCCATGGTGAATTGTAATAGTTGGATTTTTTTGAGAACACCATCACCAAAAGCCGGACCAAAAGCGCGATGAAAAGAATAAGCGCTATCGACGAGAAGACAGCCCATAC
Organism: uncultured Treponema sp.; assembly: GCA_938039145.1. Classification (GTDB taxonomy): domain Bacteria; phylum Spirochaetota; class Spirochaetia; order Treponematales; family Treponemataceae; genus Treponema_D. Next base: position 37,831 of record CALHVG010000036.1, read on the forward strand.
AAGGCTTACAAGATTTGCTAAAATTCCTCCGACATATATGCTTCCTGTGGCGGCTATGTTCTTTAAAAGCGAGGTCAAAACGCCGATTGAAAGCATCGGGGTAAAATCAAGTCCGCCGATTCTCAGAGGAATCCTTGAAAAAAGGTTCAGCCACGGATCGCATATGGCGGAAAGAAACTGCCCGATTGAGGAATAGTTCAGCTGAGGAATCCACGTAAAAATGATTCTTACAAAACATATCGTTGTGTAAAGCGAGACAGTTGCAGAAAGCAGATTGAACAATGTTTGCATATATTCTCCGTGTGTTTGCGTGGCAAACCGTTTGTTAAAGTGTTACGCCGTCCAGACTTTGTTCACTAGCGGCATATCCGAAAGGCGGCTTAGTGTGTCCGCATCTGAGGCGACAAGAAGCTGCCGGTTTCCTTTTACTATATATGGTCCTTGGGAAGTCATTAAATGAAAATATACTGAACAATTGCCCGTCTTTTCAAATAAAAATTCCTTTATTTCGCCAAGAGCCTTTTCGTTGTGGAATGAACTTTCGATGTCTATGTGGATTTCCTGTATGGATTTTTCTTTCAACGAGCCGATGTCCTCGACGCTTTCAACGATGAACGAAGGCTGGGAATCGTCGTTTCTGTCGCTTGCCTGCGCTTTTCCTTTGAACGCATATATCGCCTGGTCGGTGATTTTTCTATAAAGGCCTTCTTTTGAAATCTGGTTTGTGTTTTTGTCGAGTTTGTCGTTCCATACGCTAGGGAAAAACGTCAGTTCCATGTCTCCGCCGTAGTCTTGGAGTTTTGCGAACGCCATTTCCGGTCCTTCCCCTTTTTTGGTGCGGAATGTTTTTAGGTCGTGAAGGAATCCCAATATCGTGTGCGTTTTTCCTGCGTTCCTGTTTGCCCACATATTCGCTCCGCTGGCTTGCATGGCAGCTTTTTCTGCGGCGGATTCCTGCGCAGCCCTTGCGATGTCGCTTGAAGTCAATGTCACGCAGTTTTTTATTACGCTTTCATAATCGTCAAGCGGATGTCCTGAAACGTAGCAACCGATTACTTCCATCTCAAGATTAAGTTTTTCCATGGTGGGAAGGTCGGGAACTTCCTTGAATTCAAAGTCTGCGTAGACTTTTTCATCCGTTTCTCCGAAAAGGTCTCCCTGTCCGTTGTCCGTTCCGTTGTTTTTGTCGTTCACGTATTTCATGGCTTCCTGCATGTTAAGAAGGAGCGTGGGTCTGTTTAGTCCGAGTTTGTCGAATGCGCCTGTTTTTATGCAGACTTCAACGGTTTTTGCGTTCACAATGGATTTTTTTATGCGCCGACCTTCGCGGTCTTCGGGGAGCGTTTCCTGAATCGGAAGGCAGCGTTCAAGAAAATCCATGAAAGATTTGTAATGACCGTTTGCCTCTCTTTCCCGAACGATTGCGTCGGCGGCTTCTTTTCCCATTCCCTTCATTCCCCGGAAGGCAAAAATCACTTTATCGTCCACGGCATCAAATTCCGAATAGGACTGGTTTATGTCGGGCGGAAGGACGTTAAGCCCCATGCGTTTTGCCTCTGCTATGTATTGCGGAACGCCGTCCGTGGATGTAAGTTCGTTTGTGAGGTTCGCCGCCATGAATGCTGCAGGATAATGGCATTTGAGCCAGCCTGTCCTGTAGGCAAGCACGGTGTAGGCGGCGGCGTGCGATTTATTGAATCCGTAGCCTGCAAAAGGAATCATTATCTCAAAGATATCCGAGGCGTGTTGCTCCGTGAAGCCCTGTTTCATTGCGCCTTCGATGAACTCTTTCTTTTTTCCCATAAGGACTTCGGGTTTCTTTTTACCCATTGCCCTGCGAAGCATATCCGCTCCGCCAAGTGAAAATCCTGCAATCTTTTGGGAAACCTGCATTACCTGTTCCTGATAGACCATTACTCCGTAGGTTTCTTTTAGAAGACCTTCAAGGCATTCATCAGGATAGTGGATTGTCTCGGGCTTCCATTTTCCGTCGATGTATTGGGGAATGTAGTCCATCGGACCGGGGCGATAGAGCGCGTTCAACGCCACAAGTTCTTCGATGCAGCGAGGCTTTACCTGCCTTAGGATTTTTTGCATTCCCGGCGACTCGAACTGGAAGACCGCAACCGAATCGCCCTTGTCAAAGAGGTCGAATGTTTCTTCGTCGGTTTCGCTTATGTCCGCTATGCTGAATTTCGGTTCATCGGGGCGTTTATGCCTGTTTATGATGTCCTCGGCGTAACGGATAAGGGAAAGTGTTTTTAGACCGAGATAGTCGAACTTTACAAGTCCGCACGGCTCGATTATGTCCATCGTGTATTGTACGGCGACTTCACCGGTCTTGGAATCCTTGAATACGGGTGCCCAGTTTGGAAGCTCAGTAAGTCCGATAACCATTCCCGATGCATGAAGTCCCGTGTTCCTGTTCATTCCTTCCAGTTTCTTGCAGAGCCGCATCCAGCGTTCGAAAACTTGCGGTTGAAGTCCTATGGTTCCCATGGGGTCTTGCGCTATCGGAATCAATTGACCGCCGTCAGGGAATTTTTCGTTTGCGGGCTCAAGAGCGTTCTTGAGTTTTGCTTTTAGGTTTTCGGGAATGCACGCCTTCACCTTGTTCACTGTCGCAAGCGGAATGTTCAGAACTCTTGCCACATCTGCAAGGCAGTTTTTGGGTTTTAGAGTTCCGAACGTTACGATATGACCTACCTGCGGATCTCCGTACAAATCCCTTGTGTGCTGTATTATGTCCTGCCGATAATCGAAGTCCATGTCAACGTCAAAGTCCGGCATGGAAACTCGTTCAGGGTTCAGAAATCGTTCAAAAATCAGGTTGAAACGGAACGGGTCTATGTCCGTTATTCCCATTGCGTAGGCGACAAGAGAACCCGCTCCTGAGCCTCTTCCGGGGCCTATTGGAATGTACGGTTTTTCTTTTTTGTTCACTTCGTCCCATGTGGATTTAGACCAGTTTATGAACTCCCACACAATCAGAAAATATCCGGAAAAGCCCATGTTGAAGATTATTCCAAGTTCATAGTCGGCTCGGTCTCTGATTTCCTGCGTTATTTCGGGATAACGATTTTTGAGACCTTCATCCACAATGTGGCGGACAAAATCGTCCTGGTTTTTTGCGTAGTCGTCGTGTTTTCTGAAATTTTCGGGAAGTTCGAAGCGAGGAAGACAGTCTTTCAGTTCGGTTGTGGAATACTGGTGAATCGTGAGGTTACACATGTCTGCGATTTTTACAGTGTTCTCGTATGCCTCCGGAATGTCCGGGAACAGAAGCCGCATCTCTTCCTCGGACTTGAAATACCATTCGGAAAGTCTGTTCTGCCCTCCCATGCTTTTTGTGCTGCTTTCAGGATCGTCAAGGAGGGTCTTTCTTGCGATGCAGTTCAGGGTGAGCTGAGCCTCGGAATCCTCTTTGTCTATGTAGTGGATGTCGTTCGTTACTACAAGCGGAATGTCGAGCTTTCGGGCGATTTTTATCATTCCTTCTGCTGCGATTTTTTCTTCGGGAAGCCCGTGGTTTTGAATCTCGATGTAATAATGATCCGGCCCGAAAAGTTCTTTGTAGCGGCGGGCGACCTCTTCGGCATCTTCCATGTTGCCGTTCAGAACCGCTTGCGGAAGTTCGCCGGCTACACATGCGGAAAGACAGATTATTCCTTCGTGGTACTCCTTGAGCATCTCGAAATCTATACGAGGTCTTCCGTAGTAGAGCGCTCCTTCATCGCAGAACGCGCGGGAGTTCAGCCAGCACATATTCTTGTATCCGATTTCGTTTTCGCAAAGAAGAATCAGGTGATAGTTGTGCTTTCCGTATCTTGTGTTCTGCTTTTTTGTATGGTCTTCAGTGGCGTAGAATTCGCATCCGACGATTGGATTTATGCCGTTCGCATGGCACAGGTGCTCAAAGTTCAGTACACCGAACATATTTCCGTGGTCTGTAAGGGCGAGGGCTTTCATGTTCAGTTGTTTTGCCCTTTTTACAAGCGAGTCGAGTTTTGCGCAGCCGTCCAAAAGCGAATAGTCCGAATGGACGTGAAGGTGGACAAAGTTAGACGGCGGCGTGCCTTCAGGGGCGGGGTCAAATACATGAATGTCAGCCATATAAAAACCTCTGGATTATTTATAGGCATCCCGAAGAATTCGACGTGAGTGATTTTTCAAGATGCCGACGAATAGTAGTTTTTGCAGATTTTATGAATCGAAAACTATCGAATCGGACTTCCAGCAGCTTTTATTTTATAGAAAAAGAAAGGCTTCCTCAATCGTGGCGAGGGGGGATTATGTTGTTTAAAATCGGTAAATCTGCCGAAGATGGCGGCGCATTTTTTTTGAGCGGGAATTGCGGGCGGCGCATTTTTTATGCGCAGGATTGGAGAGGCGCGCTTTGCGCGTTGCGGAGCCGAAGGCGCAGCAATGGAGCTGCCAGCGGAACCTCGTAAAGCCTGTTACGAGAAGCGCTCGCCCCTTTGATAAAAAGAAAAACGCATTTTGGTCTGTAATCCCATTTTTGTTGAAAAAAATGGTCTTTCACTTTATAGTCTTTTTAAGAAGTTTTGTTATTTTTATCATGCGAAGGGCAATTTTATCGCGAGATTAATTTTTGGGTGACTTGATGGCGGAAAAAACAGGGGAAAAACTTCCGATACGGATTGGAATTGATGTCGGCTCTACAACTGTAAAGATTGTTGTGCTGGACGATTCGGATAAACTTATTTACGGAGACTATCAGCGGCACAGGGCGGACATATGCAGCACGATAATCAGCGTTGTCGCAACTTGTTTTGATGTCCTTCAGAAGGAACATGGTTATTCGGTAGAGCAAAGTGTGAGCGTGAAGGTTACGGGTTCGGGAGGGCTTTCTGTCTCTCAGTGGCTGAACATTCCTTTCATTCAGGAGGTTGTGGCGGCGACCACTGCGGTAAAACGCCTTATCCCTCAGACGGACGTTGTGATAGAGCTTGGCGGAGAAGATGCGAAAATCACGTACTTTACAGGCGGTGTGGAGCAGCGGATGAACGGCACTTGCGCCGGCGGAACGGGTGCTTTCATCGACCAGATGGCGGCTCTTCTTGAGACGGACGCTTCAGGGCTGAACGCTCTTGCCGCAGGTGCGACCACGATTTATCCGATTGCGGCCCGTTGCGGTGTGTTTGCAAAGACTGATGTGCAGCCGCTTATAAACGAGGGCGCACGGCGTGAGGATATAGCCGCCTCGATTTTTCAGGCTGTGGTGAACCAGACTATTTCGGGGCTTGCCTGCGGAAAGCCTATCCGTGGGCATGTCGCATTTTTGGGAGGTCCGCTTCATTTTCTCGATCAGCTTAGATTTCGTTTTATTGAGACTTTAAAACTCAAGGACGATGAGATAATCGTTCCGGAAGGTTCGCAGCTTTTTGTGGCTGCAGGTTCTGCGTTTAGTGCGGAAAGAAAATTCACGGCGGAAGATGGATCGGTCTATCGGTTTCCAACGATAGGGGAATTCAGGGAAAGTCTAAAGAATCTTGTCGGTGCGGAACTGAACGAGGTTCAGCGGCTCGCTCCGCTTTTTAACAACGCCACGGAACTGGAGACTTTCAGAAAGCGTCATGCTCAGGAAAAGGCAGCGCGTGCCGTTTTGGACGAGACTACAGGTCCTGTATTTCTTGGGCTGGATTCGGGGTCTACAACCACAAAGGCTGTCCTTATTGATCAAAAAGGGCGTATTATCTGGGATTTTTATTCTCACAATCTTGGAAATCCTGTGGACCTTGCCGTCAAGGTCTTGAAGGAACTTTATTCACGGCTTCCAAAGGATGTATATATTGCCCGTGCCGTTTCTACGGGCTACGGCGAGGCCTTGTTTCAGGCTGCGCTGGGAGTTGACTCCGGCGAAGTCGAGACGATAACGCATTTTCGGGCGGCGGATTTTTTTGTTCCGGGCGTGGAGTTTCTTTTGGATATCGGCGGACAGGACATGAAATGTCTTCGCATGAAGGACGGTGCGATTTCTTCTATTCAATTGAACGAGGCGTGTTCTTCCGGCTGCGGTTCATTCCTTGATAATTTTGCAAACACGATGGGAATGGACGTAAAGGAATTCGGAAAAATCGCCCTGATGGCAGATAAGCCCGTGGATCTTGGAAGCCGCTGCACTGTGTTCATGAACAGCCGTGTAAAGCAGGCGCAGAAGGAAGGAGCGAGCGTCGCCGACATTGCTTCGGGGCTTTGCTATTCTGTTATAAAAAACGCATTGTTCAAGGTCATAAAATTGAGGAAGGCGAGCGACATAGGCGAAAAGGTCGTTGTGCAGGGCGGAACTTTCTTTAACGATGCGATTCTTCGTGCGTTCGAAAAGATTTCGGGGGTGGAAGTTTTTCGTCCGGATGTAGCGGGGCTTATGGGAGCTTACGGTTCTGCGCTCATAGCGTACGACCAGTGGGTGGATTTAACATCTCCAAAGCCCGGAGACCCCATAGGAACTCCGCCAAAGGAACTTCGTTCCGGAATCGCCACGCTTGAGCAGCTTGAAAATTTCTGCGTGGAGCTGGAAAGCCGCCGCTGCGGAAAATGTCAGAACAATTGCCTTATGACAATAAACACGTTCAGCGACGGAACGAACAGGCGGATTTTCATAACCGGAAACCGCTGCGAGCGCGGTGCGGAAATCGAAGGCAATGTGATAGACGCTTCAAACAAGGCGAACACCGCCGTTTTGGATGTCGGCGAAAAAATGCCCAATCTTTTTGAATGGAAATACAAGAGGCTTTTCGGCTATGTTCCTCTAAAAATAAATGAAGCACCTATGGGCGATGTGGGCATTCCCAGAGTTTTGAATATGTATGAGAACTATCCGTTGTGGTTTACATTCTTTACAAAATTGGGATTTAGGGTTGTGCTTAGCCAGCGTTCCTCAAGGACGGTTTACGAAAAGGGAATTGAGACAATTCCTTCCGAGTCAGTGTGCTATCCCGGAAAAATAAGCCATGGCCATGTCGTAAGTCTTATTCAGCGAGGTGTAAAGTTCATATTCTATCCGTGCGCCCCTTACGAAAAACAGGAGGATTTCGGAGCGGGAAATCACTACAATTGCCCGATAGTTACAAGTTATCCTGAGGTCTTGCGGAACAATATAGACGAGCTTAGGCAAGACCCGACGATAACCTATATGGATCCCTTTCTTCCGATTTACGACAAGGAGCGGCTTTTCCAGAGGCTTTGCGAGGAACTTTTGCCGAAATTCCCAAGTCTGATGGAAAGCAAAATCCGTGATGCCGTGGACGAAGCCTGGAAAGAGGAAGAGCGCTTCAGAGAGGAAGTAAAAACTGTTGGGGAAGAGGCTCTTGAAAAAATGATTCGCTCCGGCGGAAACGGAATTGTTCTTGCCGGTCGTCCTTATCACCTTGACCCTGAGATAAACCATGGAATTCCTGAGATGATAAATTCTTTGGGGCTTGCGGTCTTCACCGAGGATTCTGTTGCGCATTTGGGTTCTGTTGAACGACCTTTACGCATAATCGACCAGTGGGTTTATCACAACAGGCTTTACCGTTCCGCTGCATTTGTAAGCGAGATGCCTAATCTTGAGATGCTTCAGCTTACTTCGTTCGGCTGCGGACTGGATGCCGTTACCGCCGATCAGGTCGACGAGATAATGAAATCAAAGGGCAGGATGTACACGCTCATAAAAATCGATGAAGGCTCGAATCTTGGAGCCGTAAGGATAAGGATTCGTTCTTTGATTGCCGCCGTGAAGGAAAGGCAAAGACACAAAAGAAAGCCCGTAAAGATTTCTTCCGCATATCAAAGGCAAGTTTTCACAAAAGAAATGAAAAAATCCTATACGATAATAGGACCTCAGATGTCGCCGATTCATTTCAGGATTCTAAAGGAAGCGTTCAGTTCGTGCGGCTACAATTTTGTGATTCTTGATGCGGTTGACCCAAAAGCCGTTGAAGCGGGACTTCGCTACGTAAATAACGATGCGTGTTATCCTTCTATTCTTGTGGCGGGTCAGATGATTGCCGCCCTTGAGTCGGGTAAATACGACTTGAACAGGGTGGCTTTGATAATCACACAAACCGGCGGCGGCTGCAGGGCAACAAACTATATCGGCTTTATCCGCCGGGCATTGAACGATGCCGGCTGGTCGCAGATTCCGGTTCTTTCTTTGAGCGCACAAGGTTTTGAAAAAAATCCGGGATTCAAGATTTCGCTCGGTCTTCTTCACAAGCTTTTGATGTCTGTGATGGTGGGTGATGTCCTTATGCGTGTTCTTTACCGCACCCGTCCCTACGAAGCTGTTCCGGGTAGTGCGGATGCATTGTACGAAAAATGGTCTTCAAAGGCGGAACGGCAAATCCGTTCCTCGTCTCTTTTGGGCTACCACAGACTTTTGAAAGGAATTGTAAGGGATTTTGATTCCCTTGAACTCAAGCCCATAAAGAAGCCGAGGGTCGGGGTTGTCGGAGAGATTCTTGTGAAGTTCCATCCGACGGCGAACAACAAAATCGTTGAGACAATCGAAAAAGAAGGTGCGGAATGCGTCATGCCCGACCTTGCAGATTTTTTCTTCTATTCATTCAGCACAGGAATTTTCAGGCACGAAGAACTTGCCTTCCCAAAAAAGACTGAAAGAAACGCGCGCCTTTTTGTATGGTTTCTTGAACTTTATCGAAAAAAGATGAAAAAATATCTTGACGAGTCGCACAGATTTGATTCTCCAAGTTCAATCTACGACCTTATGCAAGGCGTTGACGATATTGTACAGCTTGGAAACATCACTGGAGAAGGCTGGTTTCTTACTGCGGAAATGGTGGAACTCATAAAAGAGGGCGCTCCTAGCATCGCCTGCGTTCAGCCGTTTGCCTGCCTTCCGAACCACGTTACGGGAAAAGGAATGATAAAGGAACTTAGAAGAAGATTTCCGGAGGCGAACATATCTGCCATCGACTACGACCCCGGCTCTTCGGAAGTGAATCAGCTGAATAGGCTGAAGTTGCTTCTTTCCGCTGCACCAATTGGAAATCACCCTGATGAAGAGGCGGACGGAAAAATACACAATCCTGACGGAACTGTGGTAGAACCTGTTATAAAACCTGCTTAAGGTTTTTCCGGCATGAACGACCCTGAGCCTGTGCTTCAGGAGGACGTTCCTGCGGTGTCGAAAATGAACTAAAACGTGATTGAATCATCGGGAGGGCTGTAAGTTTTGCGCTTTTTGGTCGATTATAGAAGCATGAAGAAAAGATTTTTGATTTTGTCGCTGATGTTTTTTTCCCTCATTTGTGCGAATGCGGAATACAACCGCTTGGGAATTCCAGATTCGTCAAGTATCCGAAAAAAACTTGTGGAAACGTGGTTCGAAGCTCCGCTTAGTTTTGTTCGCATGAATGTTCCCGAAATAATGACGAACGCAATAGGGCAAAGATTTCAGGTTCGCCTTGAAGAAACGGAAGATTATTTTTCGATACTGGTTGCGCCTCACGCCCGCCTTTCCGTCGGCGTTTATTCGGACAAAGGAAACTCAACCGAGATTCAGGACGTGTATCCCGGAGATGCACCCGGCGCTTGGATTTTGGTAAAGGACAAAAAAACGGAAAAACCCATAAAAATCGTGTATTATTTTGCTTCCGACAGCGATGTTTTCGTGCAGTTCTTGCCTTTTAAGAATTCTTCGCTCGGAGATTTTGTGATTTTTAATTGCTATGCCGCAAAAGGCGTTTCGACGGGGCTTCCTTTCGAGCGTTATTATTCCGCCTCTTTTGCCGAAGTCGTAAAATGGACGGAAAAAATGCTTCCGTGGAATTACACGCGGATTTTTCCCGAAAACTATCATTCCACTCTTCAGATGGCGAACATAATCCGTGAACGGCTTCCGGAAATAATAATCGAAGATGACGCTTGCTACGACGAGAACTTTGAGCCTGTCTACATTTCCACAGGAAAGAAGCGGAAAATCGACAATGAATACAAGGAACGGCTGAGCGTTTCCGGAGCGGGCTTTCTAAAATGGATTTCAGACGGAATTGTAGAGCCGCTTACAGGAGGTTATCTAAAAAGAGACGCTCTTATTCGTGAGACCGTAGATTATAAGTCTACAGGTTTTCAGGGAATCCTTTCCGAAAGTTACAATATTTTTTTCACTTTGGATTGGATAAGAAATCTTGCAGCCGGTTTGGTTTCGGTGCGTACCGGGCGGAACTATTTTTTTGACGAGGCTGGCGTTGACGTAAAAGTTGAACCTTTCTGCGCGGAATTTACAAGCCAGGGAATACAGAATCTTTCGGGCTTTGTTACGAATGCAGGATATTCTGCAAAATATTTGAAGGCGTTGCTCTATGTGCTTGCCGTTACCGAACCGGAGACATTTTATTTTGCCGCCATCAGGGAAACGGACAGAACCCGCTCTCCTGAGATTCAGGTTTTCAATTCGGCTGGAATTTTTTTCCCGTATTTTGATTCAAAAGCACGTTTTAAGGTTATCATGTTCAAGGACGGAAAAGAGCTTTCGTTCGAGGATTTTTGGCATATTTATGAAAACGACAGCATTTTCCTTACCCGTTCATATTGCACGGAACAGTTTTATCCTGTTTCTCTGAAAAACAAAGATTTCTAAAAGGATTTTGTTTTATGAAAAAAAAATTGTGTTTTTTATCTCTTTTGCTTCTGATTCCGATTTTCGGATTTTCCGTAGATTTTGAGACGGATGTTTTTCTTTACAACCAGCTTTCGTTTTCGTACAATTCCGGATTTTTCCCGGGCGTTATCCAATATGCCGAACGCATCGAAAACGATTTTCCGGATTCTCCGTTCAAATGCGATGCGATTTTAAAAAAAAGCGAATGTCTTGTTCGTCTCGGTATGTACGACGAGGCGGAAACGGTTCTTCTGAATTCTATTCAAATAAACGCTTCGGATTCCAAAATGTTTTCATCATCGTGCTACTGGCTTGCAAAGTCATACGAGCTTTCAGGCGATACGAAAAAGGCGCTGGATGCATACCGGGAATGTATGAAGGCAAGGGAAGATTTTTTTTCTATTTCCGTGATTAATTCCGCCGACATATTTTTTAACGCAAACGATTTTAATTCTTCCGTTCCGCTTTACGAGTTCGTGCTTGAAAACGGAAATCTTTTTACTGCGGAACAATACGCAGAATGTGTCCTTAGGCTTTGCAAGGCATACAACAAAAGCGGAAAGGCGCAGGAAACCGTAACGCTTTATTCCAAGTTTTCCGAGGATGATTTTTCGGCACTCGGATTGAAAAAGCCCGTCTATCTTGTGCTTACCGAACTTACGGGCGAAGCGTACGAAAAAATCGGAAATTACGGAAAAGCCTACGAACTTTATTGCAGCGTCCTTGAAAGCGGAGAAAAATCTCTGGCTGCCGATGCTCTTAAAAAAGCATACATAGTTTCTTCGTTGCACAGAAAGTATGTTTCCGAAGAGCCGGGAACGGTTCTTTCCAATGCCCAAAAATATCTTGGCGAAAATCCTGACCTTTTGGGCGAATTTTGGACTCGTCTTGGAACGGACGCTTTTTCTCAAGGGGAATTCAAAAAATCCGTGACTTATTTTGACGAAGCCGAAAAAAATGTTCCCGTCGATTTGTTTCTTTATGCGCTTTTGTACCGTGCCCAGATTGCCGCCGGAAAAAATCCCGATGAGGAAAATGCCCGCACTGCCGAAAAAATGATTCTTGAAAGCCGCGGAATTTTGAACAAAGAAAACGAAACTATTTGGGACAGGGAAAGTTTTATCCTTCTTACAAGATATGCGGCTGTTCAGAAAGATTGGGAAAAGGTGAAGCGTTACGCCAAAAATGTTGTTCCCCTAGACGAAGACACAAGGTTCTTCCTTGCGCTTGCATACTATTGCACGGATGACTATCAAAGCGCAAATTTTCTTTTAAAAAATCAGAACACGGAACTTCACGCATTGAGCCTTGCAAGGTCGGGCGACTTGAACGGTGCGGATATGGTCTATCGAAAAATTAAAGAAGCCAGGACTTTGACCGACGAAGAGCGGTTGAACCGTTCAAAAATCCTTCTTCGTCTGGAACGTCATGAAGAAGCCCTGATGGAAGTGGACGGCTTAAAAACGCCTGAAGCAAAATATGTTCTTGGTCTTGGATTGTTCGGAAGTCGTTCTTGGAAGTCGGCGGAGGAGAATTTTTCCTCATTCATAAAAAATCCCGGCGACACGGACAAAAATTATCTTTCCTATGCGGATTTTTATCTTGGCTATTCTAAGTTCAGGCAGGGAAAAAACGAGGAAGCCTACCGGACTTTAAGTTCGTTCGCCGAAAAAAATCCTTCCCACGAACTTTATTATGATGCTCAGATTGCGGCGGCGAACTGCGCCGTTCGGAACTCAAAATACGATTTTGCGGCGGCTCATGCTTTTTCCGCCCTGAATGTTTCTTTTTCCGACGAGCAGAAAGAAAATTCCGTTCTTCTTTACGCAGAAATCCTTTCGGAACTCAATCGTTACGCCGAGGCTGAAAAACTTTTGGAAAAACATTCGGAGCGGAAGGACGATTTTGGAATGAAGAGCCTTTTTTATCTTGCCCGACTGTACGAAAAGCAAAATTTGTTTGAAAAAGCGGATTCAGCGTACAAGGCGGTGTATGTCAGGTTTCCCGAAAAAAAACTTTCCGAGCAGGCGATGTACCGCCGAGGCGAAGTTTTTTACAACGCAAAAATCTATGAAAAGGCTGTAAAACGCTTTGACGAATACACGAAAACATTTTCGATGGGTTCTTTCATTGACGCATCTCGCTATTTTTCCGCCGAAAGTCTTTCGGAAAACGGAAATCCCGACAGGGCGATTTTGCAGTACCGCCAGTTGATTCAAAAATATCCTAAAAGTTCATATGTCTACAACTCCGCAAAAAATCTGATTTCTATTTATAGGGCTAAGCGGGATTACGGCAAATCCATGGAATATGCGTCTTTTTTGCTTGAAAACTATGCGGAAAAATCCAAGGGCGACGGAATCGAAAAACTTTTTTCCGAACTGAAATCGCTTTCGTCCGGGAAATCCGAGAAAATCGTTCAAAAAGAAAACGAATACGAAAACGCCGGAGAACAAAATTCCGCTTCAGGAAGAAAAATCGGAACCGAACTTGCGGCTTTGTATTACGAAAATCCCGACTTTCAAAAGGATGCGCTTAGCCTTGCAGAAACACTTCTTGAGCTTCAGGAAAACGACATTCAAAATGAACATTCCGATGCGGCAAAAAACGCCGAACTTCTCGGAAATGCTGCCCGAAAATCCGAGAATGACAGCGAGTCCGCGCGGTTTTATCTAAAAGCCGCAGAATATTACAGAATGGGAGATTCTGCCGATAAGGCTTCCGCATCGTTTTACGGGGCGTACGAGGCGTTAAAGGCGGCGGGGCTTCGAAAAGATGCGAACGAGACCGCAAAACTTTTAAAAACTCTGTATCCTGAAAGCCGTCAGGCTAAAAGGGTAAAAATTATCGCCGATTAAAAACATGGAGACCGATATGAAAAAAATCATTTTTTTTATGACAATTTTTGTTTTTGCGGGAACGCTTTTATTTCCTCAGACCGCCGAAGAAAATTATGCGGCTAAAACGGCGGAAAAGGATTCCGTGCTTTCCGATTCGCCGGCTCAGGCTCAGTTTTCATCTCCTAAAGTCGGAAAAAACGCCGTCCCCGACTATTCCGAGGTTCTTCCGATAAGGCAGACTTCGGAACTTGTTCCAAGGCTTCCGGACGCGAGTGCGGGCGAAACTTCTTTGTTCGAGGAAAAAAGAACTTCGAGCGCGGTAGAAAAATCAATTTATGCAGAAGGGCTTGTCGGAATCGGCTACCCCGGCTTTTTCATAGGAAACTTTTCCGTGTACAATCAGACAGGGCTTAATCCGTTCAAGATTTCTTTCGGGCACGAAACGATGAACGGCTACGCTCGAAATTCGCGCTCGTCAGTATTTTTTGACAAGAACACGTCCGTTTCGGCGGAAAAAACATTTTCGTTCGCCAAAGGAAAATTCGTCGCTTCGGGGCTTTACAACAGCCTGAACGACGGACTTCAAAATCAGAACGAAAACATGAGCGACATGACAAGGGAACTTATTAAGACGCATGAAGTTTTTTCTATGAATCTTCCGAAAGGTTTTTCGTTTGCGGGTGCGGTTGAAGGGGCGTGGTATAGAAGGTACGGAACCGTCGTCGGAACGCCCTCTTCGCCGATTCCGGGCTATGCAAAAAATATAAGCGTCGTAAATATTTTGCCGAACGCAAGATTTGATTTTAAATACAAGGATTTTTTTATCGGGCTTGATTCAAAATACAGCCTTTCACTTGACATGATAAATTCGTTTGATGAGCATTTTTCAAACAGCGGCAGATTCAGCCTGGATTCGGGTTATGAGAACGATTTTATGAAAGCTACGGGAAAAGTCGGCGCGGTGGTGGGAAACGATATCGGTTCAAATTCAGTTTTGATTCCGTTTTCCGTCGGCGCGGACTTTTCGATTCCCGTTCCGTTTTCTTCAAGAAATGTAAAACTTTCCGCTTCGGGCGGCATGGATTCTTATTCCCCCGAAATTTACACGCTTGAAATGAAAAACGCTTTTTCCGTGCTTGGAAAACTTCCAGGCGAATCTACGGATTGGTTCGGAAAACTTGATTTTTCTTTGCCCGTGAAAGAATTTCTAAGTTTCAGGCTTTTTACGGAAATAAGAAAAACGGCGTTCGGAAACGGAACTTTGACGGCTGATTATGGCGATGATTCAAATCGTGCGGCAGGACTTTACGCATATTCAAAAAAAGATATGTTTCAGTTCAACACGCTTACTTCCGCTTCCTATAAAACAAAAATCGGAATTTTCGGTGCGGAATGGGAAAGCGCATGGGCTTCAAGGGCGGCGAACGTTCATTTTCAGAAACTTCAAACCACGTATTCCTACCAATCGCGGACGGCGTTTTTTACTTTTGATGCGCTTTTGGGCTTTTATCCGGGCGACAAGGACATGATTCCGTTCTTTGATTTTGAGGCGGGATTTACGGTTTCGCCCGCCGTTCGTCTTGCTCTTGCAGGAAACGATATTGTAAAATTGATTATGGGAACCCCACGGCTTTATGCGGGCTCTTATATTTCGCGGAGCGGAGGGCTTTCCCTTCTTGCAAAATTTGTTTTCTAAAACGGAACCCGTAGTTTGCACCAAAAATTGCGGGCACAGAGGAAAGTTTAAGCTGTTTTACTGGAGATTTTGTGTTTGTTAAGAATTTAGGAGAGATTGAGGCAATCGCCTTTGATATCGACGGAACTTTGTATTCTTCGTGGAGTTTGACAATTCGGGCGTTTCCTTATTATTTTAGGCACGGCGTTTTTTTTCTGAAATACGGTTTGGTGCGGAACGAAATGCACAGGATTTTCACAAAATCGGATTTTCGGGAAATCCAGGCTGAACTCATGGGGCGCAGGCTAAAGTGCGATGCCGAGGAAGCCGAGCGTCGTCTTGAAAAAGTTGTCTACGATTATCTAAAACGATATTTTCTTAAGATTCCCTGCTTTCCGGGAGTTCTTGAAGCGTTCGAGGCATTCAAAAAAGCGGGATTCAAATTGGCTCTTCTTTCGGATTTTCCGCCGGAACAGAAAGGCGAGATCTGGGGCGTAAAAAAATATTGCGACGCAGTTTTGGGAACAGAGGCGATTGGCGTGCTTAAACCCGCTCCGCATTCATTTTTGAGGCTTTCCGAGATTCTTTGCGTTTCGCCTGAAAAAATCTTGTACGTCGGAAACAGCATAAAATACGATGTGCGGGGAGCCAAAAATGCAGGAATGAAAAGCGCATTCATCAGAACCGGATTCAGAAAATTGTTCCATTTAGACGCAAAAGAAGCGGATATTTGCTTTTCAAACTATCGTCAATTAAAAGAGATTGTGCTAGAATAACCTGTCTTATACAGACCGAGCTTTTTATTAGAAAAACGCATTTTTGGGTGGGGAATAAAAATGTCCGTTCTTACTATAATAATAGCGGTGGCTGTTGCCACAGGAATCTCTTATACCTTTCACTTGCTTGACAAGGATAAGAATTCTATGGAAAAGGTCAAAAGGTACGCCGACAAACGTCAGGCCGAATTTGACCAATATTTTGAAGGTCAAAAAAAATCTCTTCTTGCGGTAAAGACGGATGTCGAGGCGGAACAGATGAGGGCTGTCGCGGCTGTAAAAAGGCTTGAGCAGCAGCTTCAGGATTTTCAGACGCTTACAGAAAATCTGAAAGAGGATTCCGATTCCGTTCACTCGATTGAAGAAAAACTTCAGAATTACGATAAAGTTTTGGACGAACTTGTGCAGATGACGCTGAAGGTCGAAGAAAATCTTTCGAATGTTAAAAAAGAGTCCGTCATCGTTGAAGATTTGAATTCCAGAATCCTTGAGCAGAAAAAAAGTGTCGATTCAATCGAAAAGCGCATTCCGCAGATTTCGTCGGATTTTTCAAAACTGAATGCCGAGCAGTTAAAGGCGATTGGCGGTCGGCTTCTTGAAGAATACGATGACAGAGGAAACAAAATAAAAACCGAACTCGACGGGCTTGTTCTTGAAGGAAAAAAAGTTCTTTCCGACATAACGCAAAGCATCGATTCCGCTTACGAAGACGCTTCTTCAAAGGCGGAAACTTTGGAAACTGAGGCGTTCAATCATCTTAGCGAGCAGGCAAAGCAGAGGGCGGATGCGTACATCAAGGAATTGGACGCACAGAAATCCGAATTGGAAGCGAATTTGGAAAATCAGGTGAAAAATATGGAACGCCTGATAGTCGAGAGTGCCGCCTCTTCAAAAGATGCCGTTTCGCAAAAAATTGCGGCTCTTGAGACCGGCGTTTCTGCAAAGCTTTCCGATTTGAATCAGAAGTTCGAGCAGGTGTACAAGGAACTCGGCGAAAAACTGAAGGTAAAATCGGATTCAATCGCTCGCGGGATGGACGAAAAATCTGCTGTCCTTCAGGCAAAATATGCCGGTCTTCTTGAAAACGTAAACGCAAAAGCCGAAAAGCGCATTCTTGAACTGCAGGAAAAAATCGCTTCCGCTCATGAAAAGTACGATGCACAGCTAAAAGGCGTTGATTCCAAGAACGACGGAAGGTTCGAGGCGCTTCGATTGAAGATAGACGATGCGGACAAAAAACTGAAGGCTTTGTGCGATGTTTCAATACAAAAATCGGACGGAAGTATAAAAGACATTCAGGAAAAAATCGCTGTGGCATTTGAAAAATGCAAGGCACAGGTTATCGAACTGAACGAAAAATACAAGGAGTCCGTGGGAAAAATAAATTCGGGCTATGAGGCAAAACTCAACGAGATGAACCAGAAGAACGGCGAAAAAATGGCGCAGTTCCTGAAAAGCATCGAGGCAAACGAAGACGGCGTAAAAAAATCCATAGACGAATTGAAGGCAAAGAACGAGCAGCGGTTGCTTGAAATTAACAAGTCGGTTGAAGAGACGGATTCTACGCTTTTGGCGCATCTTTCCGACCTTGAAGGAAAATACAACGAGGTGTACGGCCGGCTTGACTCAAAAGTGAACGAAATCTACGACGACCATGAAAACAAGTACATGGCAAAAATCGAGCTGTTCTCCAAAGATTATGACGCCCGGTTTGAGGAACTGGCTCAAAAATATTCCGCCGCCACGGAAAGCCTTTCCGACCAGATTTCTGCCGTGGAAAGACTTTACAGCCAAAAGGAAGGTGGAATCAATTCCGAGATAACCCAAAAAATCGAGGAACTCGGAAAGGTGTATAACGAGCGGATAGAAAATCTGAAGAAAAGTCTTGCAGATTCTTTTTCCGAGGCGAAGGAGCGGACTGATTTACTCAGCAACGCTACGGTCGAATCCAATGGAAAAATTGCGGCTCTCGAAGTCGATTTGGACGAAAAGATGCAGTTCGTCAGGCAGAAATATACGGGTCTTTTTGAGGATGCCTTGAGGAAGGCGCAGAAAGAGGAAGATGAAGCCTACGAGAAATTGAGCGCCGAAGCCCGGAATAATATCGAAAAATTTTCTTCTTCAATGGATTCAAAAATATCCGAATTGAAAGGCGAACTTGACGGAACGCTTGCCGTCATATCAGGCTCGCTGAAGAGCGCAATCGACGAGACGGAAGGCAGGGTTTCCAGAATCGAAGCAAAATGCGATTTGTCGATGGAAAAAATTTCTCTTGTCGAACCTGAACTGAACGAGAAAATCCGTTCGATAAGCGAGGAAATGCAAAAATTTAGGGAAGAGGCGAACAATAAAATCATTCAGATAAACGGAATGCTTGACGATTCTTCCGAAAAAATCCGCAGGGCTTGCGATGAGCATGAAATCGAGGCGTTGAAGGACGTTGACCTGAAAGTCCGCACAATAAATTCCAATATAGAAAAATTTCAGGTGGTTGCGGAAAACAAAATCTCTGCCTTGAGCGAAAGCATAAAATCTTCTACAGAAAAATTGCAAGGTTTTGTTGAGGATACGGCAAAGAACATAAAATTCGCCTGCGAAAAACAGGAAACAAATGCGCTGAATGACGTGAGCCAAAAACTTTCCGCATACAAAAAGGATATTGAATACAAGTTGAGCAGGCTTGAGGTTTCCGGAATTGATGTGGATCGCCTTGAAAATAATCTAAAAGCCGCGATGGAAGCCGTCTCGAAGCGAGTGCTAGGCGATTTTGATTCGTTTACTTCGCTTCAGCAGAAGCATCAGGCGGAATTTGCCGCTTCATTCGAGGCGGATTCGCAGAAAATCGGTGCGGAACTTCAGGCGTTGGAAGCAAAAATCGACGGACTGAAGGATTTTTCGCTTGGCAACATGACGCAAAAACTCCGTGGCTTTGAGGAAGAGTTCGCAAAAAATCTCAAGATGCACGAAGATAAGATAAACGAGGATTTTTCAAATTGGAAAACCGATTTGGACGGAAAGGTAACGGCGTTTATCGGGCATTATGAAGACCAGCGAAAATCCCTTGAGGAAAGTTACACCGACGGGCTGAAGCAGAAACTTGCCCAGCTTGTCGTAAAAAACGAGGAGCAGACTGCCCGTGTAAACGAAGAAATTGATTCAACAAGGGAAAATGCTCTTTCTCAGATTGAAGAAGTCAAGAAATTGGTGCAGTCTTTTGCAGGCGAAATCCAGTCTAAAATCGAAAGGACTAACGAATCTGCTTCGGAATATATAAAAAGCACCACCGACAGGACGGAGCGGACAATGCTTTCGGAACTGGAAAAAATAAAGAAAACTTTGCTTGATGACATGGAATCGTTCCGTGAAAGCGTGAAAAATTCGCAGGAGACAGGGACGTCTTCAATCAGTGCGGCATTGGGCGAGTTCAATACGTGGAAACTTCAGCTGAATCATCAATTGGACGAGACGAAGCGGCTTTATTCTTCGGAACTCGACGGCTTGAGACAGCAGACCGTTCAGAAGGTAAAAGATGCCCAGGATTTCATCGACAACGAATATCGGCAGTTGATTGACAGTTCCACAAGGAAGGCGGAGAACGCTTCCGGCGAACTTGAACGAAAAATTTTGGACTTTTCCCGTGAGTATCGAGAAAAGCAGGAGACGCTTGCCCATAAAATCGAGGAACTTGACGGAAAGGCAAGCGATTCTGTACGGACTTATGAGGAGCGTTCTAAAGAAATCATCGAGCAGTTGCAAAGTATGTATTCCCAAATGCTTCAGGATACGGAAGACAGAGTTCGAGAGCAAAATGCGGATTCCGCGCGTAAACTTCAGGAACTCAGAGCTTCGATTCAGGCTGCATCCGAGCAAAATAGGAACGAACAAGGTGCGCTTGTTATGAAAATGCAGGAAGATTCCAATGCAATGCAGAGCCAGATGAGCGAACTTTTAAAAGAACTTCAGAACGTGAAAAACCAGATGAGCGTATACGAAAAAGCTGATTCCATGAAAAGGCAGCTTGATGAAAAGATTTCGGGGCTTGAAGATGATTTTGAGCGGCTTGAATCTTTCAGGGCAACGGCTTTGAATCTTACTGCGCAGTACAACCAAATCTGCAAAATGAAAGAATCCGTTGAATCTCAGATGGCGAATTTTGAGGCGGAAAAACAAAAAATCGATTCAATCGGGCAGCGATACGAAAGCATGATAAAACTTTCCGCTACAATTGATGAAAAAATCCGCGGCTTGAACACGACGTATGACGAACTTCAGAATATGGAAGTCCGTGTAAGATATTTCCAGGAAAATCTTGCAAGTCTTTCGGGGCGTTACGACAGGCTTGAGCAGAAAAACGATGTCATAGACCGTGTTCTAAAGGACGTTGACCAAAGTTTTGAAAATCTGAAAGAACTTGAGTCCAGACTGAAAAACTGTTCGATTCAGACAGAAAATCTGCCGCTTGCAATAAAAGACATTCAGCACGATGTCGATGAACTTTTGAGAAACGGCCCCAAAATCACGGAGGCTACGGGAAGACTTTCCACATTGTACCAGCTCATAGGTGATTCTCAAAAGCGGCTTGACGACATAAATTCCGCCCGTAACGGAATCGGAAGAACGGAACAGCGACTTCACGAACTTTCTGCCGAAATTGATTCAAAATTCAAGATTTTGGAAAAACTTGTAAGGACGGACTTGGAAAAAGAACCCCGACAGATGAGTTCTCGACTTACACCGGAAGATAGGGACAGCATAAAGAGGCTGAAGCACCAAGGCTGGACTACGGTGGAAATCGCTGCGGCAACAAAGCGAAGTGTAGCCGAAGTTGAAATGGTTTTGGATTTCCCGGAGTAGTTTCCGAGGTTTTCAGTCATCCGAAAAATCCATGAAAGTTGAAAGAGATTTTCGCATTGATATGGCTTCTTTTACGTCCTCAACGCCGATGTTTTCCCGCCCTTCCATATCTGCGATTGTGCGGGAAAGTTTAAGGCAGCTTGAAATTGCCCGCGGCGAAAATCCGTAGCGCAAACTTGCGCTGTCAAGTACGCTTTTTGATTCTTCATCAAGTTTGCAGAATTCCGCAATTTCAGACGGTACCAGCTGTGCGTTTTTCTTTCCCTGCCGTTTGCGCTGAGCTTTTGTCGCCCTTGCGATTCCTTTTCTAAGTTCGTCGGTGGAAAAAACTTTCTGTTCGCTCGGCTTTTCTTCGATTCCGGCGTTTTCGTTTTCTGCATGAACTCTTATATCGATTCTGTCCAAAAGCGGAGCGGAAAATTTTTTCCAGTAAAGTTCTACCGCCCTTGGGGAACATAGGCAGATTTTTGTTTTTGAACCGAAATTTCCGCACGGACACGGATTTGCCGCCATCAAAAGCTGAAAATTTGCAGGAAAAATGCTGGAACGCCCCGCCCGTACCAAAGTTATTTTTCCGGTCTCAAGAGGAACCCTAAGCATTTGCAAAACGCTTGTCTTGAATTCCGCAGCTTCGTCCAAAAAAAGAACTCCGTTGTGGGCAAGCGAGATTTCTCCGGGGCGGCAGTAAGGGCCTCCTCCGCATATGCCTTCGGTGCTTGCCGTTTGATGCGGAGTTCTGAACGGAGGGATACGCACAAGAGATTCTTCCGGCGGTAAAAGACCGGCAAGAGAAAGTATTCGTGTTACGCTTTGCCCTTCTTCCTTTGTTAAAAGCGGCAGCAGAGCCGGAAACCTTTGTATGGAAAGTGTTTTTCCGCAGCCGGCTTCTCCTACTGCAATCAGATTGTGCCCGCCCGCCGCCGCCACCTGGAGCGAGCGGATAAGCCGCGCCTGTCCTTTTATTTCGGAAAATTCGAAGCCGGGTAAAACTTTCGGAAACAGAACGCCTTCCACTGATTCTACGTTTTCAAGATTTTTTTCGTAGGCGGAATTATTTTTCCGTTCAGTGAAATTTTCGTTGTTATCAAGAGCGATGAATGCTTCTTCCAGCGTATCCGCACCGAAAACCTTCATTCCCTGAACTTCCCTTGCTTCTTCCGCATTTGCAGCAGGAACGATGCATTTTAATATTCCTGCACTTGCGGCTGTAGAAACCGCAGAAAAAACTCCCTTTACGTGCCGAACTTTTCCGGAAAGCTCAAGTTCCCCAAGCACAAGAATGTCTTCCTCATCGATTAGGGGAGAAGCGTTTTCTTCTGTGCCGATTTTATTTTTTGCACACAAAACGGCGAGCGCAATCGGAAGGTCAAATCCCGCTCCTTCTTTTTTAAGGTCGGCAGGCGAAAGACTTATAAGCACCCGTTCAAGCGGAAATTCCAGTCCCGAATTCCTGATTGCAGCCTGCATCCGTTCCCTGGATTCCTTTACTGTTCCGTCCGCAAGTCCGACTATGTCCACGGTAGGAATTCCACGCCTTAAATCGACTTCGACGGGGACGAGCGAACCTTCATATCCGAAGGGTGAAAAAGAATAAATATGCATCGTAACCTCTTTTGAATTTATAGTAGAACGATGAAAAAAACTGAAATCATTTTTGTTTTATTTTTATGTCGGACTTGATATTCCGCAATCGAAAAAAGGCGGTTTATTTTGCAACCGCCGAATATGAACTGTGATTTTTCGCTGAAAATAGCAGGTTTCGTGTAAAATTTTATCCCGGCGTAAAGTGCCGTCAATCCGGAAAGATCTAAAACCGCAAACGGCTTGAACCTTTGTCGATTTGAAAACGGTGTTATGTGAAATTAGATCTGCATTAAAGCCGAGTAATTCAAATGATTTTCTCTTGCGAAAGAAATAAAATCTTTTTCTTCTTGTGTTACTCGAATTTGAAATTTCAAAGGATGGCTAAACTTTAGTTTTCGACCAGCATTTTCTCTTGCGCCGCCATGTCCAAATTCTTTTACATAATTTGCAAGACCTGATTTTTTTAAGTATTCCTTTTCAGAAATAATTTTTTCATCAGGAGAAAGTTCTGCTTCCAATTTCTTAAAAACATAACCCTCCGAATCTTTCACATATACATATCCCATAATCAGATCTCCTTCAAGCGCTTCTCAGCAAGTTTTATAGTTTCTTTTGGAGTTTTCTGTGTCTTCTTTACAAAAATAACTCCTATTACAATAATTTTTCCTTCTTTATATTTAAATAAAGACCTAAGTTCATTTGATTTTATTTCAAAAATCTTTTTCTGAAGATGCTTTACTTTTACAAACTCAATTCCCTGTTGTTCAATTTTTTCATATTCTATTTTTAGTAAATCTTTTTGCGATTGTTCCAAAGATGATATTTCCGATTCAGCAACAGGAAGTTTTTCCACCTTAAACTTCACGAGTTAAATATATCATTTACCTTGATTTTGTCAACATTTTCAAAATGCGCAAGAAATCTGCAAGTCTTGTAACTTTTTGAAAAAGCAGGTTTCGTGTAAAATTTTATCCCGGCGTAAAGTGCCGGGATATTAAAGTCTCCTTGCGAAAAAATCCGCAGGGGCAGTTATTTTGAATTCGGTTAGAATCCGCCGACAAAGAATCCTGCGATGCATATTAACGCTGCAAGGGGAACATAAAGCCATCTTCCCAAATTATTCCAGAGGCTTCCCGCTTTACGAGATGCGCCTAAATTAACGGCATTCAGAATGTCGTCTTTTTTCATAATCCAGAACCATGAAAATCCGCCTAAAACTGCGCCGATAGGAATTATATAGATTGAAACAATATCCATCCATGTTCCCCATTGGTAAATCGCTTCCATGTTCACGCCTATGCCGAAGCACAAAACGGCAAGCAAGGCAAGCATCGCATTGCGCTTTAAGCGCGGGAAACGATGCATAAGAGATTCTCCTACGGCTTCAAACATATTCTGCAATGAACTCACTCCGCCGAAAACGACCGCGACAAACAAGATTACGGCAAATATGCGTCCGAACCTGATTGTTTTTAAGATTTCGGGCAGCGTAACGAATAAAAGTCCCGGTCCTCGGTTTATCACGGAGTGAAGCGGAAGTCCGGCTGCTTTTGCGGCGGCAATTTCTGCGGCGTTGAACGAAAAACTTGCGGGAATGATTACAAGAGCCGCGACCAAAGCGGCTATCGTATCGAATATTGCCGTACTGACAGCTCCGCTTATAACGTCTTCGTCGTCGGAAAGATAGGCACCGTAAACAATCATTCCGCTGCCGGTTATCGACAGTGAAAAGAATGCTTGCCCCATCGCCCAAATCCATGTCGCCGGCTTTAGAAGGTATTCCCACTGCGGTATAAACATATATTTATATCCTTCCGCTGCACCGGGCAAAAAAGCTACTCTAACGGCAAGGATTACGAAAAGTATGAAAAAAAGCGGCATCATTATTTTATTTGTCTTTTCTATACTTTTTGCGCCGAGTATCAAAGTAAGGAGAGTACCTATCACTATCGCAGCATGAAACCACACAAGAGAATACGGTTTGAAGGCAACTTCCCCGAACCATTTTTCCGAGCCGGTTTTGACAACCGTTTTGCCTGCTTCAATAATTTCTTCCGCCGCATAGGAATTAAAAAGACTTCCTGTAAGCGATGAAGTAAAACCTCGCAAAACCATTGCGATTATGACCGCATAACCGAATGCGATACAAAGCGAACCCGCAAGCGGAAGCCAGCCTATCGCCTTGCCGGCTTTTTCTATTCCGCGGCTTTTCCAAACCATAGTGTATGCGCCCAAAGTTCCGGTGCGGGCTTTTCTTCCCACCGCATATTCTGCAGAAAGTCCTACAAAGCTGAACAACACGACAAAACACAGATATGCAATCAAAAAAGCTCCGCCGCCGTTTGCAGCCATTCTATACGGGAAACCCCATACATTAGCCATTCCGACCGCAGAACCCACACAAGCAAGGATAAATCCCCATTTGCTGTTAAATTGTTTTGACATTTTTCCTCCTAATAAAAACTTTTGCAGGAAACTTCAGTGTCCTAAAAGTTTTCAGCCGTGCGCGAGAGCGCACAAGTTAAATATACAAGTTTGCGATTGAGCAAACTTGAGTAACTCAAAGACGTGCCGTTTATACGCTTTGAGTTTACACTCCCAACTTTACGTTTTTTGCAGACTCTTAATAAAAACTGCTTTTAGCGGCTTCAAAATCTTTTCGCAAATTTAAATTCACTGGCAAACATATTCGTCCATGCAATTGCGCAGAATTATCAGCCACTATCATTCTATGAAATATCCCGATATATTTCTACAAGCAGTATTTTTATTCACAAAAGATTTTCACAAAATCGACTTAAAATTGTAGCCGGAGTGTTTTTTTCAGGGCGATCACGGTGTAAAGCGGCGGACGGACGGCGGTGAAAACCGGATTTTACAAGTTTGCGTTTAGCAAACTTGCGTAAAAGATCGTATGTCGAGTTTCTTTATTTTTATAAATACCGTATATAACTTACCTAAAGAATTACAATGCATGAACAAATCGGGATTCCAAAGGGCGGCAGTCCTTTGGTCGTGCCCAAGGAAGGTGGGTCAAGGGAGGAAAACTGCGGGCTTCGAACTCCGAGCTGGTTTCCTCCCTTGGTATCCCCTTTATTTTAATTTTCTTTTCTTCATGCTAGAATCAAAAAAAAACGGTTCACATCCGAAAACATCGCATTACGGGGAGGCATTCGTTGCGCACAAAAAAATGGTATGAAAGTTTGGATTTTTACAGGCTCACCGGAATCGTTCTTCTTTGGATTTCCGCATGGCTTTTTATGATGCCTCATGAATCTGAAGTAAACGCACCTTTCTTTGATAACGCTTGGGGCGCGTTTTTCTCCGCATTCGGGATTCATAAAAATGAAGTTTCCGCAATCCAACAGTCTCCCGACCTTATGACCGCTCTTGCGTCGGTCTTTCTGATGATTTTCCTTCAACTTAGGGGGATTTTCCGTGTTGCGATTGTGCAAAAACAAGACGAAAATCAAAAAGATTCCGTCTTGCTTTTTACGTTACTGAATCTTTTTTCGATAATCGTGCATTCGCTTTTCTTTGCCGTTGTTTTCAAGATGTTCTTTTTTCCGAACGGCGGAACGACTGCGAGCGTCTATGCGGCAATGAAAGAAAATATCGGAATAACGGTTTTTGCCGCGTGCTGCATAACGGGAATAATCCTTGGAGTTCCTAGCATCTCGCGCCTTCTTATTGTGCTTCTTTTTTGCGTCGGAATATTCAAAAATATTTCTACGGTGAGCCGGATTATGGGAACGACCGGTTTTGTTGCCGCAATTTTATCCGTTTTGGGATTTTTCCTTGAATTTTCTGCAGGAGGTTTTGACAAAGAGCGATTTTTAACGGAACTTGCGGTTCTTTCGGGACATTATGAGAATCTTTATAAAACTTCCATTACCGAAAGAAATGAGTTCGCCGCAAATATGACAGCCCGCTCTTCTTCAAAGAAAAAGGATTCCAAATCAAAAGAATCTCTTCTTAAAAAGGCTCAGCGTTTTTCCGCCGGAAAAGAGGGAGGCGCAGAATGAGGAAAAAACTTTTTGCAGCTTTCTATATGATTTTTTTGCTTCTGGCGTTCGTTTCCGTTCCGCTTTTTGTGGTAAAAAAGACGCTGGATATGAAAAGCGGCTGGCACGGAATCCCTTGGGGAAGCACTGAAAGTCAAGTAAGCGACTGGGTAAAGAAAAACAACACGAATTACGATTTTGAAAAATGTCCGCTGAATCATTACGGAGTCCTTTGCCGAAAACTTACATGGAAAAAGAATCGCGGCGACGTGCCTTTTGACAGCATAGAATTTCAATTTAGTAACGGAAAACTTTGCGCAGTGATAGAAAGCGAAAAAGTTTCCGATTTTGACCCCTCGCTAAATCTGAATTTGGGACGCCCCGAAAAAGGAAGTGACATAAAACTTGTTGAAGTCAAAGAAAAGGGAGCTAGGTTCATCATGATTGAGAGGGTGTTTTACTACACGCCGGAAAAACAATCGGGCGCAACAAGGGAACGCTACGCCGTCTCAAGGCTTATAAAATCCCCCGTCAAAACGGAAAGTCCCGAAGAAATAGTTTCATGGCGGTTGACAAAAGGTTCGTACAGCAAAGATTTCTACGAAGAAATAAAAGACAGATGGGATAATTTTCCTTCCGCGCATTTCAGTTTTTAGATAAAAGTCAGGTGTAAAATCTGCGGAATGTGGAAACGTCGCAAAGTTTTGAGGCAGCCCCGCCCACGATATATTTTACTTTTACATCGATAAATCTTTCTTCGTCCGCAGATGCTTTGTTCCCGCCGCTTGCCTGCTGCCGAATGCGAACTGCCTTTTCAGTGCGTTATCGGGCGGCAAAAAATGCGCTTTTTACCGCAACGCCGTGTTCCTTCTTTTGCATTCTATTCGCAAAAATAAAAATTACGAAAGAAGGCGAAAATGTGCTATGCTGTAGGCGAAAACTTAAAAATACGGAAAAGAGTTTGTCGGGTTTTGCGGATAGTTTATGAAATATAATTTTATTGTTCTTTGCGCTGTTTTAAGCTTTGTGACTTTTCCTGTTTTGGGGCAAAGTCAAAAAATTGTTCCCTGTTCGGATATATTTGAATATTCCGTGAAAATTGCCGAAGGAAAAACGGATGTATTATCTGCCGATTTTTCAGACTTGGAGTTAGGGACTCTTACCGGCAAGGAACTTCGGTTGTTGCGGAACATGATTTATGCAAAATACGGATACAAATTCAAATCTCTAGATTTACAAAAATATTTTATGAAATTTACATGGTACAAACCTATGCATGAAAATATTGATTCTCTTATGACTGAACTTGATAAAAAAAATATAGGCAGGGTAAAGTTTTTTGAAGATTTTAAGGGAAGCGATTCACATCCGGAGGAAATAAACTTAAACGGTTTATGGCAAGACATTCCGATTGCGGCAAGCGGCTGGTCGGATGTTTTTTATTTTTCCGGCGGCAATTCCGTCTGTTTTTATGTTTCTCAAATGGACAGCGATAACGATGATGATAACGGCGGGAAAATAAGTAAATTTTTAGGTACATATAAAATTCAGGATTCTTTTTTATATATTAATTTTAAGAATATCGTTTTGAATAATGAAGCAACGTATAGCTGCGACTGTAATTTAAAGTTCCCGATTTATAGCTATGAAGAAAATAAAAAGATTGCCGCGGAGCTGTATAAAAATAAAGTTTCTATAGGAACAAAGAACTTTTACTATTTTGAAGGAACTTACGAATAAACGGATTGCATTTTAAACTCTTTTTCTAAATTGAGTTTGCGGGCGACGGCAATGATATTGCTATTTTGGGAAGCATAATCCGTTCAGGGCAGCTTTGATTCCGGTTATAATGCGTTTGAACTGCCTTTTTAGGCTTATGCTTGTGTTCAAGTTTTTTTTATAGTAAAATACCGACGCATAACATATTTGCAAGTCAGGAGGAAGTCCCTTGAAAAAGATAATATTTATTTTTTTTGCAGGCGCGTTGGCTTTTTTGTTTTTATCCTGCGGTTCTACGCCGAAAAAAGAAACTTTACCTAAGGATGAACCAAAAATTGAAAAGCCCGATATGTCTTCAAAAGATAAGTCCAAGCCGGATAGCGAAGACGAACTTTCCAAGGCGGAATCGGCTCGTCAGGCAGCAATAGATGCCGGTGCGGAAAAAATCGCTCCTGCTCAGTTTGCAGCTGTTGAAGCGCTTTTTAAGAACTTAAAGGAACAGTCAAAAGCGGGGCTTGATACATCTTCCGCATTGAAAGATATTCAGGACAGATATTCGGCATTGGCTGAATATTCAAAAGCCGTTTCCGCAAAGAAAAAAATCGATGATAACGGGTTTGCTTCATACGAACCGCAAAAATATGATGCTGGAAAAGCTTCTCTCCGGGAAATGGAAAACCTTTTCAGCAAATCGAACGTTACAGGCTCTTCAATGCTTTCTACGGCAAAGCAGGCAAGAACTTCATTTGATTCCGTGCTGTTTTCGGCGTATAAAAAACTTGCCAAAGACGAGCGGGTAGAGGCGTTCATGGCAAAAGCCAAGGCGGACGGAATAAAGGCGGGTGCTGCAGCAAAGGATGCGTACAACAACGCCGTTCAGGAGTTCAAAGCGGGCGACTCAAGTTATTCCATGCAGAATCCCGAGGCTGCGTTCGGTCATTATTCAAATGCAAAGGTTGAATTTTCCGCCGTGTATGCCACTGTGCTTTCTGCAAGGGAAGCCGCCCTCAAGGCTATGGAAGAAGCAAAAAACAAGGTGATGGAAAGTGCATCTTATGCTCAAAAGGCTGACGAGGAAGCTCCGCTTTCAGGTGAAGACGTTAAGGGAATCGAAGCTGCCGATGCCAAACTGTTGGAAGAGGACACTTACGAAGATCCCGTATCTCAGGAAGCCGAAATCCCTGAGACATTGCTTGAAGGAGATGAATGATGAAAAAAATTGTTTCCCTTGTTTTTATTTTGTCGGTTTCCGTCTGCGTTTTTGCGGCAAGTTATACAAACAACACCTACCAAAAACTCGCTGATGAGTACACAAAAAAAGCGCAGGTCGCTTTTGATGCGGGTAAATATGAAGCTGCCATCGGCTATTCTCAGAAAGCGGCTGAAAATGCGGAACTTTCCAGGGCTTACATCGACATGATGAGAACCCGCGGAAATGCAGAAGCGCAGATTAAGATTGCGCAGAACAGGATTTCGTGGGCTCAAAGCATAAAAGCTGATAAAAGTTTTCCGATAGCTTTTACCGCTGCAACGTCTGCATATTCCAATGCCGAGTCGGCATTCAAAAACGAAGATTTTTCTTCCGCGCTGACTTTTGCAAACTCTTCAATCGCTGCGCTCGACGGCATATATGAAGTTACTCCGCTTCCGGAGTTCTACATCGTTCGTCCATGGGCGGAAACGAAAGACTGCTACTGGAACATTTCCGGCCGTCCTTACGTTTACAACAATCCTTTGCTTTGGGAAAACCTTTATCAGTCAAACAAGCAAAGTATGCCGCGCCCCAATGATCCTAACCTTATAATGCCGGGCATGAAGATGAAGATTCCAAGTCTTACCGGCGAATACAGGGAAGGCGTTTACAGCCCTAAAAAGAAATACGAAGCGTACGGGGCAAAAAGATAGTTTTTCGAACTTTCAAGACCGATTTCCCGATTTGGAATCGGTCTTGTTTTTTACAAACCCGATGAATATTTGAAGGGATTTTTGTTTCATGATTTTTGAAAAATCCTTTGTCCTGATAAAAAATCATTCGGCGGCATTCTGCTTCCTTTGATTTTTTTTTGACAGATTGACAGTTACGAATTAGAATTACGTAAAGATTTATGATAGAACTTTTCAGGGATGCTGAAAGGTTCCATGCCACAAATTTATAGGAGTTTTTATGGCAGTTATAGCAATATCAAGACAGGTTGCGGCGTTGGGTGATGAGGTTGCTTCGGCTGTCGCAGAAAAAATCGGATATAAGTTTATAAACAGACAGGAAATAGAAAAGCGTATCGTCGCTCTCGGTTTTCCTGCGGAAAAACTTAAAAAATACGACGAAAAGAAGCCCGGCTTTTTTGCTTCTTTGGTAAAGGACAGGGATGAATATCTTCATTATCTTCAAACGGCTGTTCTTGAGGCGGCGGAAGAGGGTGACTGCATTCTTATCGGTCGAGGCGCTTTCGTGATTCTTGAAAGCCTTCCGAATCTTTTGTCGTTCCGCTTTATTGCAAATGATGATGTTCGTATTAAAAGACTGATGGATGAATTCAGCTGGAACGAAAAGCAGGCAATGCAGCGCATAAGCGAGAGCGACACTAACCGAAAGGGTTTTCATAAAAGTTTTTTCAACATTGATATAGACGACCCCAGCCATTTTTTGATGGTGATGAATACGGGTATTTTTGAGGAAAAAGATGCCGCCGGCACTATTTCCACAATTTTGGAATCCTATATAAATCCTGAAAAAGAAAAGAAGGGTGAAGAAAAACTCAAGGAACTTTTGAAATGTCAGCACCTTGTGAACAAACTTGTTTTTGAACACAAACTCAACATCGAATTCCTGAGGGCTGTAATCGACGGCGAAAACCTTACATTGCAGGGAGTGGCGGATTCTGCGATATTGGTCGAACGGGCAATTCGTATTGCGTCGGAAGAACATCCGGAATTCAAGGTAACTTCTGCAATAAGCGTTGTTCAGGATTTCAAGGCTCATCTATAACTTAACCGATTCAGCGCAAAAGGGCAGAAATGAAAGTTTCTGCTCTTTTTTATTGACTTTTATTCCTTAAAAAAAGATACTTTAAGCATCATGAAACTTTCCAACAAATTTACTACCATGCGGCTATGTTTTGCGCCGTTCTTTTTTATTCTTTATAACCTTCCGATTTGGATAAATTCCCCGCTACTTTCAAAAATCACTGCCTTTTCAATGATTCCGCTTTTGGCATTTTTTGAGTTCACGGATTATCTTGACGGTTTTTTCGCAAGAAAATATAACGAAGTAAGCGATTTTGGAAAAATCTACGATCCGTTTGCGGACGTGCTGTTGAATCTTTCCGTTTTTGCCGGCGCAATCAATTCGGTAGGAGAAAAAGGTTTTGCTCCCATGGTGCTGTTCGTTTTGCTTTTCTACAGAGAGTTTACGATGACCTTCCTAAGGATGGTGGCGCTTTCAAAGGGAGTCGCAATTGCGGCAAGAAAAGGCGGAAAATTCAAGACAGTGTTCTATATATTCACGGGATTTTTTATGCTTGCGCAGGAATCTGCATTGCGACTTGGTTTTGATATTCCGCATTCAGAGACTTTTAGAACCGCCTCCATTATACTGATGGTGATTTGTGTGGTTTTGAGTTACATTTCGTTCATCGATTATATAAGGGTGTTCGTTCCCGCTTTGAGGAAGACCGGCGGAAAATAGAAAAGTCTTACGAAATCCGGTTTATTTGGCGGAAAGTTTTCTACGAAGAAAATCTTTCCGCCTTTTTCCTATTCATCCATAAGTTTTAGATATTTTTGCGCAAGCCTCTTTGATTTCTTTTCGGCGATTCCTGAGTAGTTTGCAGGATTTTCAAAGAATGAGTCGGGGTTTTCAATGCCTAGTTTTTCCAGCTGAGTTTTTATGTCGGCATATTCTTTTTTATGGCTCTTCAAAACCTCAAAGAATGACTTTCCCTCATTTTCAGCCTCAAGCGTGATTTTCCTTATAATCTCGTGCCCGTCATTGTAGCCTGCTTCGCCCAAAAGTATGTATGCCGGTTCTGCAAGAACCCCGCCTTTTACCTTTCCGCCTGCGCATTCAAGGTTTCTTGCCATCCCTTCTCGGTCAGCCTGAAGACCTTTTACTATTGAGTTCATCCTTTCTACAGCCATGGTGAAACCGGACACGTAGTCGCTTATGAATCGCTGGCTTGCGGAATTTGTAAGGTCTCGCTGATGCTCTGAAATTTGGTCCATGTAGAAGGTCATGACGCGCGGACACATCGCTTTCCATAGGGATTTTACGTGTTCGGAATTCCAGGGATTTCGTTTCTGCGGCATTGTGGACGAACCCACCTGCTCTTTCGAAAAATATTCGAAGACTTCGCCGATTTCGCTTCTTTGTAGATTCCTTAGGTCGTCGGCAAGATTTGCTATTATTCCGAATGCGACGTTCATCTCAAGAAGCAGACGAAGCACATGTTCAGGTTCTACAAGCTGATTTGAATATTCCGAAGGCTTCAGACCTAGGAATTGAGTGTAAAGCCGTTCCAGTTCTTCCGGGTCTTTTACAATCATCGAAGGACCGTTATACGACCCCACAGGACCTGCAAGTTTTCCTACGAGTTTATCGGAAAGTTCCTGAATGCAAAGAATGGATTTTCCAAGTCTGCTTACGAATTCCGCTATGCTCCATCCGAACGTAATAGGGACTGCATGCTGCCCGTGTGTTCTTCCGACCTGCGGTGTGGCGCATTCCCGTTCGGCTATTCTGCAAAGGTTTCGTTCAAGTTCTTTAAGTTTCGGAAGCACTACGTTTTTCGTAACGTCCCTCATTCGGCATGAAAGGGCTGTGTCCAAAATGTCAACGGAAGTCGCCCCAAGATGAACCAAAGGTCCAATCCGAGAGTCAACCTTCTTTTTCATCACGTTAACCAACGCCCTGATATTGTGCTTTGTTTTTTCTTCCTCTTCGTAGACATCCTTGGGGTCTATGCTGTCGGCTACCTTGTCAAGTATGGCTTCAAGTTCGTCCGTGAGTTCTCCACGGATTTTAAGATGCGCCTTTACCAGTGCCGCCTCGCATTTTGCGCACGAGCGGATTGCCGCCTGCTCGGATATGTATTTGGACAGTCCCTCAAATGAATCCGCTTCCGAAAGCGAATAACGATGGTCAAGGCAAGAAAGATTTTCGAAAATATTACGTGTTTCCATGCGGAAAGTATATCGAAAACCGATTATATAGACCATAGGAATCAATTTTTATTAAATATTGATAGTGAAACTATCAAAAAATGCTTGTGCAAGTAATAAAAATACGTTATGTTTCTCAACATACAGACGATTTGCTTGACAAATGCAGGCGATGGACTCGGTTTTTGCCGCCTGTATAATCCTTGCGATAAATTGACAGTCGTTTCTTGCAAGCAAATCTTTGAATGTAAAACCGCTTTTACTTTGCATATGCTTACGATAAAGGCGAGTTTTAGAACCATGAAAATCATATCTTTTTTAAGGAGAAGACACATGAAAAAGATTTTTATGTCGGTTGCCGCTGTGGCGGCGATTATGTTTGCCCTTAGTTCTTGTAAGACTGAGGTTTCAAGTGATGCCCAGCTGTTCAAGGTAACTTATGAAGCTGTGGGACACGGTTCTGTAAGCGCGACATTTAATGGGGATACGTTCAACAGCGGAGATACTGTTGAATCGGGAAAGAGCATCGTGTTCTCGGCAACTCCTGAGGCTAACTACAAGACCGTATGGCCGGAAGGCATGGTGCAGGATTCAGTTGACGCAAACAAGGCGACTATCAAGGTTACAAAAGAAACTAATATTGCGGTGAACTTTGAGGCGTTGCCAGTATTCCCATATAAAGTCGAACACCACAAACAAAATCTTGACGACGATACCTACCTAAAAGACGAGACTTTGACAGAGGTAAAGACTGGTGTTGCCGGCGGAACTACAGAGGCAGTCGCAAAGGAAATCGAAGGTTTTCAGGCGGCTTCCTTTGAGCAGAAGACGATAGCAGAGGATGGCTCTACCGTTGTTCAGATTTACTACGACAGAAAAGAGGCAACTCTTACATTCGATGCTGACGGCGGAACATGGAACGATGGAGAGACTGCGAACAAGACGGTAACTAAAAAATATGGTGCTAACGTAACTGCGCCCGGAACTGTCACAAGGACAGGCTATACTTATGTGGCTTGGAAGCCGTCGTTCACTCAGATGCCTGCCGAAAACACTACGTGCAAAACGGAATGGAAGGCAATCAACTTCAAGGTCAGATTCGACTCAAACGGCGGTGTGGGAACTATGGATGATCAAGACTTCACCTATGACGTGGAGCAGGTATTGAACGCCAGCACCTTCTCAAAATTATTATGCGTGGTTGATAGCTGGAACACAACGAAGAATGGAGACGGAGACTCTTATGCTGCAGGTGCAATGGTCAAGAATCTTACCGCAACTGCGGACGAAACAGTGGTCCTTTATGCACAGTGGAAGCATCTGAACGGCGGTCTTGTGGGAGAAGCCACAAACGGACAGTTTCAGGGAAAGACTTTGACCCATTCCGATTCAGATTGGTTGCTTGACAACGGAAACTTGAATATCAATGGAAGCGGAATAGAAAAGTCAGCGGAGAACGTGATTGTTCCTACAGGAATGAACGGCTATGTTACAATGCAGGATGATTCAAGCTGGGCATCTTTTGCTCCGACAGACGAAAACTATTGGAAAGGAGTTTTCCTAAAGGGACGAAATGTAAAACTTAGTCCGTTTTCAATGTCGCAGTATGAGGTTACGCAAAAACTTTACAAAGCTGTAATGGGCGAAAGCAATAATCCAAGCCAATTTCATGGGGGTGCCGGTTCATTCGGTGAAGAACAGGAATTGCTTCCCGTGGATTCGCTAAACTGGTACGAGGCGGTTGCGTTCTGCAATGAACTTACAAAGCTGACTTTCGGAAGTGATACCGAGTGCGTATATTACAACGATGATTCCACCGTATACACAAAAGCCGATGCCCAAAACGGGAAAAAAGTAATCCCCAAATACGACTGGACGAAAAAAGAGTGGCTTAAGAAAGGCTACAGGCTTCCGACGGAGGCTGAATGGGAGTATGCGGCTCGCGGAGGAAACCCGAACGTAGATGCTTGGAAATATTCTTTTGCGGGAAGTAACACGAATAAAACTTCGGCGACTTTCAAGGCAAATGCTCATGATGACGCTTTGGATTCTTATGGATGGTATACAACCAATTCCAATGCCAGAACCCATGAGGTTGGGCGCAAGGAAAAAAACTCGTTGGGTCTTTATGACATGAGCGGAAACTTGGAGGAATTGTGTTACGACCTTTTCAATGACAAGGCAATGATTAGTGATGGTGACTACAAGGATTCCAATCAATTTGTATCAAATCCTATGGGCTCGTCGGTTGGCACAAATCGTATCGTTCGGGGCGGTAACTGGCAGACATATGCTGCAAGCTGTGCTGTAACTAACCGAAAAGGCATTGCTCCCGTCGCAACTCCAAATAAGCAGACGATAGGATTAAGAGTGGCTCGTTCACTGTAATTATTAATTTATACAAAAAGAAAAGGACACCTCATGCAGAATAGAGGTGTCCTTTTCTTTATCAAAATCGATTTTTGTCTTGCGTGCAGACAGTTGCTATCTATGTTTGAATGACATAATTGCATTGCCGTTCTTCACAATGAACACTCCACCTAGCACGAATCGAGCGAACCGCCCGATTCGTGGGACGGACATACGAAGCGTTACACAATGAACGCTGCCTAACCATGTCCGTCCATCTGCAGTTCTCGTTCCACGAGTTAAAAATAAAAAGCGCCAGGAAAAGGCGCTTCTTGGAGATAATCGGACTCGAACCGACCACCTGCTGATTGCGAACCAGCCGCTCTACCAGATGAGCTATATCCCCTAGATGGAAAGCAGTATACTACAAACCGCTTGAAACTTGCAATATCTCCGACTAATTGAATTACAAATTCTGAATGCCAAGTGTTTTCAGATTACAAAAAGATTTTATAAAGCAGCGGCATTTTGCCGCAAACTTTTATATGCTCTTGCATACTGGCTGCGGAAAACCGAACCGACCTATCTTCCCTCCATTATGCGATGATTTCGCTCCCTGTTTCTGCCGTCTTCCGCTTTGCAAACGACACCTCGCCGTACTGAACGTTTTTGCAATCCGCTTGATTTTCGTCGTCTACCAGCACCCAGTCTTCGCCCGTGAGTTTTTTCCAGTCGCTTTCGTCCTCAATCTGAAATGTCTGCCACGGATACGGAAAACCCTTGTTGTAAAGCACGATGACATTCTTTTTCGAGACTCGCTGGAATTCCACGAGTGTGCCGCAGGGGTCTATCACGGATTCCCACGCGCCGCAAACAATCACCGTGTCGAATTCGCCGTCTTTGAATGGAAGGCATTCGGGGCGTACCGTTATGCCCGATTCTCCCTCGTTCAGGACGGAAAAGGTTTCGACGTTTCTGCCGAACGTTTCCTTGTCCGGAAGGTACGAGCCTGTAAGTGCAAGGATTTTTCTTCCTTGTCTTTCAAGGTTTTTTAGAAGTTCAAGGAATGAGTCCGGGTCGACCTCGCCTTGAAACGCTGTCATTTTTGATGACTCTTTGCGAAGCAGCCTGAAAAGAGCCTTGCGTTCAGTTTCGGCGGCGTACAGTTTTTCCACGTCACTTGCGTTCCTGTAGTTTTCGATGACTTCGCGTTCCTCTTTCCTGTAAGCGGAACACAACTGGCTGAGCCTTCCTTGAACGACCTGTCTGTACACATACATATGCGCTTTAACGCATCGCCTCCATGTCCACCGTAAGGCAGTTCTTGCGCCATTGTCCCGCAACAATTTGTATCCGCCGAAATTTTCCACCGCATCTTTTATAACTTTAGCCATGCGTAGGCTTTCGTGCGGAATCTCAATGCAGTTGAAGCCCGGCTCGGCGTACATATCCATCCCAAGCCCCGTTGGAAGAAGAACCAGAGCCCCCGCCGCCATCGCTTCAAGTCCCGCAAATCCGAACGGCTCGTTGCGGCTCGGAATTACCACAATGTCGGATTTTTTGTATGCGGCGGTAAGTTTTTCTCCGCTCAAAAAAGTTCTGTTGTCAAAAAGCGAAAGGTCAAGCCCCGCCATGAGTTTTCCCTTGCCGTAGAGCGAATATTCGATGTTGTGTTTTTCTTTGAAGGTTTTTCCGAGGGCGTTCACGGCGAACACAAAATCGCTTACGCCGTTTTCAGGATTTTCCATATTCGAAAAACACGAAATGCGCATTTTCGTTTTTAGGGAAGGCGATTTTTCAGCGGCAATGAGATTTCCTCCGCTTTCGGAACTGTTTTTTGCACTCGAACTGAGGAATTTTTCCGCTCTTATTCCCAACGAAAGGACAATTGGAACGCATGTTCCTCCGGACAATTTCTCGGCTTTTTCCGCAGAAAAGTCGGAATAGACTGCGACGGCGGATGCGGTTTTCAATGCGCATCGCTCGATTTTAGTTTCGACAAGAAACGGAGCGTCGGGGACGGATGGATTTTCCGGTCCTTGAAAAAACTGGGCGGAATAGAATACATTTTCGTCGAAGCGGAAAGGAAGGTATGAATTGCTGTCGGCGCAATGTATTATGTCGGGATTGAAAGTTGAAACAAGGTTTTCCATCGAGGAGCGAAATGATGCCGCAGTCTCAAGGAAAATCGCTTCCGGCGAGAAAGCGTCAAAAGCCGATTTAGGCGAAAATACATAGTCAACTGTGTTTTTTACTTCCGGACAGGGACCTTTTTCCGTTCGAAGATAGACGCATATAACGTCCGCATATTTTCTAAGTTCCCTGACGTATTCTCGCACGAAAAATCCGTCCGCCTCGTCATAGACTTCGGGATTTTTTGAAGTTACAAAAAGTATTCGCATTTTTCACCTCGTATTTATTTAGTAAAAAAATGCAAAAATCTGACATGAAAAAGCAAAAAAATCGAAAAAAGAAAAATTATTTTAAAAATCGAGCGTGATTTTTGCCGCTTGGTGTATAATCTGAAGAAGTTTCGGGAAATCGGGCGT
Organism: uncultured Treponema sp.; assembly: GCA_938039145.1. Classification (GTDB taxonomy): domain Bacteria; phylum Spirochaetota; class Spirochaetia; order Treponematales; family Treponemataceae; genus Treponema_D. The sequence continues at coordinate 75,965 of CALHVG010000036.1, forward strand.
TTCCGTGCTGAAAGTTTTCAAAAGAAAGCGGAATGTGTTACGGAATTCACGGATTTCCGAACGATTTTTTTTTATTAAGGAGATTTTTATGAAAAATGCAGTGGTTTTTCTTGCCGACGGATTTGAAGAAATCGAAGCCTTGACCATAGTGGACTATCTTAGGCGCGGCGGAGTCGAAGTTTTTACGGTGGCTGTTCCAACTCCTGCGATGACAGACCCGTATATTGTGATTTCATCGCATAAAGTTCCTGTTATAGCGGACATGAGTTTTGACGAATTCAAAGATGCTTTTAGGGAAGAAACCCCGAATCTTTCTTACGTTCCGGGAGGAATGCCGGGTTCTGTAAACTGTGCGGCAAACAAAGATTTGACCGATTTTATTACCAAATGTTTCAACGAAGGAAAGCACGTAGCTGCAATCTGCGCTGCGCCCGCGATAGTCCTTTCAAAAACGGGAATGCTCAAGGGTAAGAATTGGACTTGCTATCCCGGAATGGAAGAAAAGGTTTCTCCTGAGGACGTGGAAAATTCCACGCATTGCGATAATGTTCCGTTTGTAACCGACGGAAACATTACGACCGGACGAGGCGCAGGTGCTGCGGAAGAATTGGCAATGGAACTAGTTAGGATTCTTTGCGGTGAAGAGGTCGCAAATGGAGTAAAAGTAAGCACTTGCCAACGCTGATTGTTGTACGATAAAACGCAGAATTCCGGAAAGCAAAAAAAAAGTTGAAAAACCTCACACGTTTTTCAACTTTTTAGTAACCGGCAAACTGAACTTTGCCAATCTTTGTTGTACAACAGATGGAGGCGTCTGGATGTCGAACCGTCCCCATGCGTTACACATTTATTATCGGGAAAGTCGGTTTTTACTTTAGCGATTTGTGAAAAAAATCAGAATATTTTTGAAAAATGTTTTTCAAGAGCTTTTTCAACGGAATCAAAATCAAGCGGATTTACGTCTTTTAGTTTTTCGTCCAAAAGTTTTTTTGCGTTCCTGTATTTTTCTTTAAGAGAACGGATTTCGTTTTCTGTTCTGTATTTGTTTTCGGCTTTTTTGAAGAACGTTTTCTTCTCGGAAATAATTTCTTTTTCGTTCAAAAGGGCGGAAATCGAAAATGTATTTACGCCTGAAATTTTTAAGCCTTCCTGAGAAAGCGTGAAAGTCTTGGTGTCGTTACATTCGGCGATTCTAGATTCGAACCACCAGGCGAACATTTTCATTCTTTGGTCTGTGAGGACGATGTTTCCGTTGTAATCTTCGCCGTTCATCGTGCTCCCTGAAAACAGTGCGGGAAGCCCTTTGTTTTCGGCGGAATCCAGGCGCGAGGAAATTCTGTGTGCATTCTGCTCGAAAGTGCTTCCCCTTGAGTGCGTTTGCTTCATCGGAAAGGAAAGGTCAAGTCCAATCAGAAAAATCGTTTTTGAACCGCAAAATCTTGAAAAATTCCATGCGCAGGAAGCAACCGAGCCTCCGCTTCCGAGCGACGCCTTTTTTCCGCATTCGCTTTCAAAGAATTTTCCTAAAGGCATTTGGCTTCCGGAACAGATTATTTTTTTGCACTTAAAATTGAACACGGATGGGTACACGTCCTGCGACGCTATAAGGATGCTTTTGGGTGCGGAAAGCCCTGCAAGGTGTCTGTACGCATAATATTGCGGATCGGTAAGGATTATAAAATCAGGCTGGAAGTCCACGGAAAGAAGCGAACGCAGCGCCGTGTCGACAGCCACCGTTACGCATTTTTTTGAAATCTCATCGATGTGCGGAAGGATTTTTTGGAGGGAAGGTCCTGCGGCAATTACAAGGAACGGAAGGTTTCTCGAACAATTTTCAAAAATCTCAACACCTTCGCATAAAACAGAGCGTTCTGCGTTGCGAAGGCAATTTCTGTTCCATAACGAGCCGAATTTTTTTGTCGTGGCGGCGTTTATTTCTTCCCGTTTTTTGTTTCGATGAATCAATTCCTGAAGTTCCGAAAAAAAGTTTTTTGCATGGCTTTGGTGCGAAGGAACGGAGATGAATGTCGTCTGCAAAATTGGATTTTGCCGTATAAGTTTTACGGTCTCTTCGACGGACGAACCTATCGCCAAAACAATCTTTTCTATTTTGAAAACCGATTTCCAGTCAAGGAGCGCAAGAGATGCAAAAAAATGGAGAGGCTCACATTCGATGATTACAAAATTTTTTTCTGGAAAAAGTTCCGCAGCGGAAATCACGGCATATCCCAGCCCAAAACCTTCAAAAACAATAGAAGACGATTCTTTTTTTACGGCGGAGACGATTGTTCCGGCTTCTTTTTCGGGGGCGTAGAACGAATGGAGTTTCAGGCCGTTTTCCGTAGCGACCGGAAGTCCGTTTTTTGAAATCGAAAGTTCCCAAAACGGAAATGTTTCTTTCATCAAAGTTTCGTTTTCAAAATCAAGGTGAAGAATATTTTCTGCGATGGGCTTGTAAAGCATATAGAGAGAAGGAAACCGATTTTCGAACGATTTTATGTTCCTTGAAAAAATCTCTTTATTCCAAATTGATTTCAATTACCATGTTCTCCGTAACGGGAGTTCCCGGTGCGGGGCTTTGGGATTTTACCCAGCCCGAACCGTTTATCTTTACCTGAATGTCGTTCCGCTTTAAAAGTCCGGCAAGGGATTTTTTTGGAAGCCCTGAAAAATCCGGCACGTATTTTCCGATTTCCACGCCGCGGCTTGGCGTTATGCTTATTTTTCCCGAATGCTCAAGGCTTTCTGCCTGACCTCGGCTCATTCCCAAATAATCGATGATTTCGTCGGCGGTTTTTGCGATTACCGGAGCTACAATTCGTCCTGCGTAGGTTTCGCCCTGCGCTTTTGAGACCACAATGTATAGAATGATTTCAGGGTTTTCGATTGGAAAAATTGCAATACAATTTGAAAGAAAATCCGTTGAAGAATATCCGTCATTCTCTCTGTCAGCCATTTGGGCTGTTCCCGTTTTTACCCCAATTGAAATGTCGTTAAGTCTTGCCCGTGAGCCTGTTCCGCTTATGGCAGTAGTTTCCATGCAGCTTAGAACGTATTTTGCCGTGGCTTCTTTGAACACACGTTCCTTCTCCGTCGGCTGATGCTCGTAGACGATGGAGCCGTCTTTGTTGGTGATTTTTTTTATTACCGAAAGTTTGAGCGGAATCCCTTTGTTTGCGATTGCAGATGCCGCCTGCACCATCTGGAGTGCGGACACGCTTATTTCCTGCCCCATTGATATTGTCGGTTTTGATCTTCCCGACCATGTTTTGCTTCCGGGCGTTTTTACAAGACCGTATGTTTCTCCCGGAAGATTTATTTCTGTCCTTTTTCCAAAGCCAAGTCTTTTTATGCCGGCTATAAAATCATCTTCGTTCATCCTGTCGCTTATTTGGGCAATCACATCGTTGCATGAAAATTTAAGAGCGTCTCTTGGGGTAATCCAACCGTGGGTGCCAAGGCATTTTATCCTGACCGTTTCGCCCGGATATTTTTTTTCGTAAAGCCCATTGCAGAAAAAACTGTCTCCTGCCTTTATGAGGGAATTGTCGTATGCCATCGCAATCGTAAAAATCTTGAAGACCGAGCCGGGTTCGTATGCGACCATGGCGGGCCTGTCTATTGTTTCGGCAATCGAAGCCATTCCGTATTCGTTCAGATTTGCGGACGGAAGGCTTATGTACGAAAGAATTTCTCCGGTTTTTGCGTCGGCGGCAAGAAGAATCATGGATTCTGCATGGGTTGAATCCATTGTCTGGTTTGCAATCTGCTCAAGTTTGTATTGCAGATTTGCGTCTATGGTAAGGTACACATTTTTCCCCGAAGAAGAAGCCGTTCCTTCCTGTTCCGTAGGCTGAAGATATTCCTGCATGGAATATTCCACCCCGGCAAGCCCTTTTCCATCGTCTCCCATATATCCAATCAGCTGAGAGGCAAGGCTGTTTTCAGGATAGACCCTGCCGGGAATCCTGTCGAATGAAATGTATGTGTATTTGTTCTTGTCCGCGATTTCTTTTAAGTTTGCGTAGACGTTTTGGTTCACCTTTTTTTTAAGATACACAAAACTTGATTCGGAATTGTTTTCAAGGATTCTTAGGATTATTTTTTCGTCCATGTCCAGCGGAACGGAAACGTCGTGCGCAAATTGCTCTTTGTTCTTTACAAGATGCGGTGTTACCCCGACATGGTAAAAATTCGTCTGGACGGCAAGCGGTTTTCCTCTTCTGTCGACGATTGAGCCGCGTTCCGCCTGTTCGTATGGAACTTGGATTTTTGAAACCGGCGTAAATGCCAGCACCGCATAACGAGAAAAAACGTATAAAAAGAAAATGGAAAGCAGGACAAGGAGCACTATCAACGCCGGTTTTTTGAAATATCCGTTCATTTTCCGATTATTTTCCCCGTTATGTTTTTTACAGAAACAAAACCGTATGCCCTTGAGTCCACGGACTCAGAATAATTGTCGCCCAATGCGAGTATGTAGCCTTCCGGAACACTGCCGTAGTTTTTCATCATGTCGAACTGGCTTTTTGTAAGCGGAATTTTGTTGCCACCCAAAAAAAGATTATAGCCGGATTCATCACTAAATTCTAGCACGGTTCCACCGACGGCTGCGCATCTTTTTACCACGATTTTGTCGTTGTGAAGATACGTGACCAAATCTCCGTCCGCAGGAAAAGCCCATTGGACTATAAACGAAGACCTGAACGGAACGGGAATTCCATAGGCGAGTCTGTTCACGAATGCCTTCTGTCCGTTTTTAAGCGTCGGTTCCATTGAGGCTCCGGATACCGCCACAATGTCGAACACAAAAAGTTTTACAAAAAGTCCAAGAAATATTCCTGAAAAAATGCATACTAAAAAAGCGACGGATTTTTTATTGTTTTCGTTTTTCATCTGCTACAACAATAATACGACTTTCGATTTTCTTCCATATGAAAAATTTTCTAAAAGTAAAAGGACAAGCTGTCGATAGTCGAAGTATGGAAATAATCAGTTACGTGGGTTATGCCGGTAGAAGTTATACGGATTCAAGAGGTTCGCCGGGAAGGCGATTCGGTTCGTGGCTTTCCGAAAAACGAAAAGACAGGCGGGGTAGAAAAGAGGCGAGGCCTTTTGTCTCGACGGGAATCGTGCAGGTCGCAAGGGAAAAAGCAATAGCGGCTCGCCCTGTCAGAAGAACTTTGACTTTCCAGGATTTTCTTACACTCCTTGGAAGAACTGTAAGCCTTGTAGAGAAAAACGCTTCCGCATTTGCACTTTCCATAAGTTCCGCCGCCGTTGTTGCCGGCGTTCTTTTCGGTTCGGCATTTTTTTGGAACTACACAAAAGACCACACGGGAAGGCTTCCTTTGACTGAAGTTACCTCCGAGTTGGAACTTTTGGATTCAATCATGAATTCTTTTGCAAAGGAGGAAAGCGTTGAATATCTTTCGGACGGCTCTCTTCCCGATGCGGAATTCGGTGCGGGTGCAGCAAAACTTTTCAGCCAGCCGGTTACGTATAGGGCGTACACGGTCCAAAGCGGAGACACGATAAGTTCAATCACAAGAAAATTCGGACTAAAAAACATTTCGACGATAATCGGTGTGAACGGAATAGAAAACGTGCGGCTTTTGGCGTCGGGGCAGAAACTGAAAATCCCCTCAATCGACGGACTTGTCTATTCGGTTCAGAAAGAAAACACGCTGCAGGGGCTTTCTGCAAAATACAAGGTTTCTGTAGAGGAACTTTTGGACGTGAACGAACTGGAAAGCGCAAATCTTACGGTGGGACAAAAACTTTTTATTCCGGGAGCAAGACTTTCGGGCGACGAACTTTTGAACGCGATGGGAGAACTTTTTAAATGTCCGCTTACGTCGAAGTTCAGGTATACAAGTATGTTCGGTCCTCGTCCCGACCCGATAACGGGCGCAAAATCGTTCCATACTGGTGTTGATATGGCTTGTCCTACCGGAACTCCGATATATTCGTCATCGACAGGAACTGTGGCGTTCGTGGGATATTCAAATATCTTCGGAAATTATATAATCGTAAAACATCCGAACGGCTACCAGACGCTTTATGGGCATATGTCATCGACAATCGCAAAAAAAGGACAGGCCGTTTCGCAAGGGACAAAGTTGGGGCTTGTGGGGTCTACAGGATATTCCACAGGGTCGCATTTGCATTTTACGGTTTACAAGAACGGACACCTTGTAGATCCCATGACTGTAATCAAAAAATAATATGCGGCTTAACAAGGCGACAAAATAAAGTTGCCCCCTTTACGGCGACTGCTTTGTTTTTGCAAAACGGTCGAAGAATTTGAAAAATCCGCATGGAAATGTAACCGTAAATGAAAATATTAAAGGAATCTTCCTGTGCGATACCGGCGGTAAAATCCAACGGAAAAAACTTGAAACTTCGTGCAGAAAGATTTTTTAGAGAATTTAGGCAAGGATTTATGGCATGAAATTTTCAACAGCAAAACGAAATATTTTTTTTACGATTGCGTTCCTTTTGTTTTCCGTGAATGTTCCGGCGGGAATCAGTTTTTCGGAGGGCGATATAAATCAGGATAATCGGATTCTGTTCACTGTCCGAAACGACATTCCGGGTTCTTCCGTGTACTCCACTTTGCTTGAAGCTGCGGTGCGGAACGGAGAGGTAAAAATTCGTCCCGAAATCCTTACGTGCTATCCGGAGCAAATCGAAATTGTGCAGGACGGAAAAATCCTTCAGTTCAGAAACCGATACGGAACGGCATGGTACGACATCGGAAAAAAAACTTTCGCATGGAAAAATCCTACGCAAAAAATGCCGGAAAATTCTATGCGCCTTACAAGCCACAATGTCAGTTCCGACGGAATGTGGAGTTGCTATGTTGAAAAAAAAGATTATGCGTCCGGCTTCCTTGTGCTTGAAAATATTCATGACGGGAAAAAAGCGATTCTTGATGACAAGGCGGACTTCAGCTATAAAAAAAATCCGTCAAAATGGGGGGACGATTCGTCGGTTCTTTTGTACGAAAAGGACGGAAACGTGTTTTTCTGCAATCCAGACGCTGTTCTAAAAGGAATTGAGGCGGACGAGGAATTCAGAAAGATAGGAAAAGGAACGATAGATTCTGTCTGCTGGGCTGGCGGAAAATATTTTGTCTACATAGACGGCGACATAATATACAGAATAAACACAAAGGAACTTTACACGGTGGGGCTTTATTCCCCGATAATCGGAAAAGGAATGAGCCTTGGAAGACTTCCGCATAAATTTTCGCCGACAAAAGACAGATTCAGCGTAAGTCCGTTCATTTCTTCTCTTGCGATAATTCATGACGAAAAGGATTTCAGTTGGTACAGGCTAAAAAGTTTTCAGAATTGCGATAGACTTGAGGCTGTCGAAAGCCGTGCGTTCGGCTCAAAAGATTCGTCGCTTCTGGAATCGAAAATAATATGGAGCGGAAGTCAAGAGCCGTGTCTTTGGGTTTTAAAAATGCCGTTCGATAAAGAAATTCCGTATGCGACCTTATATAAACCGGACGAAAAATTTTCAAAAATCATGGACATAGAAGATTCGGGATTTCCGTGCGTTTCGCCGAGCGGCTCTATGTGTGCGTTCAGTTCTGCAGGCACGCTTTATATTTATTCAACGTTGACTTGGAAACAGATTGCAAGCATTTCCGGAGAAAAAACGGAAAGCCTCGCATGGGATAGGCGCAACAACCTTTACGCAGGCGGCGACAAAACCACAAAAAGATGGGAATTCGGCACAGGCACATGGAAAACGCTGATGCTTTCCCAAGTTTCGAACGCATTATGGAACGGTGCGGACTGCATAGTCTCCGAATCCCCGGACGGGAAAAACTATGCCTTTGACAACGAAAGCCGGACATGGATTCAAAGAGAAGCGGTTTCAAGGCGAGCAAACATAATTCGAAACGAAAACTACAGGATTTTTACAGGGAAAACCAATAATCCCAATTACGAAAATGCGCTTTATATCCGGAACTTAAAGGGAAAAGCCACGACAAAATCCGTTATTGAAGAAAGCACCCTTCCGTCTTCCCCGAAGAAAAAAGTCGCGCTTTCGATAGAGGCGTATGACAATGCGGACGGGGTTGCAAAAATCCTTAGGGAACTTAAAAATTACGGAATACGGGGAACTTTTTTCTTGAACGGAGAATTCATCCGCCGCTATCCGAACGAAACACGGCAAATCTCGCTTTCCAAAAACGAGTGCGCCTCAATGTTTTTTACGACGGCAAAACTTGTGAACAAAGATTACATGATTGACGAAGATTTTATCCGCCGCGGGCTTGCACGGAACGAAGACGAGTTTTTTCGTTGCACCGGACGGGAACTTTCACTTTATTGGCACGCTCCGTATTACGCAAAGACGGAAAAAGCTGTTCAGGTAGGAAAAGAGGCGGGCTATTCATACGCCGAGGCGGACTGCAAACTTTTGGACATCGTTACGCTTTCAGATTCTGCGGCAAAAGGCACGGAATATAAAACCACCGCAAAAATAATAGACAATTACATGGCGAGCGTCAAAAAGAATTCCGAAAGCATAATATCCGTGAGCGCAGGGATTTCATACGGAGAACGGGAAAGTTATCTTTACGAAAATCTTGATCTCCTTTTAAGCGCAATCCTTGACGAAGGTGCGGAAATTGTTCAGGTCAGGGACATAGTAAAATAAGTCGGCTAATAAAGGATTTTTGCAAGTTCCACGGAAATGAAGCCGCTTCTTGCGCATTTGTAAAAATCAGTTTCTTCCCATGCGGCGTAAAGATTTTTCCCGGTAATCGCAAAACCCGAATACGAAAATCCTTTCGGAAGGCGAGGAAGCCTAATAACAACCGTGTTTCCGTGGTTGAATATTCTTTCCAAAGCCAAAGCCCCTTTCAAAAATATCGTTCCGTCCTGAAAAAGAACTGCGCTCCACGAATCGGAAATAAGTCCGTATGCGTTTATGACTTGGCTTTCATCGGAAGAAGAGTTTGCGTTTATGAATTTTCTTGGGCTGTGTCCGCCGGATGTCATCACTGAAATCAAATAGTCTGAATTTTTGAGCGAAGATAAAAGTTCCTTTATTCGTTCCGGAGCGTTTTCAAAAGGCTCTATGTTTTGCACCGCCCTAAAATCCTCGGCTGAAAGTTCACGTGTCAAAATATTTTTGCTTGCACTTTCCGGCGTAATCGAAAGCAGGTGTTCTTTTGGTTGGAATGCCCGATATGAAAAATTTACCCTGTCGGCTGTCGTCGTTTTTGCATAGCAGCAGAAAATTTTCCCGTCCCAAATGTAGTCGGTTATCTCAGTTTTTTCATCGAACCCAAGATTTTCCACATTGACCATGGGATAAGAAACATTTTGGTTTGCGTTGAATTGAACCAAAAACGGATGAAGTCCTTTTAAATTCCGCTCTGAATCGCCGAAAAATGTGCTTCTGTAAAGCGAATATATCGGCGTGTCGTCGTAAAAAGTTAGATTTCCTGCGGTTCGTCCGCTGAAAAGTTGCGTGTCGGGCGCAAGAGAAATCAAATCGTTTTCAAAAACAAGAAGCCCGATTCTGTTAACGAGAGCAAACGCCTTTGGAACGCTGCTGATTTCATCGGAATCTGAAAAAGCGGCGCACGAAATCGATGAAATGCGGGTAGCCTGAGTCCAAGGTTTTTCGGGAACGGCGGGAACTTCGGAAACCTTTGAGATTTTCCTGTATCCTCCGTCCGAAAAATAGTAAAACTCGTACATCGATGAAGGAAGGCTGATTTTTTCTTCCGCAAGGATTTCGGTTTTGTTCGATTTGTTGCAGGATATAAAAATAAATGCCATAACGACAAAAATTGCGCATATTTTCGCTTTTGCTTTCATACTGAAAAATTATATTTGAGCGAATGATTTAAGGCAAGTTCACGGACGTAAAAGTTTTGCCGAAAAAGTTTTACTTTCTATGGATTCAAGGATTTTTTGACGATTCAAAATCCAAGGATTGTAGCCGTCGTTTTTTTCTGCGACGTTTTCGAGTTCTTTGCAGAATTTTTGCCAATTGAATCGCGAAATGAACGTTTTCATTGTATTGTCCGAGTTTCCGGCAGATTCTGTGTGTATATAAAATTGGCTCAGTATTTCTGCGGAAAATCCGTGCAAAGAAGAAAATTCGTTCACCCATGGCCAAACAGCGCCGAAAGGATTTTCCGAAAGTTTTTCATCGTCTTTTATCGGATACAGAAGAATCGCAGTCGGTGCGTCTTTTTCAAGCGATAAAACTATTCGTCCGCCGGAAAAATCGGTCTTTAATGAAGATGATTTTTTTCCGCATCTGGTGATAATTTCCCAAGAATCGGCTTCACTGACTTTTGGAAGAAGAAATTCAACCTGCTCCTGCGTGCTAAAGATTGAGGAGCAAGCGTTCAGAAAAACCGGACATATAAGCATGAGCAAAAAACGTTTCATGCTTATATTTAGTAGATTTTTTTCAAAAACGGAAGTTTTTCCCAAAAATTATGAAAATTATACGCCGGGTTTTGCAAGCACCTTTGAAAGATTCGGGCGTTTTACAAGATCCGCTTTTAGACCTTCCTCTCTTGCCTTGTTCACGTAATCCGGCGACTGGAACGAATACTTGAAATTCGTGTGAATGTCGTAAGTTCCTTTCATGAGAGCATACGCATCTTCGGTCATCACAAGTTCTTCGTCAGTTGGAATCACGAAAATCTTTGTCGCAGAATTGTCTGCATGGATAAATGTCTCGGCGTTGCCCGTAAAACTCCATTGGTTTCTATTTTCATCGATTTTTATGCCGTAATTTTCAAGACCGGAGCAAGCTTTCCCTCGTGTGATAGGACCTCGTTCTCCGACTCCTGCAGTCCAGACGATTGCGTCGACGTGTCCAAGACAAGCCATGTACTGACCTATGTATTTTTTTATTCTGAGCGATTCCATTTCAATCGCAAGGTTGCAGAGGGCATCTCCCTTTGCCGCTTCTATTTCGATGTCGCGCCTATCGGAAAATCGTCCCGTTATTCCAAGACATCCGCATTTTTTGTTCAATGCGTTGTCCATCTCGTCGGCGGTCATTCCTGTTTTTCGCATTATGTAGAACGGAAGGGCGGGGTCAAGGTCGCCGGAGCGAGTTCCCATAACAAGACCTTCAAGCGGCGTGATTCCCATGGAAGTGTCATAACAGACTCCGTTTTTGACTGCGCACATGGAAGAACCGTTTCCGATATGGCAGATTATTAGGTTCGTGTCCTTGGGGTCTTTTCCCAAAAGCACGGCGGCTCTTTTTGCGGTGTAAAGGAACGACGTTCCGTGGAAGCCGTATTTTCTTGCTCCGTATTTTTCGTACCATTCTCTGGGAATCGCATACTGGAAAGTCTCTTCGGGCATTGTCTGATGCCAGGCTGTATCCATTATCGCCGCATGAGGAACATTCGGCATGACTTTCTGAGCGGCTTCGATTCCCATTATGTTCGCCGGCATGTGCAAGGGACCCAAATCCACTACGCTTCTAAATCCGTCAAGGACATCCGGCGTGATGAGTACGGATTTGGTGAATTTTTCGCCTCCGTGCAAAACCCTGTGTCCTACCGCACCGATTTCGTCCATGGATTTTATGACCCCGACATCTGCGTTGGTCAGTTCTTTTATTATCAACTCGATTGCTTCTTTGTGAGTGGGGCAAGGGGATTCGATTTCGGTCTTTTTGCCGTTCGCTTTGTGCGTTATCGCAGATCCGTCGATTCCGATTCGCTCGACAACGCCGTTCGCCATGACAGCTTTGTTGTCCCAATCATACACCTGATATTTTGCGGAAGAAGAACCGCAGTTCAAAGTTAAAATTACCATATTAAATCTCCTAAGAAAGAAGCCAGCAAGAAAGAAGGGCTTTCAAACCGACCTTTTTGAGCGTCTTTTAAGTGTAAACGCAAGATTACCGACAGCTTAGAGGCTTGCCGAACAGAAATTTACTGATTATAGAATTTTTATCCATTTTAGTCAGCAAAAAAATCCAAAATGCATTTTTTCATAAAAATTTTATCGCAAACAATCGATTTTTTCATAGACGAGATGCAGAGAATACGATTGTGTGGTGCGTGGGTTTAGTAAAACTTATCGGTTTTTGTCAATTTTTGTTTTATTCGGTGAAAAATGCTGCGCCGGGTATGTAGGGGCATGGGGCTGCATCGTGAAATTTTCTAAAGGTTGTGTGTTTTGAAAAAATCAAAGGCGAAAACTGAGCGCATGATTTTTTCAAAGCCCCATGTTCCGAAGCGCAGCGAAGGAATGAGCGTTAGCGGAACCCCGGAACACCCGTTGGAAAGATTTTCTGCGCCCCAAAATGGAAAGCCTATGGACAATTTTTTTTTCTGACTATAGAGTTTTTTCATGCCGTGCGGAACTTTTGACATTCATGATTTTGGAAGCCTTGCCGAACAAAAAGTTTTTTTGAGAAAACGTGCCCGCTCTGCGCTGAAGGAATTTTGTGCGGACTCTGAATTGCTGAAGGAATGTTCGCGTTCTGCGTTCAAGGCGGTGATAAAAAGCCCGGAATATGAAAAAGCGCCTGTGATTCTTGGCTACATGGCGATGAAGGACGAACTTGATTTGTCGCCGATTTTGGAAAAAGCGATTTCTGATGGGAAAAAACTTGCGCTTCCCAGGATGCGCCGTTCCGCTGGCGATAAGGCGACCGGTTTTTCAAGGAATCCCGATTCTTTTTGCGGAAAACATTCCGGTTCGGATTTCCGTTCCGATTCCGCTTCGAAAAATGCCGTCCGCTGTTTTCCGTCTGATTCGGAAAAAAATGTCATGGATTTTTTTTATGTGGAATCCCTTTCTGATGCCTTGGACGATAAAAACTGTTTTTCGATAAAAGAGCCGCATGAAAATCTTGAGATGCTTGAGCCGCTTTCGCTTCCGGAAAATGCCCTTGTTTTTGTACCGGGGCTTGCGTTCAATCTTGAGGGTGCGCGGCTTGGAAGAGGGAAGGGCTATTACGACAGGTTTTTGGCAAATCTTCCTGCCGGGCGGAATTTCACGCTTTGCGGCTGCTGTTTTACGATTTGCGTTACAAAAGATATTCCGATAGATGAAAACGATTTTTTTGTGAATCATCTTTTGACGGAATATGGATTTGTCTCGGTAAAAAGAATGTAGTTTTTTAGGAAGCGTTTTTCCTCCAAAGACCGCCGCAAGCCTCTCGCTCTTGTCATTTACATGTAAAAAGTGTAAATTATGACAAAATCTTAAAAAATGTCATTCCGATTCGGATGACTAGAGGTCTTATGTCAAAGAAATTTGCGTTTTTGTTTCCGGGACAGGGTGCCCAGGAACCGGGCATGCTAAAGGATATCTGCGATACATTTCCTACGGCAAGAAAAATTGTTGATAAAATCGCCGAAATTACAGGTGTGAACCTTACCAAACTTTTGTGGGAATCCGAACAGGCTGAACTTAGTCGAAGCGACAACAGCCAACTTGCGATTACAAGTGCAAGTCTTGCCACGATGGCTGTTCTTGAGGAAAAGGGAATCCGCCCGTCTGCGGCAATGGGATTCAGCCTTGGAGAATTTCCTGCTCTTTATGCAGCGGGCGTTCTTTCGTTCGAAGATGTTGTAAAGATTGTCCGCCAGCGTGGTCTTATAATGCAGAAAGTCTGCGAAAAAATTGCTTCGGAAAACGAAGGGCATGCGCCGGGAATGACTGCAATCGTTGGACTTCCGCCTGAAAAGGTCAAGGAAATTGTGGACGGAATCGAAAGTGCTTATGCCGCCAATATGAACAGCGACAAGCAGACTGTTGTAAGCGGAACGTTCGATGCCCTGACAAAGGTTGAGGCGGTGGCTACCGAAGCCGGCGCAAGGCGCACGATAAGGCTTTCCGTGGCAGGTCCGTTCCATTCGCCTTTGATGCAGGAAGCCGCAGACGAATTTGAAAAGACGCTTTCCGCATTTTCGTTCAGCGACCCGAAAATCCCGCTTTTCAGCAATGTTACCGGAAAACAGGTTGCAAGCGGAGACGAAGCAAAGAAATCGGCTGTACTTCATCTTACAAATCCTGTTCTTTGGACAAGCGAAGAGGCTGTTTTGGGAACTCTTATTGCAGGTGACAGCGAAAACGAATGGAAGGTCATCGAGGTAGGACCCGGACGAGTTCTTGGCGGACTTTGGAAGGCAACCGAATACTTTGAAAAATGGGCTTGTTCATCGGTGAACACAGTCGAAACAATCAATTCGCTGTAGAGGCGTTTTGTTTATGCGATGGCGGACAAAATCTTTTTGACTTTCGGTTTGTTTGTCGGAAAGATTTTTAAGACTGCCATAAATATTTTTATACTTTATTTTTGAGGAAAGAAAAATGGAAAAACGACGAGTTGTAATAACGGGAATGGGAGCTGTGACTCCTCTTGGAAACACAGTTGAAGACACATGGAAAGGAATTAAGGAAGGAAAGAGCGGAATTGGTCCAATCACACACTTTGATTCTTCTATAAACAAGGTGCATTATGCTGCCGAAGTCAAGGATTTTGCCCCCGAAAACTACATGGACAAGGCGAACGCAAGAAAAATGGCTCTGTTCACCCAGTACGGGGTTGCCGCCGCAAAAATGGCGTTGGAAGATGCCTCGCTTATGGGGAACTCGGAAGTCCTTGGTAACACAGGCGTAATTCTTGGGGTCGGAATCGGCGGTCTGGAAGTTACGGAAGCAAGTGTGCTTTCGATGGAAAAATCCGGCGGAATCAGGACAAATCCTATGGCGATTCCGGAACTTATTCCAAACGAGGTTGGCGGAAATATTGCTATTTCGTTCGGTTGTCACGGACCTGTGCAGGCTGTTTCTACCGCTTGTTCCTCAGGAACTGATGCGATGGGAGTCGCCCTTGAAATGGTTCGCTCGGGACGTTGCGATGTGATTCTCACCGGCGGTGCGGAAGCTACAATCACCAGATTCGGAATCGTGTCGTTCGAAGTGCTTCATGCACTTTCAACAGGCTGGGATGCAGAACCCACAAAGGCAAGCCGACCGTTTGACAAGAGGCGAAACGGCTTTGTTATGGGAGAAGGTTCTGCAATCCTTGTGTTCGAGGAATATGAACACGCCAAGGCTCGCGGTGCAAAAATCTACGCAGAAGTCGCAGGCTACGGTTCATCATGCGACGGCTACCACCTTACAGCGCCCAATCCGGACGGAATCGTTGGCTCAATGTGCATGACACGTGCCATGAAAGACGCAGGGATCGAACCCAATGAAATCCAATACTACAATGCGCACGGAACTTCAACGGGCAAAAACGACCCCAGCGAAACTAACATGATAAAAAAGGCGTTCGGCGAAGAAAACGCAAGAAAACTGAAGATTTCTTCCACAAAATCCATGCACGGACACTGCCTTGGAGCGACGGGCGCAATCGAAGCGATGATTTGCGTAAAAGCCATAAACGAAGGCTTTTTCCCGGCGACAATAAACCTCGAAGAGCAGGACATCGAAGGGGGCTGCGACCTTGACTACGTTCCGAACAAGGGCGTTTCGGGAAACATTGATGCCGCAATGTCGGCGACCTTCGGATTCGGCGGACACAACGGCGCGATTATTCTTAAAAAGGTAAAATAGAAGGAGGGGAAAGCCTTCCCCTCGCTACCAAGCCTACGAAAGTAGGCTTGTACGCTACCCCTTCACCTAGGGGCTTTGTCCCTAAAACCCCAGTTGTTCGTAAATGGGTAAAAACAGTGCGTTCCTTTTCAACCTAAGGAACGTGCGAATTTCTTTAATTTTCTAGGAGAAAATCATGTCTTTGACAACTGACATAAAATCGCTTCTTCCGCACAGAGAACCGTTCCTTTTTGTGGATGAAATCGTTAGTGCCGATGAAAAAGGTTGCGTATGCATCCACACTTTTTCAGAAAACGAATTTTTCTTTAAGGGACATTTCCCCGAATATCCGGTAGTGCCGGGCGTAATCCTTTGCGAAACAATGGCTCAGGCTGGCGGAGCTGCTCTCCGCTTCATGAACATTGTTCCGGCTGACGGACTATTCTTTTTTGCTTCGCTTGACAAAGTAAAGTTCAGAAATCAGGTTCGTCCCGGCGACAAAGCGCGTATGGAAATCGAATTTTTAAGGAACAGCCCAAAAATGATAAAGCAGGCGGGAAAACTTTACGTTGGCGAAACTCTTTGCTGCGAGGCTGAATGGATGTGCCTTGTGGGAAGCGCAAAATAAAAAATGATAAAAATTGCCGTTTTCAAAAAAGTGTTTTTGCGGACGGCTTTTTTTATCAGGATTTAAGATTATTAAAAAAATAGACAAAAATCCGCGTTCTAAAAATGTTCGCTGTTTACAAAACAAAAGCCGGATTCGGAACTGAATCAACCGCTTTGTTTTTTTAAAATTTATTGATTTAACGCATTTTTATATTGAACTGCAAAAATCCGGAAATTCGAAAGTTCTGCATTTTACAAATACTTTCATCTTTCGAATTTTTTAGAACGATTTTAAACAAAATTCCTGATTCTTCTGTAGATTTTTTTTACATATTTCGGATTCCCGGGAATTTTTTCTTCGGCTTCCAAAACGAATTCTTCTTTATTGAATTCAGGGAAAAATGCGTCCGCGTTTTTTACGTCGGCGTAAACTTCGGTAAGATAAAGTCGTTCCGCAAAAGGAAGCGCCTCTCTGTACACGTTTTCTCCGCCTGCGATAAATATTTTTTCAAATCCAAGATTTTCTGCGCTTTTTATCGCTTCGCCAAGGTTTTTTACAGTAACCAGATTTTTCCCTTCAAAGAAATTGTTTTTCGAAATCACTATGTTCATGCGTTCGGGAAGAATTTTTCCTATGCTCTCAAATGTTTTTCGCCCCATTATGACCGCATTTCCTACGGTCAGCGATTTGAAGTAAAGTTTTTCTTCCGGAATTTCCCATGGGATTTTTCCGTTTTTTCCGATTGCCCGAGATTTCTTTGAATAGGATGCGATTATTGAAATCAAGATTTAGTCTTTTTAGATTTCCATCGCCACAAGATTTCCTTGGGCGGCTTTTTTTGCGTAAATGCTTGAGACATTCCTGTATGGATTTTTAAATCCGTCTATCTGCTTTTTTAGCTGCACAAGATGGCTTCTAAGTAGTTCTCGGTTTCTTTCGTTTTGGGCAAGAACTTTTTTCTGAAGCCTTTCAAGGTCGCCTTGGATTTCTTCAACGGATTTTTTATCCGTCGTGCGGATGCTTTGGCTTGTCGTCTCATACATTTTGCTCATAGGAACGATGACTTTGTTCAGCCCCGATATGCTTTTTGCGATTTCAGCTTCAATTTGGGCGTGCGCCACAATCGCTTCAGTGTTGTCGTTTTCTATCGATGATTCTTGCTTTTCAAGAATGTTCAGGTAATCTTGGAATTTCTTTTTCTGCTCTTCAAGCAGCCTGCGGAATCTTTTTAGTATCGCCACACGTTCGTTCAGTTCTTCTTGGGAAATTTCAGCCATTTTGCATCTCCTTTTGCCTTCTGTTTTGAAAATCAGCCCTGAATGTTCAGAGCCGCCCTGGCTTCTTGCGGAGCGGAACTTGCGGTCGCCGTCTCTGCGCTTTTCCATGCGGAAAGAAGTTCGCCCATCTGATTCTGCACGAAATTTATTTTTTCTTTGTTGTGATTTATCGAAGCGTCCATCAGTTCGCTGTTGAAATACACATAAAGCGACATGAGATTTTTTGAAATATCGCCGCCTTTTTCCATGTCAAGGGAAACTTGAAGTTCCGTGATTATGGCTTGGGCTTTTTGCACGAATGTCGAAAATTTTTCGATGTCGCCGGGCTTTATTTTTTGTTCGCCGTCAAAAAGCGACAGCGCGTTCCTCAGATTTTTTATCGCAGCCTCATACAGAAGGACGATAAGGTGTCCTTGGCTTGCGGTTTTCACGTTCGTTTTTTGATAGGCTGTGTAGGCGTTTGTGTAGCTCATTTTTCCTCCAAATAAAAAATAAAGACGAAAGACATTCCCATTGAGTATCGGATTTTCAAAATCAAACTTTACGGAAAAATGTAAATTTTCCTTTTTAAATCCAAGCTTGTACGAATATTCGTCAAGATTCGGCTTAAAAAAATTGCGGCGGAAAGTAAAATTGTTATAGGCATTTCGGAAAAATCTCTGAAGGCGAGTTTTCCGGATGTCCTTTAGATTTTTGAAGGAATTCCTTGGCGTTTTTATCGACAAATCTTCTTTTTCTTCGTATATTAAATTCATTGTTTTGAGGATGGTTAATGAGCGACGAAAATAAAAAGCCTAAGAAAGATGACAAAGAACAAAACGAAAAAGATCCGTACAATTTTTTTAAGTTGGTAGGTCCTGACAACGACGACAAAAAAGACAGGCGCGGCGGAAAAAAGAATTTTCCTTTTTTGGCGATTATGCTGATAATTTTTGTGCTTCTTGCGATTGCCGATATAATTTTTATGGGAAGAAACGAAAATCTTATCGATTATTCCCACTTCAAGAAAAAGGTTGAAAACGGCGAGATTGTCAGCGTAGAAATAGGCGAAACGTATTTTATAGGATACGGACCAAGCGAAATTGCGGAAAGTTCGTCCTCGGCAAAAGGAATTTCTCTTTTCAAAGTCGCAACTCAAAAAACAAGAAGGACTTACAAGACAGTCGGTGTGCTGATGTCAAGTTTTGTGGAACTTCTTGACGAAAAAGGCATTGACTACAAATTCGTCGCAAAATCCAACAATTATTTGCTGCAGCTTTTCATGAATCTTTTGATTCCGTTCGGAATTATATTCCTCATGTATTTTTTCATATTCCGGAAGATGGGCGGCGGAAACGGCGGCGGAATGGGAAGCCTTTTTGGAGTCGGCGGCGGAAGAACAAAGGCTGTGGAAGAAGGCAAAGTAAAGACTCGATTTAGCGATGTCGCTGGCGTGGACGAGGCAAAGGACGAACTTGTGGAAGTCGTGGATTTTCTTAAAACGCCGAAAAAATATACTGAAATAGGCGGAAAGATTCCTAAGGGGGTTCTGCTTGTAGGTCCTCCGGGAACTGGTAAGACATTGCTTGCCCGTGCGGTGGCAGGCGAGGCTGGAGTTCCGTTTTTCAGCATTTCCGGTTCTGATTTTGTAGAAATGTTCGTTGGCGTAGGCGCAAGCCGTGTTCGAGACCTTTTCAGGCAGGCAAGGGAAAAAGCGCCGTGCATTGTCTTCATCGACGAAATCGATGCGCTTGGAAAAAGCCGAGTAAACGGATTCGGCGGCGGAAACGACGAGCGGGAGCAGACTCTGAACCAGCTTTTGGTCGAGATGGACGGCTTTGAAAACGAGAAGGGACTTATAATTCTTGCGGCAACAAACCGCGCCGACATTCTTGACCCTGCGCTGCTCCGTCCGGGGCGATTTGACCGTCAGGTTCCCGTGGAAAAACCTGATGTAAAAGGCAGGGAGGCAATTCTCCGCATTCATTCAAAAAACGTAAAATTGGATTCCGACGTGGATTTTGTTTCGGTTGCGCATGGAACGACAGGCTTTGCCGGAGCGGACCTTGCGAATGTTGTGAACGAAGCCGCCTTGCTTGCCGTCAGAAACGGTCGCAAAAAAGTCACAATGGAAGATTTCAACGAAGCAATCGACAAGGTAAGCATTGGTCTAAAAAAGAAAACTCGCAAGGACAACAAAAAAGAAATGCGCCTTGTTTCCGTGCATGAGACAGGTCATGCGCTTGTGGCGGCTTTCACATCAGGGCATGAACCTGTAAACAAGATAACGGTTGTTCCCCGAAGCCACGGAATAGGCGGATTTACGCAATATCGTGAACAGGAAGAAAAGAATTTTATGACTCGCCGGGATCTCATAAATGAGGTCGATTCCATGCTTGGCGGACGGGCTGCCGAGCAGATTGTACTTGGCGATATTTCTACCGGTGCCTCGAATGACATCGCTCGTGCCACGGACATAATAAAACAGATGATTGTCGATTTTGGTATGAGCGACAAATTCAAGAACGTGACGCTTGGACGCGGTGTGCTTGGAAACAGAAGCGGCGAACCTAATCTCGTGCGTGAATTTTCTGAAGAAACGCAGAATTATGTGGATAGCGAGATTTCTCGGATAATGGACGAGCGTTACAACCACGTGCTTAATCTTCTTACCGAACACAGGGCGCTTTTGGAATACATAGCAAACCGCCTTCTTGAGATAGAGACGATGGACGGAAAAGAATTCTACGATATTCTGAAAGGCGAGGAACATTGCAAGAAAATCGTCTCCGATTCGGATTCGCCGAACCTTTCCGCCTCCGAAGAAAAAGTTTCGGAAAATCCTGATGAAAATTCCACTTCCTCGAATGACGATTGCGTCTCCGCAGATTTCGATGAAAACGAAAAGCCTAAAAAGAAAAAAGCCGGACGACCTCGAAAAATCAAGGATGAAACGGCAGAATAAAATTTTTATGAGAATATTTTTGTAAAAACTCCGCCTGAAAAACGGCGGCGTTTTTGCTTTTCCGTCCGCACGGACGGGCTTATTGACCCTAGTTCTCTTAATATATAGAATATTAATATGTCTAGGTATATAAAAAAAATTCTGTTGCCTTTTCTTTTTTTTATGGGAACGGCGGTTTTTGCCCAGGGAATTACAACTGCAAGTGCATATTTTAAGACCGTTTCCGATTATTATGCCACATTGCGAGATTACGAGGCTGAGGTTGAAATCAGGACCGGCAGGGAAGAAATGTCCGGTATGGTCTCGTTCAAAAGACCGAACCTTTTGCGGATAGATTTTTCAAATCCCCATGAACAGGTGATTGTTTTTAACGGCGATATGCTTACTATATATCTTCCCGGCTCGTCGGTTGTCCTTCAGCAGGCGGTGGAATCCGATTCTTCCGTGGGAAGCGCAAGCCTTGCGACCCCCCAGGGATTGGCTTTGTTGAGCCGATATTATGTTGTCGCCTATGAGGTGGGGCAGGCACCCGTTCCGCTGGAAAACGGTTCCGATGAAATGGTGATAAAATTGAGCCTCACGCGAAGAAGCACGTCCGAGGCGTTCCGTTCCATAAAATTGGACGTAAACGCATCAACTAAGTTGATCCGGCGGGTCAGGGCGGAAACCACAAGGGGCGAAGTCTTTGTTTTCAATTTCCTTGAATACAGAATAAATCGGGATATAGCGGAGCAGCGTTTTATATACGATCCTCCTGGGGCGGCGAACAACTACAATAATTTCCTGTTCTCGGAGTAGATGTCAGATGGAAAGCTACGGTGAGCAGTTAAAAAGGGCAAGAGAAGCCAAAAATTTGGATTTGGACACGATTTCAAGGGAGACTTCCATTTCCGCCTATTATTTGGAAGGGCTTGAAGCCGAAGACAACGGCGTTTTCCCGGGCGAAGCTTATATGCTCGGTTTCCTTAGAAATTATGCGGATTATCTTGGACTAAAATCCGAAGTTCTTCTTTCTCTTTACAGAAGCAAAGAGTTGCAGGAATCCCCGATTCCGGTGGGTTTGATTGTCCGTGATAAGCCGGGCTATTTTTTACCGCTTTTGATTACTGGAATTTTTTCGTTTGTCGGACTTGCCGCCGGCTTGACGTTCTTCCTGCTTTCCCATCGCAAAATCGATGCCCCTTCCAAAGTGGTGCTGGAAAAATCCTCCGCTACAAAAAAATACGAACTTTCGGACAAGGCTTTCAACGGACGTGTATATCTTGGTGACCAGATTATTTTTCCTGCAAAGGACGGCGACATCATCTTGACTGTAAGCGACACTCTTTCTGCGTTCGGACTTCAGTGTCCGGTCGGAAAACTTTACACGGAACTTTCCGAAGAAGCGGAACTGGATATCGACGGCGATGCCGAACCCGACCTGATTGTGTATCTTTCCGACATTTCTTCAACCGATTCGTCCAGAGGTGCGGAAGTAAGAATCGTAAAAAGAAGCGGACATGAAATTTCTGTGAGCCACGATGAAATTCCTTTGGCTTCGGATGTGTCGTCTGCCCACAAACGGACTGTCGTGTTGGAAGACAATCGGGCGTATCCATTCACGATAAACGGAAATTTCCGAGGCTCGTGTGTGTTCCGGTATAAAATCGACCGTCATGAGCCTGTGGAGTCATATTTTTCAAGCGGAGAAGTCGTAACGATGACGGCGAACAACGGAATCCGAATATGGATGAGCAACAGCAATGCGGTCAAATTCACGGTTACGGCAGACGCAAGGTCATATGACATTGAAATCGGAAGAGCCGGGCAGGTGTTGGTTCAGGATATAAAATGGATCAAAGATTCCGACGGCAGATACAAGATAATGGTGATGGAACTTGACTGATATTTCCGGCTCAAAAAAGTTTTTTTTGGATCAGCACGGATGCGCAAAAAATCAGGTTGACGGCGAACTTATGATTTTCCGTCTTCAGAATATGGGGTATTCCCAGACGTTCGATGCGGACGAAGCCGACTTGATTGTGGTCAATTCCTGCGGATTTATCGAAAGCGCAAAAAAAGAATCCCTCGAGGCGGTATGTTCCGCAAAAAAATCCTATCCGAACGCCAAAATTCTGCTTGCAGGCTGCCTTGCCGAACGTTATGCGTCCGTGTTCAAAACTTCGCTTCCTGAAGCGGATGCCGTATTCGGAAACGGCGACATTTCAAGGCTCGATGAAATCGTAAAAGCAATCGAAAGAAACGAACGGCCCGTGGCGGTCTACAGGCAGGAAGGCGTGTGCTGCGGCGAACGGCGGACGTTGCTCGGTTTTAGAGGTTCCGCCTTCGTAAAAATCACGGAAGGCTGCTCGAACCATTGTTCGTTCTGTGCTATTCCGATAATCAGAGGGGAACTAAGGAGTCGTCCTGCAAAAAAAATCGTCGAAGAAATCGCGTATCTTGTGGAAAACGGCGTGTTTGAGATAAATCTGATAGGACAGGATCTTGCGGCTTACGGTTTGGGTTCGCTCGACAATGTTTTTGAAAAAACACCTTCGTCCGACGCGAACGATAGCCTGCGCTCTCCGCTTTCCCGTCTGCTTGAGATGATCACGCTTTTGCCGCACAATTTTCGTCTGCGTCTTCTATATATACATCCCGACCATTTTAACGAGGATATTCTTCCCGTGATGCAGGGCGACAGGCGGCTTCTTCCTTATTTTGATATTCCTTTTCAAAGCGGCGATGATTCTGTAATTCGTGCGATGAACAGAAAGGGAAGCGCAAGGATTTATGAATCTCTTGTGAGAAAAATCCGCCTTGCTCTTCCCAATGCGGTAATTCGGACCACATTTCTTACGGGATTTCCGGGCGAAACCGAGGAAAATGCGCTTAACACGGAAAAATTTTTGCGTTCGATAAGAACCGACTGGTCTGGGTGTTTTCCGTACAGCCGTGAAGAGGACACGCCTGCCTACGATTATGGAAAGCGTGTTCCGCTCAAGACCGCAAAAGCTAGGGCGGAAAGCCTTCAGAAGATTCAGGCCGACATAACAAAAGACAGCCTTGCTTCAAGGGTAGGAACGGAACTGGATGTGCTTGTGGAAGAAATCGTCGAGGGGAACGCAGGGCTTGCGATCGGTCGGGCGTGGTTTCAGGCTCCCGATGTCGATGGAAACGTTGTTGTCCGTTACGATTCCGAGTCCGATTCCGAACGCATTTTTTTGAAACCGGGTGCGCTAGTTCGTGTGCGAATTACGGGTTCCGGTGCCGTGGATTTGGATTCGGTTTTTATTTCTCCTGCAAAAATTCCCATTATGTCGAAATCCGGAAAACTCGAATACGTCACGGAGCTTTCTAAAGCGTAGTTTTTATAGAACGCAAAGTTTTTGAAAGGCGATTTCTGTCCAAGTTGGATTTCTCGACTGGATATCCAAGGGGATAAAAAAAAGCGAATCCCGAAAACGCCCCTGAAAAACATCTTTCAAAAAAAAAACGATTTTTCTTCATATTTTCCGCAAAAACACGAAAAAAACTTGCTTTGGGAGTTGACAAGGTGGTGTGGGAGGTGGTATATTCACCATCACCGCCACGGGGAAGCCTGCTGGCGGAGAGCTGTTTGGCAGCAGAGGGAAGGAAAGGAAGACAGGGGGCGGAAGCCCCTGTAATGCAGAGAAG
>CALHVG010000037.1 GCA_938039145.1 uncultured Treponema sp.
GCCTTGGAAATTCGTTTATTACAAAAGAGCCGCCGAATAAAAAAGGAACGCCTGAATCCGATACAAACTTTCCGAGAGGCAAATCGTTCGGAAAGTTTTTGTAGTGATGCACCGACATAGGAAACGAATATCTTAGGCAGCCTTCGCTCCATACTACAAGGTCTACTTTTTCTCCGTTTTCCTTGGCGTTTTTAAGTTCCTTTGCCGTAAGAGACTGCGATATACGTATAGTTTCGTTATCGTCCGCTACTTTCCACGGATCTTTATTCTGCTGAACCATTATAGTGTTCAGGTATTTTTGCACAGGACGTTTTTTTCCGCATTGGTATATACCGTACACCAACGATAAAGCCATAAGCGAGAGCCATAAAATCCATGTGTTTTCAAGCGGAAAAAAGCCCGTATTTTTTCTTGCGCCGGATAGGAAGAATGTAATTTTGCGCTTTTTTTTGAACGGATTTTTCTTTACAAGGAACGCCGCCGTCTCCCAGATTAAAGGGGATGCCATGACTGTAAGGAACGTTATTCCGTATGTTCCTGTTATGTCGGCAATCTGGATAAGAGTTTTGAAGTTGAACTGCGCCATCGAAAGAGTTCCCCACGGATAGCCTAAAAATCCGCAGGATTTTATCCATTCGTAAGAAACGTATACAGCAGAAAAATAAAGCGTCCTTCTTGGAACAAACGACGACCAAAGCGGACTTTCGGTTTTTCTTAGTGTTCCTGTACGGATTGTCTTTGCGTAAGGCACGTAAAGGAAAAGCCCTGCCGCAAATCCTTGAAAGGCTGTTCCGAAGCAGGTGAAAAAAAGCGTTACGAAGGCGAATTCCTTGAAAAATCCCAGCCAGTAGCTTGAAAAAAGTTGCGTCGCGAATGTAAGCAGCGCAAAGTCCAACGCCGAATCCATGTACGATTTATGTTTTGTGTGCAGGTGGTAGAACGGAATCAGGGACACGAACGCTATGGCAGGAGAGCCGAAAACGTATATGTCGTTCGGAATCGCCAGTGAGATAAGGGCGGCGGAAAAAAGGACATAAAAAACTTGTAAAATTCTACTCATTGAATTAATATTTTATAAGAAGCCTCTAAGAACTCCGGTTTTTATAAGGCAGCTTTGAAAATCCGATGTCTTAACTTTCGATAATACAGAGAGTTAATACTCGGCGGCATCTCAGACAAATCGTTAGAGGCGAGTTTTTCGAGATGTCCTCTAAATAATATACAGACATTACGAAAAAACTCAATAACTACTTTTTCAATACGGTAGTTTTATGTGATAAGGATTTATTAGCGATGGAAGAAATAAGGTCAGCCCACGAGGCGGAGTACGGAGCGCAGCCGGAGGTCATAACGACTTGTCCGGGGCGCTTTCATCTTATTGGCGAACATTCTTGGTTTTTCAAGGACAAGACGCTTTCCATGGCGGTCGATCTTCCCGTATACGTTTCCGTATCAAAGAGGAAAGATTCATCCCTGCGTTTCTATTTTGTGCAACTTGACGAGCGTAAGAGGGGAAGCATTCCTTCCCTCAAACTGAAAAAAGAGGACAAATGGGCAAACGCCATAAAATCAATAATATACGGTTTTTTGTCGGGCGGCTTTGAGTTGTCGGGCATGGATTTCACCGTGTATTCGGACACGCTCCCGTCTGCCGGATTCGGGATAACAACCGCTATGAAGGTGGCGGCTTCTTTGTGTGTCAGGGAACTTTTCTGCCTTGACTGCGACATACCCCGTCTTCTTCAGGTCATAGAAAGAGGAAACAAGATTTTCCTCAGGCAGGCTAACCACGTGGCCGACAATTTTTCCGCTCTTTTTTCAAAGAAGGGAAGCCTTATTGTTACCGACCACACAAAGATGAACTATACGCATTTTTCCGTTCCGTTCAGTGGGAAAAAAATTCTTCTTGTCGATCTTAGAGTTCCCCGTGTCTCGCTTTGGGACGAATCCACTCTCTTTGAGCCGCAGAACGTCCTTCTTCTTGGGGACATGAGGGAGACAAAGCCCAATGCGTTCGGCGGCTGGCAATATATAGAAAATGTTACGGATGTGAACGAGGAACTTTCCGTTGTGAGCGAGGACACAAGAAGGAAACTTCTTTGCATAATGAGGGAGCATCACGACGTGCTCGATGCCTTGAAGGCTCTTGAAAAGGACGATTTTTCCCGTTTTTCAAGAACGGTGAACCACAGCCACGAAAGCCTTAGGGATTTCTATGACCTTTCATGTCCCGAGATAGACTGGGTTTTAAAGCGTGTCGCGGAGATTGAGCCTAACCTTGAGAACATGAGGGAGCCTGTTTCCTGCGGACGAATAACCGGAAAAGGCTTCGGTCGTTGTATATACACTGTCCTTAGGGATTCCGATGTCCCTAAATTCATGGAAAAACTTTCAGAATATGAGCATATATTCGGCTTTCATCCGTCGTGCCACGAGGTGCATACGGCTGACGGCGCGCGCATAGTTAAGGCTTTGGAAAGATGACTTTTCTTGTTACGAATGACGACGGATTCGAAGCGGAAGGACTTAACGTTCTTTCCGAACGCATTTCCAGGGAACACAGAGTATTTGTCATAGCTCCGGACGGAAACCGTTCTGCAATCTCGCACGGAATCACCATATACGAGCCTCTCAGGCTAAGGTGTGTAAGAAAAGACGTGTGGGCGTGTTCCGGAAAGCCTGCCGATTGTTCTGCCGTGGCTATAAAAAGCGATTTTCTTCCTGAAAAAATAGATGCTGTAATATCGGGGATAAACCATGGTGCAAATCTGGGAACGGACGTGGTGTATTCGGGGACGTGCGGAGCTGCAAGGGAGGCTGTTCTTTGCGGAGTTCCCGCCGTTGCCGTAAGCCTTGAAGCTGTTTCGGGAAAAATAGACCGTTTTGATGTCATGGCGGATTTTGTCGCAAGAAACATCGAAAAACTCGTCTCTCTTTCGGATGCAGGGGAAAAATCTACTTTCGTGAACGTGAACGCCCTTTCTCTTTCAAAATACAAGGACGCAGTGCTGACCGATGTTCTTTCGACTAGGAAGTACGATTCAAGGCTTTCGGTAAGTAAGGACGGAGACGAATATGTACTTCAGGGTGTGGGCGGAAACCTTCTGCATAGTTTTTCGGAGGATTCCGACAACGGACTTTCCGAGCGAGGGTACATAGCGATTTCGTGCATACACGCCGAACCGTTGGCAAGCAAGGTAGACGGTATCGATTTTTCATTATAGAATGAGTGGTCCGAATCGTGTTTGAATTCGGACGGGTGGGAAAATGTCGGACACAAACATAATTTCGCAGGGAATAGGATTTTACAACAGCAGAATGTATTCCGATGCGCTCTCGTTTTTCCTTTCGCTTCCATCCGATTCCGGGGCGGATGCGGAAGATATTTCATATTACCTTGGACTTTGTTACACTAAGCTCAAACGTTACGAGGACGCTCTTTTGTATCTTGAGCAGGTTGTAACGTCCGGAAAAAATCAAGAGCGTATAAGGCAGTGCAGGTTTCTTCTTGCAATAATCTATGCGGTTACGGGACGAAAGAGGCTTGCAAATTTTGAGCTTGAAAAACTTGTGGACACAGGGTACAAGACCGCTGAGGTCTGCGCCGCAATGGCTTTCATCGCATGGGAGAACAAGGAGTTTGAGGCGTGCGAAATCCTTTATTCAAAATCGCTTAGCATAGACCCCGATAATGTTACCGCTCTCAACGGAATGGGCTACATTCTTGCCTGCCAGGAAAAAGATTTGACAAAGGCTCTTTCGTGCTGCAAGAAGGCTGTTGAATTTGCTCCAAAATCTGCGGCGTGCTTGGATTCGCTTGGCTATGTTTACTACAAACTTGGGCTTTTCAATGACGCAAAAAAATATCTTGAGCAGGCTGAATCCATTGACGGTCAGAACGAGGAAATCGCAAGCCACATCAAAACCCTTATGCTTGAAAGCAACAACTAAAGGAGTCTTTTGGAAATGAAAAAAAATCTTTTGCTTTTGCCCTTGATTCTTTCATTACCGATATGCGTTTTTTCGCAGGCATCCGCATACGCCGACCGCCTTTCAATTACTAAAGAGATAAGGACGGCGGAGGAAGGTTTTGCTTACGAGGAGTTCCGTCGGGGCGTTCAGGCGTTCTATCGGGGGACTTTCAACGAGGCGATTCTCCAGTTTGAGAAGGCTTTGACATACACTCCCACAGACAGCCGAATCCTCGACTGGATGGGAAAAGCCTACTATTATTCCGGGCTTGAAGGAATCGCCTTGCAGGAATGGGAAAAGGCAAAAAATAACGGCTACGGCGGAATCCTTCTTGAGAACAAAATCCGGATAGTGGCGGAACGAAGGTTCACCCTTGAAGAAAACGGGATGGAAGACGTGTATACGGAATCCGGCTCGTATCCGGGAACATACAACGGAAACCTAATCTATACGGAGCCGGTTTCCATACTTCCGAACGGAAACGGAACTTTCTGGGTCTTGGCATACGGCTCGAACCAGCTTTTGCTTTTCAATGTGAACGGAACGGTTATAGACAGAATAACAGGTCCGTTGAACGGCTTTGACCATCCGCTTGACATGATAAGGCTTTCTTCCGGGAAAATCCTTTTGACAGAAACATTGGGAAACAGGCTTTCTGTGCTTTCGAAGAACGGTCGCTTTGAAAAATACATAGGCTCAAAGGGAAGGGGAAACGGTTCTTTCATCGGACCGCAATACGTGGCGGAAGATTTCAGGGGGAACATATACGCTACGGATTACGGAAACCGCCGAGTGGTGGTCTTCGACAAAGAAGGAAACGCTCTTTTTGTCTTCGGTACTTCTTCAAAAAACTTTTCGGGGCTAAAAGGTCCTACGGGGATAGCCGTCCTTGGCGATTCTGTGTATGTGGCTGACGACGTAAAAGGCTGCATATACGAGTTTGACCTTGCCGGAAATTTTATCCGGAATCTTGTGCTTGAGGGAACTTTCAGAAGACCGGAATCGCTAAAAGTGTGGACGGACCGCCTTGTAGTCTGCGATTCAAACAAGGTAATCTCCGTGAATACGCATACGGGCGAGACTTTCGAGAACATGAATATGGGAAACGCCCCTTCAAGGATAACCTGCGCTATTCCTGACGTTAACGGAAATGTGCTTGTCTCCGACTTCAAGGCGAACGAAGTTTACGTTATGGCAAGGATGCAGGAACTGGTCGGGGGGCTTTTTGTCCAGATAGAGAGGGTGAACGCAAAGAATTTTCCGGACGTGCAGCTTGACGTGAAAGTCGAGAGCCTGAAAAGAAATCCCATCGTGGGATTGAAGGAAGCGAATTTCTACATAACGGAAGACAGACGGCCTGTGAACAAACTGAAATTCTTGGGTGCGGCTTCGGAAAACACTTACTGCGATGTTACTGTAATCATAGACCGCTCGCTTTCCGACAGCCCGCTTTCCGACAGCATGGTTGAGACGGCGGTAAAATCAGTCGCAGAAGGCATGGACGGGAAGGGGACACTTCGTATTCTTTCTGCGGGGCTTTTACCTGTGGTGGAATTTACCGGAAATCCCAAAGATGTAAGGAATTTCAACGCATCTGCTCTGAAAACAAAAAAATCTAGCGTCGTTCCGCTTGACCTTGCTTTCCGCCTTGCCGTAAACGATCTTATAAACGCAGGGAAAAAACGCGCGGTTGTCTTTGTTACGCACGGAAACGTTACCGAGCACAGTTTTGAAAGATACAGCCTTTCCCAGACCGTAGCCTACATGAACAACAATTCTGTCATGTGTTCTTCGATATTCCTTAGCCGGGAAAACGTGAGCGAGGAGACCGAATACATAATGAAGAACACCAAAGGGAAAAGCTATTATGTGTTCAGGGAAGAGGGATTGGCATCTTTGGTGGAAGACCTTTTGGACATTTCTCAGGGGAACTATTCATTTTCCTATGTGTCAACCTTGCCTACGAATTTCGGGGAAAATTTTCTTCCGGTCGAGATTGAATCTTATCTTATGAACAGGAGCGGAAGGGACGAGGGCGGCTATTTTTCTCCGCTAAAATGACTTTTTGAAAACAGTCTTGCTTTCTGGATTTTAGTTTCGGGGTGCTTTGATTTTAATTTAAGCACCGCCTTCTCCAAAGCCATTTTCTTTTTCTCCCCGAAATCAAAAAGAACGCCTTGGTTTCCTTCGATTCCTTTTTCGACGTTCTGCACCCCGACCCCAAGAAGCCGTATTCCTTTTTCGACTGAGAATTTTTTTTCTAAAAGTTTTTTTGCCTTTTCAAAAAGCATATCGCCAGATGTTATGAACTCTCCCGTCTCTTGGACTGTCACCGTGGAAAAGTCCTCGAAGCGGATTTTTACGAACACCGTCCTGCTGCAGAGTTCTTCTTTTAGAAGTCTGAACATAAGCGAGTACGAAAGTTCCATGAGGGCGGTTTCAGCCGCATATATGTCCTTTATGTCGAACGGAAAAGTGGTCTCGTTTGAAAGCGAATGGCTTTTCTTTTTTTCGCTTTCCGTTTCGATTCCCCGCACGACATTGAAAAGGAATGTCCCCATCGCCTCTCCGAAGACCATCTTTAAAACTTCGATAGGTTTTTCGTGAACGTCGCGTGTCGTAAAAAATCCTGAAGCGTTCATGCGTTCCAGCGTTTTTCCGCCTATTCCCCAGACTTTTCTAAGCGGAAGATTCAGCATGAACTTTTCTTCGTCGCCTTCTGGAATCATGAAAAATCCATTCGGCTTGTTCACTTCCGAGGCAAGTTTTGCAAGATATTTTGTCGAGGCAAGACCGCATGATACTGTAAGTCCCGTTTCCGCAAGGATTTCTGCCTGTATTTTTAGAGCAAGATCGGCTGAAGGTCCGAAAAGCATCTGCGTTCCGGTAAGATCAAGCGACGCTTCGTCTATCGAAATCTGGTCAATGTCGGGCGTGTAATTTGAAAGAATCTCCATTATTTTTGACGAGACTTCGGAATAATGCTTCATGTTTCCATGCACGTATATTCCGTTAGGGCAAAGTTCGTACGCCCTTTGCGCAGGCATCGCCGAATGAACTCCGAACGCCCTTGCCTCGTAGCTTGCCGTTGAGATTACGCTTCTTCTTTCCGTGGGAAGCCCTCCGACTATCACAGGCTTTCCTTTCCATTCAGGGTGATCGCGCTGTTCCACGGATGCGAAAAATGCGTCCATGTCCACGTGAAGGTATGTCTTTCCGCTCATTTTTGTCTCCGTGGAATGGAAAGCTCGTGTTCGTACATCACTAACGATGATTTTCCGTTGTCCCCGGCTGATTCTTTCAGGGCTGTAACTTTTATTCTTGATTCTGCGTTCCGGTTTGCTATGTATCTGAATGAGATTTCTTTTGGCGGATTTACCGGAAGCCTGAAATAATCCTTGGATTCTGTCTTGTCTGATATGTAGTCATTATCAGAGTACATAACAGGATTTCCCGAATCCGAGGAAAGCGCAACCTCGACGTTCCTGCATTCTTCTTTTGTCCGAATTGTGATAAGCCTTGTCGTCTCTCCGAAATATGTCTTGTCCTTTACGTCAATTTCTATGAAATCATTCCCATTTTTTTCGATTGTAAGCGTTTCTTTTTTTTCTTTTTGAATCTTGTACTTTTTGGGAATCATAAGATTTGAGGTGAAGGTGAGTGCAAGGAAAATAGCGAATGCCGCAGAAATCCAAAGTGCATTCTGAATGTAAAAATGCCTTGTGCTTTTATTCGAGTTTTGCCATTTTTGGTTCAGGCGGACTAAAATTCTTAGCCACATTATTTCGAACGGCACAATAAGAAACGATATTATAAGGTTTATCCCGATTCCGCTTTTTACCAAAAGCATGATTCCGTCGGTTTTGGAGAATTTTATGAGCTGTATGGCGTACGGAACAAAAGGAAGGACAAGCACAAGGAAAGTCGAGGACATTGTGAGCGTGTGCTTTTCCGGGCGGGTTACATATATAAGTGCGTATTCAAGCGCAAAAAGGTAGAAAAGCGATATGTCCAGCGAAATGAAAAACACAAGGTTTATGATTGCGCATATCGTAAGGATATACGAATACGCCTTTAGTTCGATAAACCTTCGTGTTTTTAACGTCGCAAAGAACGTTACGGAACTTATGCTGAAAGCGATTACAATTTTTATGACAACCTGAATGTATACGTTTATGCCGATTATAGCCGAAACGGCGAGCGTCAAAAGCTGCGCCATGAACAGGGAAAGCACTGTCGCCGCCACGGTAAGCGGAATCACGTACCACAGTTTTTTTACGTCCTTGGTCAGTTTTTCGCCCGTTTTTTTTGACACGAACGAAAACTCGCACAGCACAAAGAGGCTTAAAAACGAAAACGCAAGGAATAGCGTCGTGGTAAGTTTTTCGCTTGTGCTGAAGAATTTTTTCCCGATTTTTATAAGGTTTGCTCTTCTGTCGGGATTCACGCTTTTTTCGTTCGGTATGTTTTTTACGATGCATTCAACGAATTCGGGGATTTTTTTGACGGTTTCTGGTTTTGAAGAAATATTTACGGCGATTGAAGGAAGCCCCGCCTGAAAAAAAATGTCCGCCCTTTCATCAGTTTTTAAAAAGCCATCTTCGTAAAGGAATGTGATTAATCCCGCCTCGATCGAATAGTCCTCTTTTACCGAGGCGAACGAATTTGCCGCAAGTTTAACAAGATATGTCGGGGACGCGCCCGTGTTTCCGCCCGGAATTATGGAATTCCTTGAAGAAAGACGTATGCATATCGCCGTCTTTGAGGCAGCATCCGAAACTGCGGAGGAAAAACGTTCCGCTCCTGTTATTTTTCCTTTCCACGAGAAAACTTCGTCGCCATATGTGAACACAACGGAAACTTTTACCTTTCGCTCGATATTTTTTATTTTTTTTGAAATTTCAGCAAGAATCCTTTCCTTGTCGTGGAAGTCTTCCACACGGAACACAAGAAAAAGTTCCGAAAGTTCTGCGTCATTTTTTTTTGAAGGCTCGATTTTTTTTCCCGCATTTACCGGGAATGTGTCGATAATGTTGAACGGAAATGCGTTGCTCTCGTTGAATACCAGGCTCTGGGTTTCTGGAGATGAACCGTTTTTTTCGAGGATTGAAAACAGCCTTTCGCATTTTTCGAACCCCGAAGAGGCGATCAGCCTTGTTCCGTTAAAGAAAAGACAGATTATGAGACAGAGTGTTTTGAAGAATTTTCTGTTTTTCTTCATCGATATTGGATTATAAACGAATACGAGTTCATTGCAAATAGCTTGAATATCGGATATACTGGAGTTCTAGGAGTATTTAATAGTGTCTGCCGCTGCTAAAAAACTAATGCTTGAGTTGCCGCTTAAAGTCATTTTGACGGAAGACGGTGCGTCCAATTTTATCAGCCACAAAAAACGTCTGATGCGTTTTAGGTTGGCGGACAACATTGACGAATACGGTATTTCGCTTAACAAATTTTCTCCGCAGTCGATTCAAAGTATGCTGCTTTTGGATTATATCTCGAAAATCGAGATTTCCATGCCTGAGTTCGTCTCTTCAAGGCAGGAAGTGATGGATCTTTCGAAGATTATCGTGTATTCACTCCTGTATAAGCAGTTTGACAGGGAAGTCTATTCCGCTTTGATTCAGTGCGACTGCGTAAGGACGTACAACAGAAAAAATCCAGCGCATCTTATAGACGAACGCACAAAAATGAGCGAAAAACAGCTTCGTTCCCTTTTGCAGAACAAGGACGGAGTTATAAATTCCATCAGAAAAGAGATACTGGATCCTGTGTGGGCTGAAATCTGCGAGAACAAGGATTTTTCTATCGAGGAAAAAAACATATATATGCTCATGTCCGAAAAGTTCATGAACAGACTCAGCCTTATGAACTGGTATCTCATAATGCTTTTCCATAAATCCGACGGCTTTCTGGATATGCTTGATTCCATAAGGAAACTTCTTTCCGCATACATGGAAAAATCCAAGGTCGCCGAATACATATCGGTGATGGTGATGGAACTTGCGCTCAACAGCGAGAACGCAAATATCCGTAAAGAAGCAAAAAATATGTTTCCTTCGACGGACGACATAAATTCCCTGCTTCTTGCGCCGGAAACAAGGGCGAAGATAATCAAGGAACTTTTGAAAAAAAGGGTGCTTGTGTCCGTTCAATGGAAACTTGGCGGCGGTTCGTCCTCGATTGGAAAACAGGGACGGCTTCAGATTACGCTTTACAACAAGGACGACGAATTCCAGGAAGTGAAAGACAACATTGAAACAAAGATGGTCGCCGACACCCATAAACGGACTCTGATTGATTTTTACAGGGAACTTCCCGACGGTCAGGAAGGAACGGATCTTGGGCTTTATTATCTTTCATACCTTGACGATGCGTGCAAGAAGGTGAACGTAAAGTTCGATTCCCTTGTAAACCAGTTCTCCGCGAGCGAACTTACCGTAATCAACTTGATATTCAATTTCTGATTTATGGAATGTAGTGTCTCTTTTTTAGTTGATTTAAAAAATCGCGCGAAGTTTTTTTTCAGCCGGACGTATTTTTTTGTTCTGTGCGGATTGTGGATTTTGTTTGTTCCGCTTGTCTCTTGCTCGGATTCCGAACCGAGGCTTGTGTCGGCATCGGGCTACGTAATATTTGATTACGCCGACGATGAAAGTTTTCCCACGCAGCGTTTCGCCGTGTTCCTTGAGGCATCAAGCGATGTGCGTCGGGTTTCTTCGATTAGCGTAACTTCACGGGAAAACTCATATCAATGGAACTGCCGTGAGCCGACTGTTTTTTCAAGCGACAGTAGAATGTGGGCTGGATATTCCTTTTTTGTAAGTCCCGTCGGCTCTTCCGTTCCTAGGGGGGTGTACGATGTCCGATATGTTGATTCAAGGGAAAAATTTTATGATTTGGTGCTTCGCCTTGACTATAGGACCGACATAATGACGTGCAAAGCCTGCGACATTGAAAAACTTCTTGACGATTATAAAAAAGAAATTGCGGTCTATGACGGAAACAATGTGCTTGTGTATTTCGGCGAAATTGATTCTTCTTGGAAAACGCCTAAAAAAATTTTTTCGACATTCAGGAATTCAGCAAGTTACAGAAAATGTATTGTAGACTCTTCCTCGAATTCGATATGCATTCTTCCGCCTGTGTACAAGGACGCTTCAAAGAATTCGGAAGGCGTTTCTGCTTCCGGCGGCTGATTTTCAGGAGAGACGATTTGCATGATTTTGGTTTTGGACATTCTTTGTCCGATGACAAAAACAACCCTATGCGCACAATAAAGACATACGTGCTAAGAAAAGGGCGCATGACTCAGGCTCAGGAAAGGGATTATTCCGAACTTTCCCATGTGTGGTGCATTCCCTACAGCGAGGAAAAACTGAACCTAATCGATGTATTCGGAAACACAAATCCTGTTGTGGTTGAGATTGGTTTTGGAATGGGAACGGCGACGGCTCTTATAGCCGAAAAAAATCCCGACATAAACTACATAGGCATAGAAGTCCACACACCCGGCGTGGGGCGTCTTCTTGGCGAGATAAAAAACCGCGGACTTAAAAATCTTTACATTATCGAACACGATGCCATCGAAGTTCTTGAGAACATGATAGGAGATTCCAGCCTGAGCGGTTTCCATGTGTTTTTTCCAGATCCGTGGCAGAAAAAAAAGCACCACAAAAGAAGAATGATGAAAAGACCCAATACGGAACTTTTTGCAAGAAAACTTGCTTCCGGCGGATACATATATTTTGTTACGGACTGGTTTGAGTACGCAGAGTTCGCCATGGAAGAACTTAGGGAAACTTCAGGGCTTCACAATAAATACGATTCGTTTGCCGCAAGCCAAGATTGGAGGCCTATCACAAAGTTCGAGAAAAAAGGCATTGATGCGGAAAGGAAAATATCGGAGCTTTATTTCATAAAAGACTAAAAACTATGATTTTGTAGACTGATTTTTAGGGGTTTTTGCAATGAACGACTTGTTTGACCTTGACGAGGTGCAGAAAAAAAACGACAGCCTTGCAAGGGTAAGGGAACTTGAAAAACTCATCTTCCGTTACCAGAAATCCTATTATGACGGCGAAGGCGAAATTTCAGACGAAGATTTTGATGCTCTGTGGGATGAACTGAAAGAACTCGATCCTGACAATGAACTTTTAAAGAAAATCGGTTCTGATTCAGGGACGTTTGAAAAATCTTTCCACATCATGCCTATGGGAAGCCAGGAAAAGGCTGCGAATCCCGAACAGTTTTTGGCTTGGACAGTAAGCCATCCTTATTCCGAATATCTTGTCGAATACAAACTGGACGGCGCTTCGCTTGAACTCCAGTACAAAAACGGAAGACTTGACAAGGCTGTCACCAGGGGAGACGGCAGCGTTGGAGACGTAATCACGGAAAACGCAAAAAAGATGAAAGGTGTCCTTCATGCCTTAAATGACGCAGGCGGAATCGTGGATTTTACGGGAGGGGTGAGGGGCGAAGTCATCATGACTCATGACGTGCATAAAAAACTTTATTCCGACAAGGCGAACTGCAGAAATGCCGCAAACGGTCTTATGAGGCGGAAATCCGGCGAAGGCTCTGAAAACCTCATGCTTATCGTGTACGACGCTCTTTCGTCCGACGGAGAAAATCCGTTTTCCGACGAAGAGGAAAAAATTCTTTGGCTTGGCAAGATGGGATTTTTCACAGTTCCCATAAAAATATGCAAAAGTCCTGAGGAAGTCATAGATTATCGCTCCAAGGTTATGGGCATAAGAAAATCCCTTGACTATGACATAGACGGTCTTGTCGTGAAGGAAAGAGTCATAAATCTTGAGGATGCAAGGCGGAATCGTCCTGATAGGCAGATTGCGTTCAAATTCAGCCTTGAGGAGGCTCTTAGTACGCTAAGGAATGTGGAGTGGAGCCAAAACGGCTCTACGTACACTCCTGTCGCTATTTTTGACGAAGTGGAACTTAA
Source organism: uncultured Treponema sp. (assembly GCA_938039145.1). Classification (GTDB taxonomy): domain Bacteria; phylum Spirochaetota; class Spirochaetia; order Treponematales; family Treponemataceae; genus Treponema_D. The sequence goes on from CALHVG010000037.1 coordinate 12,941, forward strand.
CGGAACAAAAGTTCAGCGAGCAAGCCTTTCAAATCCGGATGTGATGAGGCTTCTTGGGATAAAGATTGGCTGCAAGGTCGTTGTTGTAAAGCGAGGGGAGATAATTCCAAAGATAGAATATGCGATACACGAAGAGCCGGAAACTGAACGCGAGGTGGAATACCCTTCAGTATGCGAAACCTGCTCGTCTGTGCTTGTTGACGATGGAAGCCGTCTTTACTGCCCAAACAAGACTTGTCAAAAGCGAATGTTCCATCAGATAACAAAATGGGTTCAGTGCGTAGATATCCGGGACATTGGAGATGCGCTTCTTGAAAATCTTTTTGACTCCGGACGGGTTAGAGCCATAAGCGACCTGTACACTCTTACGGAAGAAGAGCTTTCTCCGTTTTTTCTGAACGAAGAAAGTCTTTCGAAGGAAAAAAAATCCCTTGGAGCGCAAAAAGTTCTTTCTTCCATACAGAACCATAGAGAAATTCCTCTTTCTTCGTTTGTGGCGGGTTTTGACATCGAAGGATTCGGCGAGACGACTGTTGAAAAACTCGTCCGGTCAGGCTACGACAGTCTTGAAAAACTCCTTGACCTAAAAAAAGAGGACATAGAGGCTGTGTACGGTTTTGCCGAGAAGATGGCGCTTTCGATTATTCAAGGTTTTTCTGATAACAAAAGCGAAATGCTGCGTCTTTCTGAAAAATACGTCATGATAAAAAAGGAAAATGGCGGAAGCCTTGCGGGAAAGTCTTTTTGTTTCACTGGAGAACTTAGGACTATGAATAGGCTTACCGCAGAAAAAATGGTCAAGGAACTTGGAGCTACATGTAAATCATCGGTAACAAGGGATCTTTCCTATCTTGTTACGAACGACCCTGAAAGCGGCTCTTCAAAGAATTTAAAAGCCAAGAAATTAGGCATTCCTGTAATCAGCGAAGATGAATTTATCAAGATTGTCGGAAAATAAATTTTCCGTTGGCGTCGTAATCTTCAATTTGCTTTTTTCTCTTGTTCTTGTGATTTTTTTTGTAAATGTTGTAATTTTTATGGGCTGTTTTTCTGCAGGCGAGCGTGTGAATCCTGTGGCGACGGAACTTGTTCGTCTTGTTGTGTACGGCTCTTCCGAGCGGGAGGGACTAAATACTGTAAGCGCAAGGATTTCGCTCCTTGATACGTCGGGAAACGAAATCTCCGTGATAGAGCGTTCATGGCTAGGCTCGTATCTTTCAATCGAATTTATGTGTGCGGACATATATGGAAAAAGATATTATTTCCCCTATATGGTAAAAGGGACGGAAACCATAGCGGAAAAAGGAAGTTTTTCGATAAAGCGGAAAGGAACTTGCCTTTTTCCGTATTTCATCGATAACGGAAGATGTTTTTTGTATGCCCAACCGGACGAACGCTCTAAAAAAGGCCTTTACATGATTTCAAGGCTTTCAAAAAATCCCATAGCATTTTATCTTACAAAAAACGCTTTCCGTGTGAACGTAAGCCTTGCCCGATGCGAAAGCGGCGCATATTACGGAATATATTTGGGCGAGGACGGAAAGCTGATTCTTAAAAACGAATAATTTTTCAGTTTTCAGAGCCTTCGAAGGTGTAGTTTTTCCTGAAAAAGTCAGGTTTTACAGCTCCTGCGTTCAGCCGGACTTCCCAGTGAAGGTGCGGCCCGGTTGCAAGCCCTGTAGAACCTGAAAGTCCGATTTTTTCTCCGCTTTTTACCCGGTCGCCCTCTTTTACATTCAGGGAACTTAGGTGATAGTAAAGGCTGTAAAGCCCCGGAAGATGTTCAATTACTACAGACCAGCCCGTAGAAATCCTGAATTCAGCCAAAACCACTTTTCCTTCCTGAGCGGCGCGGACTTCCGTTCCTTCCGGAACTCCGTAGTCGTCTCCGTAGTGCAGTGAAGTTTCCGTCTTTCCGTTTGAATATCTGAATATGCGCCTGTCGCCGTAGAATGCGGTCATCCTTTCAGAGGACACGGGCTTTACGAACGGTTTTAGCGAATACACGGAAGTCTCGTCCACTGTTCCAAGGATTTTGTTCAGTTTTTCGATTTGTGAAAGCCGCTCCGCCGACATATTCTGCTTTATTCCTGTGTTCTTTGCGTTCAGGTCTATCGTCTCTTCTATGAATTTCACGTCGTTCATCGAAAACGGAAGAAGAAGTTCCTTGTCCTCGGATTCGGGAATGGAGATAAGAATTTTAACCTGATAGTCCTTGTCGGCTTTGAGCCAGCTTGAAAGAGGGATGCCCGAAAGAAATTCCTTGTAGTTTTTTCTGCTTCTCTGCGGAAGAAGATAAAAGCCGGAATTTTCGATTTTTTTTCCGCCGGACCAAAGCTGAAGAACCGATTTTACCTCAGGAAGGGATTTTTTTCCTGAGTTTTTTCCGGGTTTTATGCTGAGCCTTGCAAAAATCGCCTCTCCGGGCTTTGCCTCCTCGTTGTATGTTACGCTTCCTGCGTAAAATTCTTCTTGGAACGTAAGCGTGGTCGAATGAACGCCGGCAAAGACCAAAAGCAATACGGAAAAAACAAAATTTCTTTTCATGATGAACCTCTCTTGTATTGTATAGCCTGAATTTGTATTTTTTTCAACAGCGATAGATTTTTCTATTTTTCGTTCAGACTTTTACACGGATTTTTTACGACAGGCTTTTTGGAATCTCAAGGATTTGTATCTGCGGACTCATGTTTCCGTTGTAATAGTTTCTGTTTATGTTGTACACGATGTTTATGCTGTCGCCTTTTGAAAAATCCCGACCAAGCCGTTCTGCTTCTCCCCAAAACATTCCGGGAAACTTGCACGAACCGCAATCGAACGTCAGTTTTAGATGTTGGCGTTCGGTTTTTCCGCAGACTGAAGCGTCGTGAATCACTATGTTCCGTGTCTGGAAAATGAGTTTTCGGTTTCCTTCGCCGTAAGGTTCGAAAAAATCAAGCGTTCTAAAAATTTCAGGGTTAAGGTTTTCCGAAGGAAGCTCGGCATCAACCTCCACCGTTTCATCCTCGTCCGAAAGCGAAAGATTTTCAGAGATTTCTTTAGTCTTTTTCAAGAACGATTCAAGCTTGTCTACGGTGAAACTGAATCCCGCCGCCGCGTCGTGTCCTCCATAGTTTATGAAAAAATCTTTTCCAAATTCTGCAAGGAATTCCGTGGCTTTTATTCCCCTGCAGCTTCTCATTGAACCTACGGCCACAGAGCCGTCTTCCGTGAACGTTACTGCAAGCGACGGGACTTTGTATTTTTTCATTATGTTTCCTGAAAGGATTCCCGTTATTCCCCGGAAGATTTTTTTGTCGTACACAAGGCAAAGTTTTTGCCCGTAGGAAGAAAAACTTTCCCTTGCTTGGCTCAGGGTGAGCGTCTCTCCGTTTTGTACGAATGACTTTCTTTGTTCGTTGAGAGAAATTATTTTGTCAGAAAGCGTCGCGCGTTCTTTCGGATCGTTTGAAATCAATAGCTCAAGTGCGAGGTTCGATTTTCCGAGCCTTCCTGCGGCGTTCAGTACCGGAATGATTGACCATGAAAGATCCGTAGACGTTATCTTTTTTCCAAGAAGGTTTCCTCTTGCCGCAAGTTCCAGCAGCCCGGGGCGGATTTTTCCGCTGTTTATGGTTTCCAAGGCGGATTTCACGAAAATCCGGTTTTCGTTTTTCATAGGCATTATGTCCGCAAGGGCGGCGAGGGCGACCAATTGCAAATCTTTTTCCACGTTTTCTTTCAGGTTTGGAAACCTTCTTTCTTTTCTTTGTTCCGTGTATGTTACGAATATGCTGAAAAAAACGTCCATGTTAGAAAAATCTTTTTCGCTGTATTTTGCCATTGCAGAATATTTTTTTAGTTCTTCAAGTTTTTTCCCGGAAAATGACGGGATTAGTTTTGCAGCTTCGTTTCTCATGTCAAGCATTTGGAAATCTATGGCTGAACCGAATAAGGAGCTGAGATTCCTTTTTGCTTTTTCTTTGTCCCATACAAGGATTATCTCTCCTTTCAGAAAATCTATGAGAGGTGTTTCGTATATCGATACGGGAAAATTTTTGAATTCCAAAAAAAGCGTTTCTTTTTTTACAAGATTTTTAGTCTTTAGACATTCAATATTTATGATTCCGTCATTTTCTTTTATATCGAGAAGGCAGAAGTCAACGCCGTATATGTCTTCCATACGGCTCATTCTTAATGCGCTTACAAGTTTGAACGCTACGGCGGCACCTGATATGTCCTTGAACGGATAGCCCGAATCCTTTAGTTTAGGGTCGATTATTACACTTGCTTTGGGAAGTTCATCTGGCGGATTGTGGTGGTCAGTTACGATTACATCAAGTCCCAATTCGTTTGCATGGTCGATTTCGATATTATTCGATATTCCGCAGTCTACTGTTATTATAAGGCTTCCGTATTCGGCAGCAAAATCGTCCACCGCTGAAATCGAAAGTCCGTATGAATCTTCTCCGACGGGAAGCCGCCATTTTACGTCAAGCCCCATGGAACTAAGATATTCAAACAAAATCGCCGTGCTTGAAACTCCGTCCACGTCCTTGTCGCCGAAGATAAGCACTTTCTCTTTTTCGTCTATGGCTTGGTTTATTCTTTCAACGGCATCTTCCATTCCGCTGAACATGAACGGTTGATGGGCAAAGCGCAGGTCTTTTTCAAGAAAGAATTTTATTTCTTCTCCGTCGGTGATTCCTCGGCGGAGAAGTATTGAAGATTCCAATTGTGAAAGACCGTATTTTGCGCATAGGGCGTTCACTTCGGACGGATTAAGTTTTTTCTTGTGGTATGTCGTCAATTATCTGTCCTGCTTACCTTATTGTCTTGTAGATAAGATTTTCCTTGTCTTTTTTTTCGTCAGAGTAGGTGATTGCGTTCTTTAGTTTTTCAAGGGACGGAGAAAGACATTCTTCGTCTTTTCCGAAAATCTGCATTATCACATCTCCTTTTTTCACAAAATCTCCCGTTGTTCTTTCAAGAATTATTCCTGAATCCGAAAAAACTTTGTCGCTTGTCTTTTCTCTTCCAACTCCAAGTGCGATTCCTGCAAGTCCTGTCTTGTATGCATCTATCTGTATGTAGCCGTCGTTTTCAGCCTCAAGAAGAATCTTGTGTTCGCTTCTTCTTTTTCCTATCTCGCTCATGAGTTTTTCGGGGTCTCCTCCCTGCACCTTTACGTTTGTAAGGAAACATTCCAACGCTTTTTTAGAAGATACAGCGTCCTCCGCCATTTTATATGCCTCTTCGAAAGTTTTAGCTTTTTCGGCAAGAAGGAGCATTTCGGCAGCAAGGCTGTAGGTCAAAAGCATAACGTCTTCAGGACCTTTTCCCAAAAGACATTCAACGCTTTCTTCGATTTCAAGGAAATTCCCGATTTTTCGTCCGAGAGGGCTTGTCATGTCCGTTATGAGAGCGACCGCTTTTTTACCCATGGATTTTGCCGTGTTTACAAGGAATGTCGAAAGGAGTTCTGCGTCCGCCTTTGTCTTCATGAACGCTCCCGAACCCCATTTTACGTCGAAAACAAGACAGTCTGCGCCTTCTGCTACCTTTTTTGAAAGAATGCTTGCCGTTATAAGCGGAACGGATTCAACCGTGCCTGTAACGTCCCTGAGCGCATAAAGAAGTCTGTCCGCAGGAACTATCTTTTCAGTCTGCCCTGTCATCGCATAATTGTTTTTTGCTATTAAAGACCTGAACTCATCGGAGCTAAGAGAAACTCTGTAGCCGTCTATCGACTCAAGTTTGTCGAGCGTTCCGCCGGTATGCCCCAATGCCCTTCCGCTCATCATAGGAATCTGTACTCCGCAAGAAGCGACTATAGGTGCAAGCGGAATTGAGATTTTATCTCCGACTCCGCCTGTAGAGTGCTTGTCAACAAACGGTCCTTTTAGTCCCAGTTTTTCGCTATCCTTTCCGTGCAGGTCTATAACATCTCCCGAATGGAGCATGCAGTCTGTAAGAATCCCGGTCTCGTCGAAGGTCATTCCGTTGAAGAAGACTGCCATAAGGAACGCCGAGATCTGATAGTCGGGAATCTTTCCTTCGACATAGTTTTTCACAAGGAATTCTATCTCATTTTTTTCAAGCGTGGTGTCCGTGGTCAAAGCCGCTTTTCCGTCTTTGCAAAGGACAAATGTCCCTCGTTTTTTCATGATAACTTCTGTCGCTGTCATAATATTCCCGCTCCTGTTTCAAGGGATTTTAGTTTTGTTCCTACCGCTTCTTCAATCAAATAGAATACGAGTTCTTTTATCAGGGAAAGAGATTTTTCGCCAATCGCATTCTTTCTTGCTTCGTTCGGAGAAAGAGCCGCTATAGATGCAAGATAGTGCATGGCGTTTCCGTCCAGATAAAATATAGGCTTTTCGTTTTTGTTTCGACATTCGGAACAGATAAACTGATTTTCATTTATCAAGAATTCAGCACCCAACCCGGAACATGATACATCATCGCCCTTGTTTTTTCCAGCCAAAAAATCCGCTCCGCAATGAAAGCATTTTTCCGCATCTGGGCGTATTCCAAGCAGTTCCAGAAATCTCCAAAGAAACCGAACAGTGCCGGTTTTGCATTGTTCGTCTGTGGTGCAAAGTTCAAGTCCGTCTATAAAGCCGTTCACCAAAATCCAGCACCCTTCCAAAGAACCTGCGCATTTTGTTTTTATTACGATTTCAGCCGCAAGGGAAGATGCGTAATATTTTACAAGGTTTTCCCTGAACGTCATGTGGTATTTTTTTACGTCAAAGTCCATGACCTTGAAAAATCCGGTTTTAGGGTCTTTTGATAGATATGTATCTCCTGTGTTCCACGGAGATACAAGCGACCTGAGTCTGCTTTTCCGCCCTCCGTAAAGGGTAGCATAAAGAATTCCTTCGGTTCTTGTAAAAAAGCAGACTGACGAATTGATTTCGCCCTGCGGCTTTAGGGAAAAAACTGTAGCCTCTGTAACGACTGTTTTTGGCATATACCGAATTATAGTAAGTTTTATAAAAAAAGTGATGTCATGAATGTCGCTGCATAAAAAATATCGTAAAAATCTGCAAAAACACCACCTGACACAGATAGCATGAACACGACAAAGAACGAGTTTTGCGTAAGCAAAACGAGTGTACGGGGTTCTTAAGGCAGAGCCCTAAGCAGTCGGACGGACATAGGTAGGCATCTTTCATCGTGTAATGCTTTGTATGTCCGTCCCAAGAATCGGACGAAAGTCCGATTCTTGCTAGATGTCTTATGCGAGTTTTCCGCAAGGAAAACTTGAGGCGGCGGAAGAAACATAAACGGTTGTAAATCCAGTTTCACCGCCGCCCTCCTGCTCTGACGGGGTTCCCTCTCTCCCCCTTAATCTATTTATACTTTAAACTTCCCGACTTCCGCTGCAAGCCCTTGTATACTTTCCTTGTTCTTCATCGCAAGTTCATTCACTTCGTTCACGGCGTTATTTATCTGCGACACGCCTGCACTCATCTCGTTCATCGAATCCTTGATGACCGCCGTGAGGCTATCGAGTTTTTGCATTTCGTTTGCAACACCTTTTCCGCCAATGAGCATTTCTTCCGAGCCGTTTTTCACTTCCACCGTAACGGAATTAATGTTCTTGATAGCCGCCAATACTTCACGGCTGCCGTTTTCCTGCTCGCGCATTGCGGCGGTAAGCTCCGCACTCATGCCACGCACGTTTTCTGCAAGTTGGAATATGGCGTTAAACTTTTCTTCCACGATTTTGGAGCTTTCGGCAAGACCCCGGATGTCGTCGCTAAGGTTTTTGAGCGTGTCGGTGATGGTCTTTCCCTGAACGCTGGATT
>CALHVG010000038.1 GCA_938039145.1 uncultured Treponema sp.
GGGGGGGGGGGGGGGATAACAATAGTGTAGTTTTGCACTTTATTCAACTCCTTTGTTCCTGTTTTATCAAAACAATGCACTCATTATATATTCAAACGGTTGAAAATCAAGATGATTATTGTAAAAGGAAGCGTGCCGATTGTGTCCGCTTTCTTCGGATTCTTTATGGGGTCGCGGAGCGTAATGCGTCTTACAAAGCGGGTGGGCGGGCGGTCAATGTTCGATGATTTTCCCACTTTGGGGAAATTATTCCTGCCTGATAAAGCCTTTCAGTTCCACAATGTAGGGGCGGCGGCTTAGGTGTTCGGCTTTTTTATTTTTGCAATGAATTATGAAGCACAAAGACGCATTTATTGTTCCTGCACAAATATTGCGCCGAATGCGTCCCGTTGTAACTGCAATCGGAAGTCCGCCGGGAATCACGTGTTTTTATAAAACCGTAACAGCGAACTCGGAACGTTTTGCGTAAATTGCAGCGGAAAGCCTTGCGAGTTCGCTTCAATTGCAATGACTTTCCCGAAACCGGGCAGCTTTTCTTGGTTGGCGGCGCTAGTTTTTCTTGTTTCCGAGTTTCAGTTTGGAAACGGCTTCGGGGTCTTTTTTAATGTTTTCGATAGAGTTTCTGAAGAACGCGATGAATATCGAAATGAATACGGCTGAAAATACAACGATAATGCAGAACTTTCCTCGGCTGGGCTCGGATTTTCTGTCCGCAATTTCAGGGCGTTCCAAAATCTGAAACACAGGCGATTCGCTTGCCATCTGGACTTTCAAAAGTTCATACTGAGCTTTCAGCTGTTTGTAAACTTCCTGCTTGGCATCCAGCTCAAGCCTGATTTTTGTCATTGCCAAAGAAACGGAACCGTAGAGCGAAGTGCCGTTTGCAACGGAATATCCGATATTTTCCGCTTCTTTTTGAAGTTCCTGAATGTCTTCAAACGAGGATTCAATGTTTTTTTCAAGATTCGCTTTTTTGATTTTGTTTTTGTCAACGCCCAATTCGTCAAACCGCTTTGAAAGCCAATCGACGGAAAAATTTACTACATCGCGGGCAAAAGCGGGGTCTATATCCGTAAAAGAAAGCGTGAAAACCCCGCTGTCTTCATCAATTTTGCCTTTAAGTTTTTTTTCAATCCATTTTCGGCTTTCCGATACGGGAAATTTCGACTTCTGAAACTCTTCGCGCTCAAGAATCTTAAAGTTTTGAATAATCGCATCAAAAAACGGATTTGATTTTGAAAGATAGACCGCAAGAGAACTGTATGAATTGTTTTTTGCCGCTCCACCTCCTATAAGACTTCCCAAGCTCGAGGAGCCCAAAAGAGATGCCAATGAATTTCCCGAAGTTGAAGCGGAATCGTTTATAAGCATATTTGCAGAAGATGTAAAATTGTTCGGCATATAGGATTTTTCCGGCGGCAGAATAATCGAAATAACCGAAAATACGACAGCAAAAACTGCCGCAAGCACCACGATTGTTATTTCCATTTTTATATATTTCAGTACCACGGAAAGCAAATCCAACAACGAAATTTCGTCTTCGGCGGATTTGTTATTGATTTCCACGTTTTTTTGATTTTCAGGCTTAGTTTCCATAAAACAAGCATCCTTATGTTTCGTTGAAAAATATTAGCCCGAATCGGAAGTTTTTTCAATATTTTGAATGTTCTATAAATCTGGCTTCCGAATTGAACGGTTAATAAGAAATCTTGGCGTTCAAATTGTTTTTCTTGCATTACGAACGGAAATGATATATATATATATATATATATATGAAGATTTTAACCCTAATTTTCATATCGGCTTCGTTCTTGCTGAGTGTAGTTCTTATTCCTTTAGTGATAAAGTTTTGCAAAGCTTACAGCCTTTATGATTCTGTTAATGCCCGGAAAATTCATTCAGGAAATATTCCCCGTCTCGGTGGAATTGGTATATTTTTGGCGTTCATGGCTTCGGCAGTTTTATGTATGCTCATAACGCCTGCACTTTCTTCCGCTCGGTCGCTTCCGATTTTGATTGCGGGATTAATGGTTTTTCTGTTCGGAATAATAGACGACATCTTTGATATAAAAGCAATCTTCAAACTGTTGGTTCAGCTTGTTGCGACCGCAATCGTTGTTGCAAACGGTTTCAGATTCCGCCAAATCTTCAATTGGACAATTCCGATTCCGTTAGCCATGGTTCTTACTTTCGGTTGGATTTTGGGAATGATAAATGCATACAACCTTATCGACGGGCTGGACGGGCTTTGCGGAATGCTTTCGTTCACCACGCTTTTGACAATCGGATTTGTGCTTAGACATTCTTTTTACGAAGGAACAATAATATGCTTCATTCTTGCCGCCGCGATTTTGGGATTTCTTCTATATAATTGGCCGGCACCGAATGCAAAGATTTTTATGGGCGACGGCGGAAGTCAGTTTTTGGGCTTTATGATAGCAACGATTCCGCTTTACAGTTCTGCAACGGAATTTGAGTTCAATAAATTTGAGATGATGCTTGTGCTGGTTTCGTTCCCGATGATGGATACAATTGCAGCTATTTGGAGACGAATAAGAGACCACAAACCGATAATGAGTCCTGACCGCTCGCATCTTCATCACAAACTTTTGAATCTCGGCTTTGGAAAAAGAAACGCTTTGTACATAGTTTTGGGAATTCAGATTCTGATATGCGTGACCGTGGCTCTTTCGACTTTTCTTGAAAAACCGATGGCTGCAATACTTTTGGCGGTTGCATTGGCGTTCATGACTTGTTTTTTTGCCGTGATTCATTACACGAACAGAGCCGTCCTTAGAAAAATCAGAGAAAAAAGCGAATTTATTCCCGAAGAACAGGCTCGGATTCCTGAGGCATAATGAAATCGAAAAAAACAGGATTTGTTTTAGATATTTTTTTGTTTGCGGCGACGTTTTTGTGCAATGCATATTTTGTCGCCGTGGTTATTTTTTGTAAAAACGGATTTCTTGGAACCGTATTCGGCTTTCCGATGATTTGGTTTTTCCTTTCGATTTTTTTTATTTTTCTTTTCTTTGCAAGTAAACATGAACTTTTCCGAAAAATTCCAAAGTTCATTCGGAATTCTGTTTTTGTGATTTTTGGAATTTTTATCGCAATTTTTGCAAGTTCGATGTTTCTTGTTACGCATCCGAAACTTTCGGACGGCTCGGAAAACGTAAAATATGTGATTATTTTGGGAGGAGGAATCACAAAAAATCTTGGAATTTCTGACAATGTAAAAGAGCGGTTGCAAGTTGCGGCAAAATATCTTAAAAATAATCCTGACGTTGTTGCTGTGGTTACCGGCGGGCAGGGCAGATTTTCCGCCTGTCCTGAATCGAAAGTGCTGAAGCCATATCTTGAAAGCCTGGGAATTGAAGAGGCGAGAATTCTTGAAGAAGACAAGGCAAAAGACACGATTCAGAATCTGATTTTCAGCGCAAAAGTCCTTTCTGAGCGTGAAAATATTTCCGTACAAGAAATTCTTGATTCTCCAATAACGATAATAACCAGCGCACCTCACCTTAGCCGCGCAGAGCTCCTTGCAAAAAGAATTGGCTACACAAAAATATACGGAGCCGCTTCAAAAACGCCCCCGATTTACATAATCCACAGTTACACGCGCGAAGCATTTGCCTTCATCAAGTTGGGATTGCGGATAGCTTTTACGCATAAACCGGATGGAGTTTTTTAGACGCAAAAAATAGTGCAGCGGAAAATAGTGCGGGGTTGAAATGCAAACATCGTTGACTTTCGTATCCACTCTTCATGCACAAATGCACTCGTTTTTTAGAATTGACATTTGCGCAACTGCGCTATTTTTTCATTGCATTTCTTAAATCTAAAATGCAAAATTCTCTTGTCAAAATCATTTATTGAAGATTAGCACGAATTCATATAAAATTGTGTTTATGGAAAATTCGGTGATAGGAGAACTTTTGATTCTGTTTTTGCTCATTTTATGTTGCGGCAGAATGTTTTTCCTTAAATTCGGAAGAATAGATTCGCTTTCAATCCTTGCGCCGATATGCGTAGTTCTTTCTGTCCTTCAGATTTTGGCTTGGAATGCGGATATTCTTTCCGTTGCGATTTTGTGCATTTCGATATTTTCTTTTTTCACGAATTTTCGGGCGAATCTTAGATTATTTTCGGGGCTTTTTATAGACCATTACAGCGCGGCGTTCAAAAGCGGAGCGCTTTTGGTTCTGATTTTTTCCGTTGCCGAAGCGTTTTTTATCGTCAGATTTTATCCGCATCCGATAAATAATTCGGCGCACGGCGTAAAAAAAGAAACTTTCAGACTGAAAGGAACATTTAACGGCGGATTTGAAAAAGCGTTGCCGTTTGAACGTTCAAACGGAATTCTGTTCAGATATGAGCCTTCCGACAAAACTGAAATGCTGAAAGAAAAAATCATTTTGATTCCCGACAAGCGGGCGGATTCAGCTTTTTACGCTCCGTATATGACGCTGCTTTCGCAAAAAGGCTATGCGGTTTATTCAGGGGATTTTTTTTCAAAGGATTTAAGTTGGACTCACAATGCGTTTGATACAAAATATTTCAGACGTATGTACATGATTTTTGACTACCTCAAAGTTCCGGAACATTTTAAGGTTTTGAAAGATTTTTTTGCGTACAATTCTTTAAGAGAAATTGCGGAAATGGTAAAACTGATTCAAAATGAATGTCCCGGAGCCGGAATTTTTGTTATTGGCGACCAAATGGCAAATGCCGCGCTCGACGACTTTTCAAAAGAAAACGGAGAAAAAATTTGCGGAACGCTAAAACTCGATTCGCTTGAAGATTATTCCACACCCGGATTCGGATTTGTTCAGCTGATTTCTCCGCTTGATGCGTATTTTTTGAATTTTCCCAAAGACAAATCTTTTGAAAAAGTAGAAAAACTGGTTGAAAAAACGATAAAACTTCTTCCGGCAAACGAAGAAAAAGGAGATTCGCAAAATGACGCTTAAAGAACTTGGCCGATATTTCAGGGATTTTTTAAAGCCGGAAGAATATGCCGCCGACCCTTCCCGGAACGGAATCCAAATTGAAAATAGCGATGTGGACGGAAAGCCCATAAAAAAAATCGCTTATGCGGTTGACGCCTGCCTTCAGACTGTAATTGAAGCGGCAAAGCAAAATGCGGATATGCTTTTTGTTCATCACGGACTTTTTTGGGGCGGCTGCGAACCGATTGTCGGGCAAGTTTACAAAAGAATTTCCGCTTTTATAAAAAACGACATCGCGCTTTACGCAATGCATATTCCGCTTGATGCGAACAATCCTTGCGGGAACAATTACGGACTTGGCGCAAGAATAAATCTTCAGAAAATTCAGCCGTTCGGGGAATGGCGGGGAATGAAAATCGGAATAAAAGGCGAACTTCCGGAACCGCTTACGTGCGATGAACTTGCAAAAAAAATCCTTCTTCCGAACGAAAAGCCGCTTGCCGTTCTTCCGTTCGGCAAAAAAGAAATAAAAACGGTCGGCATAATATCGGGGGGTGCCGCTAACGATGTCGACCAGGCGATTCGTGACGGACTGGATGCTTATGTTACAGGCGAAATCGAACATTCGCTGTACCATTTTATAAAAGAAAGCGGAATTAACATGATAGCGGGCGGACATTATCAGACGGAAACTGTCGGCGTTAATCTTGTGCGCCAAAAAGTTGAAAAAGAACTGGGAATCGAAGGAATTTTTATAGATTTTCCTACGAATCTTTGAAAATGCAAATATATAAATTCGGAGCAAATATGAAATCAAATGTGAAAAAATTTTTGCCGTTCATTCTGACGGCGGTTGTCATAATCGCGGATCAAATCATAAAAGCCCTAATCGTAAAACATATTCCGCCGTTTTCGATTGGTTATCAATTTTTCGGCGACCTTTTGCGAATCGTTCACGTTTCGAACACGGGCGTTGCCTTCAGCATGGGGGATTCCATGCCGCTTGTTATAAGGCGGATTCTTTTCGGAATCGCACCGCTTATCGTAATTGCGATTGTCGTTGCCGTTTATCTTAGGAACGACGATTTTTCCGCGCTACAAAGATGGGCAATCTGCGGAATTGTCGGCGGCGGAATCGGAAATATAATCGACCGGTTTTTCAGAGCTGAAGGCGTGGTTGATTTTATCGATGTAAAATTTTTCGGAATATTCGGGCTGAAACGCTGGCCTACGTTCAATGTGGCGGATTCTTCAGTCGTTATCTGCGGAATAATTCTTATCATTTCGTTTATTGCGGCGACTCTCCGTTCAAGAAAGGAACAAAGCGATGAATAAAATCGGAATAATCGGAGCGATGGAAACTGAAATTGCGCTCATAAAAGAAATAATGCAAAAATCGGGAGAAATTCGCGGAACGCTTACGGGCGGGCTGGAATTTTTTGAAGGAAATATAGACGGAACGGACATCGTTGTTGTAAAAAGCGGAGTTGGAAAAGTGAACGCTGCACTTTGCGCTCAGCGGCTTATAATTCAGTTCGGCGTTACGCATATAATAAATACGGGAATTGCCGGTGCGATGGGCGGCGGACTGAAAATCTTCGATATGGTTGCCTCATCCGATGCAGTGTATCATGATATGGAAGCAACTGCATTCGGCTACAAGCCCACCGAAATTCCTCAGATGAAGTGTAGCGCATTTCCTGCGGATAAGAATCTGGTTCAAATTGCAAAAACCGCATTTGAAAATAAGAACAAAGATTCCGCTCGGAAAATCCTCGAAGGGCGAATTGCAACGGGCGACCAATTTATAGCGGACAAAAAAAGCAAAGAGCGTATCGGAAAAATCTGTTCTCCGCTTTGCTGCGAAATGGAAGGAGCTGCAATTGCCCACGCCTGCTATCTGAACGATACGCCGTTCCTTGTGCTCAGATGCATTTCAGACATGGCGGACGATTCGGTTGAAGTGACGTATTCGTTCAACGAGGATGATGCCGCAAAAGAAAGTGCCATGGTTGTACTTGAAATGCTGAATTTAATGAAAAATCAAAAAATATAATCAAAATCATTTGTAACATATGGAGGTTTTATGACAGAGCATAAGAAAGGAAATTACAAAGTCGATTCCTTTAATCTTGACCACACAAAAGTTACCGCCCCTTACGTTAGGGTTGCAAGCAAAAAGACCGGCGAAAAAGGCGACATCGTAACAAAGTTCGACGTGCGTTTTTGCCAGCCGAACAGGGAGTTCATGACAACCGCGGCGATTCACACGCTGGAACATTTGATTGCCGAATATATCCGGGACGAAATGGACGGAGTTATAGACCTAAGCCCGATGGGATGCAGAACGGGTTTTTACTTTACGATTTTCGGCGATGTTTCCGAAGAATTTATTGCCGAACATTTTTTGAACGTGCTGATAAAAGTGTCCATGTGGGATAAACCTATTCCGGCTGCGACTGTCGAAGAATGTGGTAACTACAGAGATCACGATTTGAACGGCGCAAAAGAATGGGCGGCAAAATGGGTTGACGGAATTCGAAAGAAGGGATTTAAAGCGTTTATTTGATAACTTGGAATTAAATGAATCTTATAGCAAAATTTAAGGAAACTGTGATTTCCGTGCTGCCGGTGATGCTCATCGTTATTGTGCTGGGGCTTACAGCTGCTCCGTTGGGCTTTTCGTTGCTGCTGAAATTTTTAATCGGCGGACTTCTTTTGATAGTCGGGCTTACCGCCTTTCTTATGGGAGTTGACATTGGCATTCAGCCGATAGGAGAGCGGACAGGAGCTGCTCTTGTAAGCAGGAAAAATATTTTTCTGCTTCTCGGCGTTTCATTCGTGATTGGATTTTTGGTTACCGTAGCGGAACCGGACATACAGGTTTTCGGCGACCAAATTCATTCGGTTTTTAATTCCGTGAACAAGTCCACCATGGTTTACATGATTGCGTTGGGTGTAGCCGTGTTCATCATGCTCGGACTTTTAAAGACGGTTCTTAGAATTAATCTGAAAATTCTTCTTCTTACCGCTTATGTTCTGATTTTCGTTCTGACCTTTTTTACTCCGGAAAGTTTCAGGGGAATCGCTTTTGATTCAGGCGGCGCTACCACAGGACCTATGACGGTGCCGTTTATAATGGCGCTGGGGCTTGGCGTAAGCGCCGTCCGTGCAAGAAGCAAAAATGTCGACGGAAGCGATGATTTCGGGCTTACGGGAATTACTTCAATTGGCTCAATTGCGGCAGTTCTTCTTTATGGAATAATTCTTTCAAAAAGCGGAAGACTTTCCGAGGCGGCGGAAGCGGTGACTCAGACTGCGGAAAACGCATCTTCGGGGCTTTCGGTTTTTGTTGAACTGATTCCGCACGTGGCTAAAGAAGCGGGACTTTCTATTGCTCCTCTTGCGGTAATGCTTTTGGTGTTTCAGCTTTCGCTTCTTCATTTGCCGCTAAGGGAACTTGCAAGAATGGCGTTCGGACTTGTCTGGAGCTACATTGGACTTACGATATTTTTGATTGGAGTGAACGGCGGTTTTATGAGTGCCGGAAGACAACTGGGCTTTGTACTTGGAACAAAAGCTTCCGAGATGGGCGGCGTTTGGAGTTTTCTGCTGATTGCGACGGGCACTGTTCTTGGTGCCGTTGTTGTATGTGCCGAACCTGCCGTTTGGGTTTTGACGGAGCAGGTGGAATCCCTTTCCGGCGGAACCATAAAACGCAAACTCATGCTGATATTTTTGAGCGCGGGCGCCGCGGCGGCAATCGGACTTACAATGTGGCGGGCATTGGCTGCGTTCAGTTTGATGAAAATCCTTGTTCCGGGATATGCTATTGCCCTTTTGCTTATGCTTTGGAGCCCCAATTTGTTTACCGCAATCGCATTCGATTCCGGCGGGGTTGCGTCGGGGCCGATTACATCGACTTTTGTGTTGAGTTTTACTTTGGGGGCAAGCCAAGCAAACGGCGAAGGTCTCAGTCCGTTCGGCGTAATTGCGCTTGTTGCAATGACACCCCTAATTGCCATCCAAATTCTTGGCATCTTTTTCAGCAGAAAAAAGAAAATCAATAAGCAGGAGGTCAAGTGATGTCGGCGTACAGCATAATACTCAGCATTGTTCCCGGAAACAACGGAGAACTTGTTACTCATGCGGCAAATGCAGCCGGCGCTTTCGGCGGCACGATTTTACGGGGAAGAGGAACAGCCGCAAGTTCATTGCTCCAGATTTTGGGATTCGGCGATTCTGCAAAAGACATCGTTCTTATAGTTTCCGAATCCGGCAAAAAATATAAAATAAAAGATTCCGTAATCCAAGCCGCAAAGGAAAAAAAGCAGCCGTTCGGAATTCTTTTTACATTGAGCGCGTCCGATTTTTTTAAGTCGGGAACAAATCATTCGGAGGAAAAAATGGATTTAAATTCTGAATATAAATTAATCACAGTAATCGTGAACAAAGGCTATGCGGATACTGCTATGGATGCTGCAAGAAAAGCGGGTGCCGGCGGCGGAACGATAATCAATGCACGGGGAACGGCAAAGCCCGGAGACTCAACATTTTTCGGTGTGGAAATTGTTCCTGAAAAAGATATGGTTTTGATTGCAACTGAAAGCTCAAAAGCCGATTCGATACTTGAAGCCATCCGGGAACTGCCCTGTCTTTCAAAGCCCGGAAGCGGAATTGCATTTGCAAGTCCTGCGGCGGATTTTACAGTCCTGGGAAAATCAAAAAAATAAAACGATTTAATTTTTTCGGGCAATGATATAATATTCGAAAAGCAATAAAGGATTTTGATAAAATCTATTTTTACTGACATTTTTAGGAGTTGTTTATGACAAATGAAAAAGCCATATCCGCTTTAAAAAAAATCAAAAACTACTGTTCCGCAAGTCTGCTTGATGAACTGGAGTACGTGATTGAAGTCATGGAAAAACTGCACAAAGACGGAATTTCAGATCCGCTGAATACTGACTTTACAAATCTAAAAAAATCAGAGGTGGCGCAATTATGACAGGAACTTTTTGGTCGTTGGTGCCTGCGATAATCGCAATTGCATTGGCATTAATCACAAAGGAAGTTTATTCCTCGCTTTTTGCAGGAGTTTTGATAGGCGGACTTTTTTACGCAATCGACGCATCCGCAGGTTTCGGCGGCTTTTTAACCCACGTGTTTCAGGACGGACTTGTCGGGCAAGTTTCGGATTCGTACAATGTGGGAATTTTGGTGTTTTTGGTCATTCTGGGAATGATGGTTGCCCTTATGAACAATGCGGGCGGTTCCGCCGCTTTTGGTGATTGGACAAAAAAGCACATAAAGACAAAAGTGGGGGCGCAGGTCGCAACAATTTGTCTTGGAATTCTTATATTTATAGACGACTATTTTAATTGCCTTACAGTCGGTTCCGTAATGAAACCCGTTACCGACAAATACGGCGTTTCAAAGGAAAAACTCGCTTATCTTATCGATGCTACGGCGGCTCCAATTTGCATAATAGCGCCGATTTCTTCGTGGGCAGCCGCAGTTTCAGGATTTGTATCTCAAGGCGAAAACGGAATCGCACTTTTCTGCAAGGCAATACCTTTTAATTTCTATGCGCTGTTCACAATTATAATGATGTTCAGCATGGTATTTATGCGTTTTGAATACGGAAAAATGGCTAAATACGAAAATCCCTTTGGAGTCATGAAAGAAAAAGCCGCAAAACTTTCAGGCGAGGACGCGCTTAAAGGCAAGGTGATTGACCTTATCCTTCCGGTTACGGTGCTTATCGTTCTGTGCGTTCTTGGAATGATTTATTCAGGCGGCATATTCAGCCAGGATTCAGATTCCTATGGAAATTTCGTAAATGCGTTTGCAAATTCCGACGCTTCGATCGGATTGGTTTTGGGCTCGTTCGGCGCGTTGATTTTTACAATCATTTATTATCTTTTTAGGCGAGTGCTTTCGTTCAAAAATGCCATGGGCTGCATTACGGACGGATTCAAAGCTATGGTTCCGCCGATTCTGATTTTGTCGTTGGCGTGGACTCTAAAATACATGACGGACAGCCTTCAGGCAAAAGAATTTGTTGCCGGCGTTGTTGCCGGAAGCGCCTCGGGATTCAAAATTTTCCTTCCTGCGATAATTTTTGTAATTGCGTGCTTCTTGGCGTTTGCGACCGGAACTTCGTGGGGAACGTTCGGCATACTGATTCCGATTTGCATAGCCGCATTCCCCGAATCTTCAGACCCGATAAGAATAATTTCGATTTCGGCGTGCATGGCGGGCGCGGTGTGCGGAGACCATTGCTCCCCGATTTCGGACACAACGGTTATGGCAAGCGCGGGCGCACAATGCAACCATGTGAACCACGTTTCCACGCAGCTTCCGTATGCATTGACGGTCGCGGCGATTTCGTTTGTTACGTATATCGTTGCGGGCGCAACTTCGCTTATAAACATATATGCAAGCTGTGCGATTTCACTTTCATTCGGAGCTATATGTCTTTTCTCATTCCTTATTTCTATGAAGAAAAAGACTTGCCGCAAAGAATCCTGACCATTAAAAAATGCGACTTAATTGTAGTTTGTCAGAAAACGGCGGTTTGATGCCGCCGTATTTGCTGAAAAAGCGGACAAACTTGAACTAAAACTTTTTGAAAAACACAATCTTCCCGGCGGCGCTGTTTTAAAGTTTCGCAGGGAAGATTCAAATTTAATCCGCCCATTCATAAAATCTGTGCATCCGATTCTAAAAAATCCCAAAAACAAACGCCATTTTTTCTCGAAGCGGGAATTGCCGCAAAGTTGATTCACGAAATTATCTTCTACAGAACAATTTCTGCAAATTCAAAAATACCTATTGGCACAAAACTTCCGTGCGGGCTGAAAAATTTTGCACACCTCTTAAAAAAAAAGTCCTGCACTTCTTCGTCTTTTTCGCACGAACTTTCGTTCTTCGTGAAAAATCAATCAGAAAAAAGCCGAAAAAAAAATATTTTGCAATTCGCCTGTTTCAAAAATTCTTGAAAAACGAAAGTCCCGCTACAGATTCGTTGCACAAAAAAAATGTCGATTGCCGTAAAACTTCCGTTCAGGCTTGAAAATTTTGCACGCCTCTTAAAAAAAGTCCTATACTTCTTCGTTTTTTTTGCACAAACTTTTGCTTTTCTTGAAAAAGCAATCAGAAAAATCCCGGAAAAAATATTTTGCAATTTGCCTGTTTCAAAAATCCGTGTAAAACAAAAGTCCCGCTGCATACTCGTTGCGCAAAAAAAAATGCCGATTTCCGAAAAACTTCAGTGCGGGCTGGAAAAATTTTGCGCGCCTTTTAAAAAAAGTCCCGTACTTCTTCGTCTTTTTTGCACGAACTTTTGCTTTTCTTGAAAAAAATCAGAAGAACGTCGAAAAAAATATTTTACAATTCGCCTGTTTCAAAATCCGTGAAAAACGAAAGTCCCGCTGCATACTCGTTGCGCAAAAAAAATGCCGATTGCCGCAAAACTTCCGTGCGAGCTGGAAAAATTTTGCACGCCTTTTAAAAAAAGGTCTGCACTCCTTAATATTTTTCGCACGAACTTTTGCTTTTCGTGAAAAAAATCAGAAGAACGCCGAAAAAAAATATTTTTCAATTCGCCTGTTTCAAAAATTCTTGAAGAACGAAAGCCCCGCTGCATACTCGTTGCGCAAAAAAAATATTGTTCGGGAAATCTGCAACCGTTTTCCAAGGATGTATTCGTCCGTATGATTGATAAAAATATGTTCCCAAACCCGAAATCAAACGAATAAATTCACGAAAATCCGCTTTTTCAAGCGTGCATGGCTCAAATATATTACCATCCGCATTTTATCTACGAATATTTTACTGATTATTGCTATATTTTTCGTGAAACCTGAAAGAATGAATCATGAATTTTTGGGAAAGAGTTCAGGAGCTTATGGACATTCAGGGTATGGAACGCAAAGCCTTGTCCCTTGAGGCAAACTTCGACCCGTCCAACATCGGAAAAGGAATCAAGGAAAATCGCCTTCCGTCCGCCGAAACTGCCGTAAAAATTGCAAAATGCCTTGGCGTTTCGGTGGAATATCTTGTAACCGGAACAAGCGTTTCGTGCGATGATATTGAAGAAGTGCGCCTTCAAAATATAAAAAACTACCGAAACCTAATCGGGCAGCTTGAAACTCTTCCCGCGGGCGTTCAAAAAGAAATCCTGGAGCTTGTAAAAGAATTGAGCAGAAATCTTTTCTAAAAACCGTTTCGTGCCGATTTTTGAATCCCGTTTTATAAAATAAAAAGAGCGGTTCCGGTTCCCCACTTTTTGGAGCATTATTCGGGCGAAACCGCTACTTCATTTTCTATCGTTATTCCAAAAATCTCATGCATTCATCATTCGTGCCTTTCAGGGTTCCGCTAAGCGCTCATTCCTCCGCTGCGCTTCGGAACGCCTTCGGCGCCCTTACACGCACGCGCAGGAAAAGTCCGCCTATATTTTGCATGAAAATTTTTTGCGGACGGAATATACTATTCGTTCAAAAACGCCGCTTCGTATTGTCCGTCGGTAATTTCATGTATCGTAAGACTCTTATACTTTATATCGTAGCCTGCAGGCGAACTCTGTTCGTTGCATTCGTATAAAAATCCGATTCGTCCGTCTTTTTGCTGAATCATCGTGGAATACGCGCTTGTGCCGGTATGGATTTTCTTTTGCGTCCATTTGCTTGCGGTTGCAAAATCGGCAAGAGATACGTTTTCGTTGATTGTTCGCCAGAAAATAGAAACGTCTTTACGTCTGTCTACGGTCGGGATGGACAGCAATGCAAGATAGACGGGAGTTTTATTATTTTTCTCACAGGCTTTTACAATCAGCAGCTCTCCGTTTGTTCCGGGGTCGTTGCCTAAGCTCAAGACTGCGTAAGATGATTCCCAATGTCCCAGTCCTGAATTTTTATCCGTATAGGTAAAAATGTTTATAAATCTTCCCTCTTTGCTTCCGGATTGGTTTTCGCGTCGGCTTGAAAGAATAACCCTTCCGTCCGGCAGTTCTTCCACTTTCGCTTCGTCTCCCGCAGGAGTAGGCCTTGCAGTAGCATCGCCTCCCAATACGTTCCACGTGTCCCCAAAGTCGTCCGAATATATAACCGTATTACCGAAACCACCAATCACGGGTGCGGCGTATATTCGGAAGTATTTATCGACTTTAATAAAGCGGGACTGATGTATTTTTCCCGACGTGACAAACATTCGATTCCATGAAGTTGTGTTCATTCCGTATATTTGCTCGGTTATGTCAGTTGAAGTAAAAGTTTTACCGCCGTCGGTAGATTTTAACTTCATTACGCTCTGTTTTCCGTGTTGATAGCGCACATTTCCTTGAACATGAAGTATGAGCACTTCGTCGGAATCTCTATCCGCCGCGATTGCGGCATCTCCGCAGCCGTATTGGACGGGATTATCGGGAACATTCGTAAGATTTGTGTCGGTTGCAGACCAGTTAATACCGTAATCGGCAGAGTTTTTTAAGACTAAATCCACGCGGTGAAGATGAGAATTTCCACCCCACTCTCCATTCGGTCCGTATTTTCCCACATCCGCCGCATGTTTGTACCGCAAATCCGCAACCGCAAGCAGCGTGCCGTCTTTTGTTTCCGCCAGCGCGGGAATACGGTAATAATCGTCAGGGCGGTCGGTTTTGCTCTTCCATAAATCCGTTGCGCTAACGGTTTTCGGCGTCCACTTTGCATACAGCGTAAGGCTTTCGCTCACTTTATCGGACGCGGCGTTCCATTTTTGCGTGTTATTTTTATCCTTGAACCAGCCTTCAAAGTTCCATGTAAGATGCGACGGATTTTGCGGCATGGCGGAAATTGGCTCTCCGGACACAACTTCAATTTTTTCAGGAACTTTTGAAAGTCCGCGCGTACTGAACGATACGGTAAAAATTGGCGTCCATTTTGCATAAAGAGTTATGTCTTGAGTAACGGTGTCGGAATTTTTGTTCCACATTGTTGTGCAGGTTGATTCTTTGTACCATCCGTCAAAACGTTTTTTCTCCGCGGTCGGATTCGGGAACTGTTCGGCAGTGATTTTTGCGTCTTTTGCAACTTTAATTGCCGCCGGCGCTGTTCCGAATCCTTGCGTATCGAACGTTACGGTAAAAAACTTTGTCGCAGGCTTAAGCGGAATGAGCGGCTGCGTATTCTTCCATTTTGCATAGAGCGTTATATTTTTTGTAACCTTGTCGGTATCTTTGTTCCATTCTATTGTACATTCAGAATTTTTAAACCAGCCGGCGAAAAGTTTGCCGTCCGCCGTAAGCACGGGAAGCTGCGCATCGGTCAGTTTTGCTCCGTACGCCACGGAAATGGATTTGGGAGTTTCCCCGAAACCGTTCGTTTCGTATGTTACCGTGCAGGAAGACGCGGATGCCTCGTCAATCCGGGAACAGCCGAAAACGCCAATCACAAATGCGGCTGCAATGGCTGCCGTAAAGAAAAAATGTTTTTTCATAAAAAGCACTCCTATAAAATCAGGCTTATTAAAAATTGAACAGCTGAACAAAATATCTGCTTTGAAAATTGTTCAATCCGTGCGCACGGCACATATTCAATGGGCGAGTTTGCAAAATGCAAACCTTACAATATAAACGGCTGTTTTCGCCGCTTAATAAATCGGATTATTGAAAGCTCTTCTCAAATATATGACTAAAAATATTTTTAGCCTTTCCGACAAGGTATTTTAATACCATGTTTGTATTGCATTGTCAAATAAATATGCAGCGCACAAGCCGGATAGGCGCACATCTTCGGAAATTATTGAAAATTCAGCGAACACGAACGGCGCTTTGTTCCGATTTGCAAATTCCGTTTTTGCAATTCTTATTTTCTGAATCTAAAAAATGCCGTTGCCAATATGACTTGCTGAAAGAAATTTCCCTTTTCACAGAGATTTTGAACGTCAGCTTGCAACGGATTTTGCATATTACGGAAAATAAAAAAATGGAAAGGATTTTTATGATATTTACGCCGCAGTCAATGCCCATAAAACATTTGAGCGAAGCATTCTTTGAAAACGCTTCGCTCAAAACGCTGCTCGGTTATTAACCGCTTTGCGATTTTTCATCGGAAAACCGCAAGATAATTTATCGGCTGCTGCAGGTTTTGAACCTGCGACACATGGATTAACAGTCCATTGCTCTACCAGCTGAGCTAAGCAACCATCGTTCATTACGAACGAATGCCATTGTATTATCTGAACAAAAAAAGGTCAATACACCTCTTGTTGATTTATAAAAATTTAATCGCCGTAAAAACATAAAAAGCGGAAAAATGCGGCTGATTTTTGACGAAGCTTTATTTTAAGCGGAAAAATAGCACTGCCGGAAAATACTGCAAGTTTGAAAAATGAGCGTAACTGATTTTTGAATGCGCTTTTCACGCAGAACACAGCAGTTTTCGGAAATTGATATTTTTTCAACTGCGATATTTTAAGGAAAAGTTATTTAAAAATTCGGCGAACTTTTTATCAATTCCGCTCCGGTGCCGATTTTTTTTACTGCGGAAAAGGGATTTTTTCACGGCGGAAAGGCAAATCAATCGGAACAAAAACAAACGGATTTTCAAAACCTTGTTCCGAATCCTGAAGATTTTTGTCGAAAATCAATTTGATTCGGACTTCTTTGAAATTGTTTTATTTTGCTTCAAAATATTCGAACGCATCTATGATGTCCAAATAAACTCCGTCAAATCCGGCTGCAATTATTCTGTCCAAATATGCATTAGGATTCCCAAACAGAATCGATTTCCATTCTTTGTCCCAATATTTGACTTTATAATTTCCATTCCAACTCGGATTTTCTTTGCTTAACCATGACGGTTTATTGCGTTTCCATTTGGGATTCCAGTAATAGCGATAATCCTCAGCCTCTCCGATACTCATGTAACATATTGTAAGCCTTTTTCCGCCGTTTTTTTTGGTTTTAAGTTCTGCAACCTCAAAAGAATCGAACTGTTCCTCATTCTGAAAAAGGTCCGATATCACAAGATCATAATCCGTGTTTTTGACCGCGTTTATGAAGTCCGTTTTCGAAGAAAATTTCTCTCCATTAATAAGATAAAGGAAATTTTTTGCATTGCTTATATTGATGATGTTTTCCGCATTTGAATTGTACGGACTTTCAGGATAGGCCGGAATCGTTCTAAGAAGCCTGTCGCTTGCGGCAAAAGATATGTAACCTTGTTTCATATTTATTTCATAAGATGAATCCATGAATTTTTTATCCGAACAATAATCAATCGCCAAAATGCGTTTTCCGTGTTTTTTAAAAATATCGCACAATGAAGCAAGATATTCGCTCGCCGCTTTGGGCGTTCGTACATTGTCTTTGTTGTAGCCGAAGATAATTGATTCCTGCCCGACGCCGTCTACGGAATTGATATACGCTTTTTCCGCATTTCCGCTGTTTTTGGAAACCGCAAGTTCCAATCCGTTTTGAGGAATCACGATAAATCCGTTCTTTTTATTTTTTGAATATTCGGATATTTCCTGAACAAAATTGCGCATTTCCGCCCGATAATCCGTTGCGGAAACCGTTTGTAAAATCGCTGCGGCAAAAAAAACTGCTGAAACGCGCCTGATTATTTTTCTGAGGCAAAGTTTATCGTGCATTATTTTAAATTTCCTTTTGATTTTTATAATATCGCTTTTTGAATTCCGGTTCAAGAAAATCAATATTCGCAATTCAAGCGAAAGTTTTTAATAAGTAAAATAATTCGTTGCAAATGTAAGTTTAAGAGAGTATCCTTTAATGTATGCTGTTTTTGCGCAAAAAAATGAACAGCGCACTTTGAACAGAGAATATGTTTTTTCATGCGGAAAAGAGGAGAATGTATGGCTAAGGTGGTGATTGTCGGCGGCGTTGCAGGAGGGGCAAGCTGCGCTGCCCGTTTACGGCGGCTTGATGAAAAGGCGGAAATCGTGCTGCTTGAGCGGGGCGAATATATTTCGTACGCAAACTGCGGACTTCCGTATCACGTGGGAGATGTGATTAAATCGCGCGATTCGCTTTTGTTGCAGACTCCTCAAATGATGAAAGCGAAATTCAATGTCGACGTGCGGGTACAAAACGAAGTGTGTGCGATTGACCGCACCAACAAAACGGTGAGCGTAAAAAATCTTTCGACGGGAGAAACGTACAACGAATCGTACGACACGCTCGTGCTTTCGACCGGCTCTTCTCCGATTCGTCCGCCTATTCCCGGAATCGACTCACCCCGCATCAAAACGCTGTGGACTGTGCCGGACACCGACGAAATCCGCTCCCTTGTGTGTTCCGGAGGCGTAATGTCGGCTGCGGTCATTGGCGGCGGATTTATCGGGCTTGAGATGGCGGAAAATCTTCGTCATGCTGGGCTTTCCGTTTCGATTGTCGAAATGCTCGATCAAGTCATGGCGCCTCTCGATTTTGAGATGGCGCAGCTTTTGCATGAACACATCCGCTCGCAGGGCGTCGACCTGCACCTCGGCGACGGCGTTTCGTCTTTCCATGACGACGGAAATCAGGTTTCCATCGAACTTAAAAGCGGAAAAACGCTCACGGCGGAACTGGTCATTCTTTCGATCGGCGTGCGGGCGAACTCAAATTTGGCAAAAGAATGCGGACTTCCGCTGAATGCGCGCGGCGGAATCGTCACGGATTCGCACATGAAAACGGAAGATTCTTCGATTTATGCGGTCGGCGATGCGGTTGAAGTCGAAGATTTTATTTTTAAGGACCGGACGATGATTCCGCTTGCCGGGCCTGCGAACAAACAGGGGCGCATTGCGGCGGACAACATTGCGGGCTTGGAATCCGAATACGAAGGAACGCAAGGAACGGCGGTCGCAAAAGTCTTTAGGCTTTCGGCGGCAAGCACGGGCGCAAATGAAAAGACGCTTGTCAAACGGGGACTTGCGCACGGCACGGACTACGAGCGCATTATCATCACGCAAAACTCACACGCAGGCTACTATCCCGGTGCTGTTCCGATGACGATAAAACTTTTGTTTGCAAAAGACGGCTCAAAGATTTTCGGTGCGCAGATTGTCGGCTGCGACGGAGTAGACAAGAGAATCGATACGGTTGCTGCGGCAATCCGTTTCGGCGGAACGATAAAGGATTTGACGAAACTTGAGTTTGCCTATGCGCCGCCGTATTCGTCGGCAAAAGATCCCGTTAACATGGCAGGCTTTACGGCGGACAATACGGTAAAAAATCTTGTCCGCTTTGCTGATTGGGACGCTCCCGACAAGATGAAAGAGGCGGTTTTGCTTGACGTGCGTGAAGAGATGGAAACGTGTGCGTTTGCTTTGCCGAATGCGCTCAATATCCCGCTTGGAAAACTTCGAAAACGTTTGGGCGAACTCGACAAAACGAAAACCTTCATTGTATTTTGTGCAATCGGAGTGCGTGCATACAATGGAGCGCGCATTTTGATGAACAACGGTTTCAAGAATGTCCTTGTGTATCCGGGCGGAACGGGATTTTACCGCTCGACGCATTACGAACAATTTTCCGAAGAGGGCGGCGAGCCTTCTTCTGGGGGGAATTGCGCCTGCTGTCCGCCTGAAGAAAAGTGCTGTTCGACCGTATCGATAAAACTTGACTGCTGCGGACTTCAGTGTCCGGGCCCCATCATGAAAGTCTTTGAGACCATAAAATCTATGCAGGACGGCGAGACGGTTGAAGTTACCGCTTCCGATCCCGGATTTTTGAAAGACATTGGTGCATGGTGCCGACGGACGGGAAACACGCTCGTTTCGACAAGTTCTGACGGTTCGTTCCGTGCCGTAATCCGAAAAGGCGTTTCCAATTCGTCGGCTTTGGACGGAGTTCAGCAAAAGTCCGCCGTTTCGGCTTGTGCGCCGGACGGAAAAACAATCGTCGTATTTTCAGGCGATTTGGACAAAGTTCTTGCAAGTTTTATCATCGCAAACGGAGCGGCTTCGATGGGGCGGCCGGTTACGATGTTCTTTACATTCTGGGGACTGAGCGTTTTGCGGAAAAAACGTTCGCCGAAAGTCAAAAAGACTGCGATGGAATCGATGTTCGGCGCAATGCTTCCGAAAGGCGCGTCAAAACTCACGCTTTCCAAAATGAACATGGGCGGCATGGGAACGGCGATGATGAAAAAAATCATGAACGACAAAAATGTTGACAGCCTTGAGTCGCTCATAAAAAAAGCGATGGCGAACGGCGTAAAAATCGTCGCCTGCACCATGAGCATGGACGTGATGGGCATCAAAAAAGAAGAACTCATCGACGGCGTGGAACTCGGCGGCGTCGGGTCGTATTTGGGTGATGCGGAAGAATCCAACGTAAATCTTTTCATTTAATTTATCGAAGAAACGGACCGCACGCACAATTGAAGCTGGGAGGTTTTTCATGATTCATGCGATTTTATTCGGAATGCTTGCGACTGGCGTAGGCATATTGTTCTGGATTTTTCTTGTCATGCTGATTGTAAAAATCGTCCGGAAAAAGCCGAAAAAGGGCGTAGCGGTCGGTTTATCCGTGTTCGGGTCGTTGTGGATTATCTTTAATTTTTATGCGCTCTTTTTAGGAGCAAAAGCTCTAATCGACGACGATCCGATTGTGGGAAAAATCCTTGAACGCATAGGAACGGCAGGAACGAACATTGCCGTAAATTCTGCAGAAAACTTAAAAAAAGGACGCAACAAAGTCCTTTTAAAGAGGATTGAAAAACTTTCCGTTTCGTTTGTTTCGATTCGGGAAGTTGATGAAAACGAAAAAGAACTGTTCGATTTTTCCGACGCAAACGGAAAGAAAATATTTGAAATTCTTTTGTCGATTGAAAATCCGCTGGATTTTTCAAAAAAAATTCCGTACCGCAAAATAAATAAAGAGCAACTGATTTTTGCACGGGACACGAACGGAAATTATATGCCTGTTTTCATAATCGACGATTCCGGGCTTTCGACCGTTCCATGGATTTTGACGTTTTTGCTTCCGACTTACCGGAAAGACAAGGCATCGATGTACATCCCAACGGGAAAATCCGAATTGCGCCTTAGAATAGACGCTGAAAGCAAAAACTCGATAGAAAAAATAATTTTCGGCAACACGGAAGTTTTGATTCCATCCACGGAAAATTCAAAGACAACGCCTTCGGAATCTGCATAAAATTAAATATATGGAAGACCTGCGTTAGGGATAGAAGCGGAAATTGCCGAAGGCGATTGCAGCGGATAGCCCGACCGCCGCCTGCGGCGGGAACGCCCGAAAAATAAACGTTCAGATATTTTCAGAATTAACACAAATTTATTGCTTTTCAAAATCACGATTATATAATTAATTCATTATTTTCAACAAAGGAGTTGAACAAAATGCGAAACTACATTAGCCTTCCCC
>CALHVG010000039.1 GCA_938039145.1 uncultured Treponema sp.
TTTTAGTTCTCTTAGCATAAGTTTTCTCCCCATTTAAGTTTTTCTCTTAAAACATCATAATAATTTCTTGCTTCTGGAATAACAATCTTTAAACTTTCTGTTGAATAACATATTTCAACTTTATCTTCAACTTTTATTTTATGATGAGTATGCCCATCTATATTTATAAAACCAACTTCACTTGGCTTTGAAATGATTAAAACTATTTTAACATCACCTGATAAGATTATAGGTCTTGTATTCAAATTATGAGGTGCTATTGGTGTTATTAAAAATAGTTTTAATTCTGGAGTTATGATAGGTCCACCAGCAGATAGAGAATAAGCTGTTGAACCTGTTGGCGTTGCAATAATTACTCCATCTCCTTTAAATTTCCCTAAAAATTTATCATCTATATAAATTTCAGAAGCTACTATATTCCTTTTTATAGTATCTCTTGTTAAAAATACCTCATTTAAAGCCTTATATCTCTTTTTTCCTATACTGACAGTTAAAAAATGCCTTTCTTCAATATTAATTTTATCTTTTAAAATACTTTCAAATATTTCCTTGTATCTATCTTTTCTAATTTCTGTAAGGTAACCTAAAGTCCCAGAATTAATGGCAATTATTTTAACTTCTTTATTTTTTATATTTTTAAAACTTCTAAGTAGAGTTCCATCTCCACCTATTACCACTATATATTCAGCTTGTGATAAATTTTTATCATCTAAAATCTCAAATTTTTTTTTAGCTTTTAAATATTTTAAAAGTTCCTTATAGATTTTTATAGCATCTTCTTTATCTTTATTATAAATAATATTTAACTTTATCATTTCCCTATTCCTTAAAATTTAAAATGTTGGTATTGGGTCAATAGGTCTTAAATTTGCTCTTAATTCATAGTATAGATTAGGTTCTTTATCACTGGATAATCCTAGTACTCCTATTGTTTGTCCTGCACTTACTCTTGAATTTAAACCTATCTTTATAGCAAGTAAATTTCCATATACTCCTATTATTCCTCCACCATAGTCTATCATAACAACTTTACCTAAACCTTGGAATTTATCAGCATAGATAACAGTCCCTGCCTTAGATGCAACTACTGGATTTCCTAACTTTCCTTTTATTTCTATACCATTACTTTCAACAACTCCTGCTTTTTTTTGTCCAAAATAAACAACAATTTGTCCATTCAATGGCTTAATTGTTTTTCCTATTCTCTTATATGCTTCTGGATTACTTATCTTTGGCATATCTACAGTGGTTGTAGTAACCTTAGTTCCACCTCTACTGCTCTTACCTTTTCCTTTATCTTTATTTTTAGCAGCTTTTCTAGCATTTTCTTTTATGATTCTTTCAATCTCTTTTGTCTGTTTGTAGTTTGAATCGGTCTTTATTTTTTCTTCGACTTTTTCAACGGCGTGCATTATTGAAGAATGGTCTCTTCCTCCGAATTCATTTCCTAAATCAGTGTAAGTGTATTCTGTAAGCTGATGACATATGTAAAGTGCAATATGTCTGGGATTTACGAATTTTTGCTGCCTTTTACTGCTTTTCATTTCTTCAACAGTGATGTTAAAATTCAAAGCAACGATTTTCATTATATTCTGTACGGAAATATTTCCCGTTCTTGGATTTGAATAAAAATCTTGCAGCTGTTCCTGCGCAATTTCCAATGTTATTTTCGAATCAAAAAATTCCGCATATCCGGTTATTTTTGCTAATGCGGATTCCAAATCTCTTATGTTTGTTTCGATTATTTTTGCTATGTAATCTATTACTTCTTCCGGCAAAGTTTTTCTTTCGGATTCAAGTTTTTTGTAGATTATTGCTTTGCGAGTTTCGTAAGAAGGAAAATCCAAATTAAGACAGATTCCGGAACCCAACCGGCTTACAAGACGTTCCGCCATTTGTTCTATTTCTTTCAAAGGTCTATCGCAGGTAAATACCATTTGAGATTTTTTTTCTTTCAGTGCTTCGAATGTGTAAAAAAGTTCGTTCTGAATTCCGGATTTGTTTTGCAAAAAATGTATATCGTCCAACAAAAGAACATCCAGCTTTCTATATTTTGATTTAAAAGAATCTTGAGTCTTATTTAAAATCGACTGCGTGAATTCGTTCAAAAACGATTCCGATTGTATGTAGCATATTTTTTTTTCAGGAAAAAGTTCATGAACTTTATTTCCGATTGCTTTCATAAGATGGGTTTTTCCTAATCCGACTCCTCCGTAAAAAAGAACGGGATTTTTTTTAATTCCGGGATTTTGGGACACGGAAAGAGCTACATTGTAAGCGAATTTACTTTCGCTTCCGTCTCCGGCTATAAAATTTTCAAATGTAAGTTTTTCGTCAAAAAAATAATTTTTTGCCTGAGAAGGAACTGTAATTTTTTCCTGAGACGATGATGTTCTTTTCTCTTCAATATGGTTTTCATTATTTTCGTCGGGAGATTTATCGATGACCACACTTTCTATTTCTATGTTTTGTGCCGTGATTTTCTTTAAATAATTTTTTAAAGTGTCCACATATCCTTTTGAAATCATGGACTGCCACATGAATGTCGATGGAACGGAAACTTTTATTGTAAAATCATCGTCTTCGATATATTCCATGTTGAACCAAAGATTAAATTCATTTTCTCTTTTTTCTTTCTTGTAGTTGTCTTCTATTTGGGAAATAGCCAAATCCCAAAATTCTTTTAGATTATTTTTACCCATATGGCTATGATTATAGTCTGCCTTTACCTTTTTTTTCAATTATTCTATACTCGCTTGTATATTTTTGTTCTTATATAAAGCATTTTATTTTCTAAGAAAAAATAACGTTATAAATCAAAAAAATATAAAAATAAGGAAAGAATTATGACTTCTGACTACGGTGCAAGTAATATTCAGGTTTTAAAAGGTCTTGAAGCCGTTCGAAAGCGTCCCGGAATGTATATCGGTTCTACAGGGCCGAGGGGGCTTCATCATCTTGTTTATGAAACTGTTGATAATTCCATAGACGAGGCGATGGCAGGATTTTGCGACCACATAATCGTTGCTTTGGAAAAAGATGATATAGTCCGAATTGAAGATAACGGCCGCGGAATTCCGGTTGATATTCATCCTACAGAAAAAATAAGCGCATTGGAACTTGTTCTTACTCGGCTTCATGCAGGCGGAAAATTCGACAAGGGTTCTTACAAAGTTTCGGGCGGTCTTCACGGAGTCGGAGTTTCTTGTGTAAACGCTCTTTCCGATTGGATGGAAGCTACCGTAAAACGGGATGGTCATGTTTATCGCCAAACCTATTCAAGAGGAATTCCAAAATCCAAAGTTGAAATAATAAAAGACACTGATGAGCATGGAACTACAATTCGATGGAAACCGGATTCTACTATTTTTACTGAAACCACAGTCCATGATTATGATGTTCTGAAAAAGCGTCTAAAAGAACTTGCGTTTTTGAACAGCGGAATAACGATTGTGTTCCGTGATGAAAGGCTTGAAACTCCAAAAGAAGAAATTCTCAAATTTGAAGGTGGAATTACTCAATATGTCAAAGAAATGAATCAGGCAAAGCGGAGTAAATTTTATCTTCCTGCAGAACCGGTTTTCATAAGCGGCGAAAAAGATGATGTTATAACCGAACTCGCTTTTCAATATAACGATGGATTTGATGAGAACATAAATACTTATGTAAATGACATAAATACTCGAGACGGAGGAACTCATCTTGAAGGATTTAAATCCGCTCTTACATTCGTTTTAAATAAATTTCTTGATTCGAATGAAAAACTAAAGAAGCGCATCGATAAAGATGAAAAACTTACCGGCGACGATGTTCGGGCGGGAATTGTAGTTGTTCTTTCCATGAAAGTTCCTGAGCCGGAATTTGAAGGACAGACAAAAGAAAAGTTAGGAAATACTGAAGTCCGCACGATTGTCGATTCGCTTGTAAAAGAAAAACTCACGATATTTCTTGAACAGAATCCAAAGGTTCTGGAATCCATATTGGAAAAAGCGATTGCAGAAGCATCCGCCCGAATTGCCGCTCGAAAGGCAAAAGATGCAAGCCGAAAGAAAACCATGTCCGACGGATTCGGGCTTCCCGAAAAACTTTCGGATTGTTCTTTAAAAGATCCGGCTCAATGTGAGGTCTACATTGTTGAGGGAGATTCGGCAGGCGGTTCTGCAAAAAAGGGCAGAGACCCGAAAACTCAGGCAATTCTTCCGCTTTGGGGAAAAATGTTGAATGTTGAAAAAGTTCGTCCAGAAAAGGTAATGAACAATGACAAACTTGAACCAGTGATAGCATCTTTGGGAACCGGTTTTGGTCGGGATTTTAATATATCAAAACTTCGCTACCACAAAATAATAATAATGGCGGATGCCGATGTTGACGGTTCCCATATAAGAACGTTGTTGCTTACGTTTTTTTTCAGATATATGCCGCAACTTATCGAGAACGGATATGTGTATCTTGCAATGCCGCCGCTGTTTAAAGTCCAGGTGGGGAAAAAAGAGCCAATATATTGCTATTCCGAACAGGAACGTGATGACGCCTTGAATTCTTTGGGAAGCGACAGAGCAAAAGCGGATGTACAGCGTTATAAAGGTCTTGGTGAGATGGATGGAAAACAGCTTTGGGAAACAACGATGGATCCTGCTCACAGGTATATGCGTGTTGTAACAATTCCGGATGCGATTGCGGCGGACAATATATTCAGTGTTTGTATGGGCGAAGATGTTGAGCCTAGACGACAATTTATAGAATCAAATTCAAGTTATGCGAACTTGGATATTTAATTTTAGGAAAAAATAATGTCAGAAGAAACAAGAACTCCCGAAGGTGGAACTTTAATAAAAATTCCTATCGAAGATGAAGTAAAAAAGGCATATATCGATTATTCGATGTCGGTAATTGTCCAGCGAGCTCTTCCTGATGTTCGGGACGGATTAAAACCCGTTCACCGAAGAATAATGTATGCCATGGATAGTCTTCATCTTTCCAGCGGAGGAAAGACGAAAAAATGCGCTACGATAGTAGGTGAAGTGCTTGGTCATTATCATCCACATGGGGACGCTTCCGTTTACGATGCGCTTGTCCGCCTTGGTCAGGATTTTGCACAAAGATATACGACCGTAACTCCGCAAGGAAACTTCGGTACTATAGCAGGAGACCCCGCCGCTGCCTATCGATACACCGAAGCCAAGATGTCTAAAATCACGGAAGAAATGGTTTCTGACATTTCAAAAAATACCGTTGACATGGTTGCCAATTTTGACGATACCACAAAAGAACCTTCCGTTTTGCCGGGAGCATTTCCGTTCCTTCTTTGCAACGGAACGACAGGAATTGCCGTCGGTATGGCAACGAATATGCCTACACACAATCTTAGAGAAGTTGCGTCTGCCATCTGCGCCTATATCGACAATACTGATATTTCGATAGATGACTTGATGAAGCATATAAAAGGACCGGATTTTCCTACGGGCGGAATAATTTATGGTCGGGAAGGAATAAAAAAAGCGTATAAAACCGGGCGAGGAAAAATAACGATTCGCTCAAAATTTTCGATTGAAACCGATAAACGTGGAAGAGAATCTATAATCTTTACGGAAGTTCCGTATGGAATAAACACGACAAATATCATTCGTAGAATCAAAGAGCTTGTTCGTGACAAACAGATTGAGGGAATCGTTGGCGCAAACGACGAATCATCCGACAGGACGGGAATGCGTCTTGTTGTTGATTTGAAGAAGGGTGCGATTACAAAACTTGTTTTGAACCAACTTTTTGCCAAAACGGATTTGCAGTCAAATTTTGGCGTCATAAATCTTGCTCTTGTCCCAAAAGAAAAAGAAGGAAGTCCAAGGTATGAGGAAAAAGACTATCTTACACTTCCGCAGACTTATCTAAAACCGGAAGTTCTTACCTTAAAACAATTAATAAGTCATTTTGTCAGCCACAGGGACGAAGTGATAACCCGGCGGACAATTTATGATTTGAAAGTCGCCAAGCACAAGATGCATATCCTTGAGGCGTTGATAATTGCGATAAACAACATAGATGAGGTCATCAAAATCATAAAAGAAAGCCGCGATACAGAGGCGGCAAAACTTTCTCTTGAAAAACGCTTTGATTTTGATGATGAGCAGGCTCAGGCAATCGTTGATATGCAGCTCAAACGGCTTACGCATCTTCTGATTGAAGATTTGCAGAATCAAATAAAAGAACTTCAGGCTCTGATAGATTTCCTCCAGGGGCTTCTTGACGATCACGGAAAGATTTTAAAGACAATAAAGGACGAAACAATCGCCATTGCAGAAAAATACGGCGATG
The DNA here is from genome assembly GCA_938039145.1 of uncultured Treponema sp. Classification (GTDB taxonomy): domain Bacteria; phylum Spirochaetota; class Spirochaetia; order Treponematales; family Treponemataceae; genus Treponema_D. The sequence continues at coordinate 6,313 of CALHVG010000039.1, forward strand.
AGCGCAGAACTGATATTATTGCGGACGAAGTTGAAGAAATCAATGTAGAAGACATGATAAAAGAAGAAGATATGGTGGTCATGATTTCCAAACTGGGCTACATGAAGCGGGTTTCTGTCACTCAGTACAAAAAACAGGGACGCGGCGGAACCGGAAGCAACGGAACGTCGCTTGTAGAAGACGATTACATAAATCATATTTTTATAGGTTCTACACATGACAGAATCCTTTTTGTAACGAATATCGGAAAAGCGTTTTGGGTGAAGATTCATGAGATTCCCGAAACATCCAAAAATTCTAGAGGAACAAATATAAAAAGTCTGATTGCAATCGGTGCAGACGAAGAGATTACCACAGTGGTTACGCTAAGAGAATTCCGGGAAGATTTATATCTGTTCATGGCAACTGCAAGCGGAGTTGTAAAAAAGGTTCAGACCACGGAATTCAATAATGCAAAAACACGCGGCATAATCGGTCTTAAACTGAAAGAAGGCGATAAGCTTATAAGTTCAATTCCGACGGACGGGAAGTCAGAAATAATTCTTGTTACAAGAAGAGGAAAGGCACTTCGCTTCGCAGAAGATTCTGTCAGAGAAATGGGAAGGGCAAGTTGCGGAATAAAAGGAATAAAACTTTCCGAAGGAGACGAAGTTACCGGCGCAGTGACGGTTACCGCCGATGAATCCATTCTTCTTCTCACCGAAAAAGGATATGGAAAACGAGCAAGATTTGAGGATTTTAATCCGCACGGTAGAGGAACAAGCGGACAGCGCATTTTTGGAAATATAGAATCTAGAGGAGAAATAATAGGGCTCCTTTCTGTCAAAGAAAAAGACGAGATAGTGTGCGTAACAAGTCAAGGAAAAACACTTCGTGTCATCGCAGATACTATAAACGAGCAGGGAACGGCTTCTTGTGGTGTAAAGGTGGTAAAAATCAGTGAACCAGATTATTTAGTAGGAGTAGATAAAATTTCAGAAAACAGATAATCGTTTGTATTATATAAAATTAAAATAAATTATAAAAAATACGATTTTTTTGATGACAAAAATTTATTTTTTTTATATACTATCGTTCGTGGGATTATTTTAAGGAAACTTTATACATCAGGCAGAGTGGCGATTTGATTTTCAAATCGCCACTTTTTTATTTGTATTTTTAAATTCTTATAGTTATCCACAATTTGAGCACAATTTGTGGATAACTAATATTGATTGCATAAAATAGCATTTAGCATTGTGGATAAATAAGTTTCATGTGAAACAGGTTGAAATGAGTTTAAAGCTAAGTCTGTGCGGAAGATTGCTTTATTTTCTTTTTTTTGATTGAAAGCATTTTTCTGTTTTAAGGCGTTTGTTCTTTTTTAATCAACAGAATTTTTTCGTGTCAGAATATGCTGTTAGCGATTTATCTTTATATGTAGTGATAACAATTCTGTATGGATATAGTTGATTTTATAAACTATAAAAAATATATTATTTTGAGCCATTAAAATAACTACTTTAATATGAAGTGTTTTTATAATTAGAAATCTTGAAAAGACTTGTATACAGAAAAAGTAACATTCTCTGAAGAATATATTTTGTTTCCCGTGAAACATTTTTTTTTCAAAATCAAACCTTATTCCTGTTTTTTTTAATGAGAGTATTTTGTGATTTATTTGTTGGTATTTTTCTAAATTCATAAAAGTTACTTTGTTAGGAAGGTTTTAGATGTAATATTATTCTGAGACATGCTTTATAAAGCGTATTAAATTTCTAATTAATTTCAAAGTTTGTTTTTTTAATGATTCAAATTTACTTTGTTTCACATGAAACTATGTAATTGTAGAGTTTTCATATTTAATAAAATGCTTTTCAGCTTTCAATTTTTGTGTATGAAAAACACAGTTTCATGTGAAGCGTTATTTTTTTTTGTACATAAAAAAAGTAGCTGCTTCACGTGAAACTGTGTTTTTTTCTTACGTTATTTTTGTTGAAAGTGACGGGAAATTTTTCTAACTAGGTTCTTTTATATGTTTTTTATTTTTGTCGAAAGAGATTTCTATATTTATGTTTCACATGAAACGTTGTTTTTATGAAGATAGAAAATATAGAATGTTTTTAAAAATTCTTATATTCATTTGTGAAGTTATCAAAAATTTATTAAATATATTGAACGGTCATTTGTACTATTTTTTTAAATACGAAAAATATTTTTGTCTTATTAGAAAAAATCTCTTCTGCAAAATGAAAGAGCATCAATAGAAAATGGTGAATAAAAAACGACTATTTGTTTTTTCTATAGTAAAATTTATTGAAAGAAAATTTTGTTAACTTTGCAATTTTTCAAACATCGTCTTTTTCTTTTTTAGCAGGAAAATTTGTTAATTTGCAAAGGCGATACTTTTTGTGGAAAAGAAAAATAATTTATTTTCTTTGTGCAAGAACAACTCATTTTGAAATCGTTGAAAATTTTTGAAAAGCAAATTAATTTTTAATGGCAACGAAATTTCTGTTCCGTTGAAGAGTTGCGTCAATTTGAAATTTTTGGTTTTTACAAATTACAAAACAGTATTTTTCTTCCAAAATGTTTTGTTTTTATATTTGTGTTCTATCGAAATTGAAAAAATTATATTGCTCATTTTTTTGCGATTTGTTACCCTTTATTTGTGGAGAAATATTATGAAAAAGGTTGCATTTATTTCCGGGCTTTTTGTTTTGGCTTTTGTGCTTGGATGTAGTATGTGGGAGTCGTCTCATGATATAGAAATCAGGAACAACACGGATGACGATATATTTATTCTTGGTTGCAATATTCGTTCGGATATGAAATTTCCGGTGGCGATACAATTAAAGAGAAGCCAAGCGATATCCGTGCGCGGTTCAAATTCTGAAATCGAATTCAGGCTGAAATATAAAAACGAGGAGTATTCTTTGCGTTCCGGTTATATTCAGGATACTTCAAGTTTTTCTATAACGCTGAAAATTGAAGATTCGGAACTTGTCGGAGTTGTTAAAACTAAAAACAAGGAATTCAAAGCCGGTATCGTAAAAAAATAAAATGACTTTTGCGGCTGGTATAAAAATCGGGAATTTTATATAATCTGATTCCGTTATGAGGATTGTAAAAGAAAAATATTGCTTGACGTTGCTTTGTTTATTTTTAATGCGGTTTGTTTTGGTTTTCTAAACTGAATTCTTAGGAATTCAGTTTTTTTTTACCCAAAAGAAATCGTAAGGGGTTTTAGGGGGCGGAGTTTTTATAGCGATTTTCGTTATGAGGAAATTCTGCCCCCTAGGAGAAGGGGGTGTGGTGAAGACCTTCGGGCTGAACCCGGGGGGGAAGACTTTCCCCCTCTTGATGGATTTTTATTAGGAGATATATATGAAAGAAAACAAAAAGGTTCTTATTATCGGGTCGGGACCGATTGTGATTGGGCAGGCGTGCGAATTTGATTATTCGGGGACGCAGGCGTGCAAGGCGCTTCGGGAGCAGGGATATAAAATTGTTTTGGTTAATTCGAATCCCGCCACAATTATGACGGATTCTGTGATGGCGGATGCGACGTATATCGAGCCGTTGAATGTGCGGCGTTTAAGTCAAATTATCGAAAAAGAACGGCCTGACGAACTTTTGCCGAATCTTGGCGGACAAACGGGCTTGAATATGGCAATGGAACTGAACAAGGCGGGAATCCTTGATAAATACGGCTTAAAAGTTATCGGGGTGAACCTTGAGGCTATTGAACGCGGCGAAGATAGAGAGATTTTCAAGGAAACTATGAAATCGCTGGGAATTGAAACGCCCAGGTCGGGGATTTGCCATTCCGTTGAAGAAGCGGAAAAAATTGTAGAGGAAATCGGGTTCCCTGTTGTTGTGCGGCCTGCATATACGATGGGCGGACAAGGCGGCGGATTTTGCTACAACGTAGAGGAACTTAGAACGATTGTCTTGAACGGGCTGGATCTTTCTATTACTCGCCAGTGTCTGATTGAGGAATCGATTTTGGGTTGGGAAGAACTTGAGGTCGAGGTTGTCCGCGATTCAAAAAATCAGCTGATTGCGGTTTGCTTTATAGAAAATATTGATTCGGTCGGTGTTCATACGGGCGATTCGCTTTGCGCGGCTCCGTTTCTTACGATAAATCCTTTGCTTGAAGAAAAATTAAAAGAAATGGCGTTCAAAATTGTTGAATCAATCGGGGTTATTGGCGGAACGAATGTTCAGTTTGCACACAATCCCGATACGGGTAGGGTGGTGATAATTGAAATAAATCCCAGAACCTCCCGTTCTTCCGCGCTGGCATCCAAAGCCACCGGATTTCCGATTGCGCTTGTTTCGGCAAAACTTGCAGCCGGACTTACGCTCGACCGGATTCCGTATTGGCGGGACGGTTCGCTTGACAAATATACTCCGGGCGGCGCACCCGACGGAGATTACGTTGTTTTGAAATATGCCCGTTTTGCTTTTGAGAAATTCCGCGGTATAAAAGATGAACTTGGAACTTCGATGAAAGCGGTGGGCGAAGTCATGTCAATCGGAAAGACTTTTAAAGAGGCATTGCAGAAAGCTGTCCGCGGTCTTGAAATCAGACGAAGCGGGCTGGGATTTGCAAAAGATTTCAACAAAAAGACCGCGGACGAACTTTGCGAAATGCTTAGAACGCCGTCGTCGGAAAGATATTTTCAGCTTTACGAGGCGATTCGGAAAGGCGTTCCTCTTAAAAAATTGCACGAAATTACTTATGTAAAAATGTATTTTCTTGAGCAGTTGAAGGAACTTGTGGACGAGGAAGAGGAATTGCTAAAATCCATGGGAAGTTTTCCGCCGGACGATTTGCTTGTCAGGGCAAAGCGGAACGGATTTTCGGATAAATATCTTTCCAAGATTCTGCGGGTTTCGGAAAAGGACATTCGCGACAGGCGCAAAAAGTTGGGAATAAAAGAAGCGTGGCTGAAAGTTCCGGTATGCGGCGTTGAAAATTCGAATTATTATTATTCCACGTACAATGCCGAAGATAAATCCGCGGCTACGCGGAATAAAAATAAGGTCATGATACTGGGCGGAGGGCCGAACAGAATCGGGCAGGGGATTGAGTTCGATTATTGCTGCTGTCATGCGGCAATGCAGTTGAAAGAACTCGGCTATGAAACAATAATCGTGAACTGCAATCCCGAAACGGTTTCTACGGACTACGACATTTCCGACAAGTTGTATTTTGAGCCGGTAACAACGGAAGATGTTCTTCAGATTTATGAAAAGGAACAGCCGTTGGGAGTCATTGTTCAGTTCGGCGGACAAACCCCTCTGAATATCGCCAGGGAACTTCAGGAAAACGGCGTGAATGTTCTGGGCACTTCGATTGATTCTATCGATGCGGCGGAAGACAGAGACATTTTTAGGCATATGATGGAAAAACTTGAAATTCCAATGCCTGAAAGCGGAATGGCTATAAATTTTGACGAAGCAAAAGACCTTGCCGAAAAAATCGGATATCCGATTATGATTCGTCCTTCGTTCGTGCTTGGCGGCAGGGGAATGGAAGTTATTTATGACGAGGCGGCGTTGTGGGAATACGTGGAAAAAGCGGTCGGCGTAACGCCTGACAGACCTTTGCTTATTGACAGATTTTTGAAGCATGCTCTTGAATGCGAGGCTGATGCGCTTTGCGACAAAAGCAATGTTTACATTCCTGCAATAATGGAACACGTTGAACTTGCCGGCGTTCATTCCGGGGATTCTGCCTGCGCAATTCCTGCATTTTCGATTCAAAAGGACAACCTTGACACGATAAAAAAATATACCGAAAAAATTGCGGAATCTCTTCATGTGTGCGGTCTTATGAATATTCAATACGCAATAGAAAACGGAAAAGTATATGTTATCGAAGCGAATCCGCGTGCCAGTAGAACGGTTCCGCTTGTCTCAAAAGTTTGCGACACGCAAATGGCTCGGCTTGCCACCCGTCTGATGCTTGGAGAATCGCTTTCGTCTTTGAATTTGAAAGAAAAGACAATTCCGTATTACGGAGCAAAAGAAGCCGTTCTTCCGTGGAACAGATTTCCCGGTGTTGACCCGATTCTTGGACCTGAAATGCGTTCCACGGGCGAGGTTCTGGGGCTTGCCGACTCGTTTCCCGTTGCATTTTACAAGGCGGAAGAGGCCGCAAACTCCGAACTTCCGAAAGCTCCGATGGCTTGGGAGAACAAGAAAGTTCTTCTTTCATTCAGCGACAAAGAATCAGTTGCGGGCGAGCAGGTTCTTTCTGTGGGAAAAATTTTGACAAATCTTGGTTTTACGCTTGTTGCCACTGACGGAACTGCGGATTTTTTCAATAAGAACGGAATAAAATGCGCCGTTGTGCATAAAATCGGTGCAGGCCGCCCCGATGTTGTGGATATGATAATGAATCGGGAAGTGGCACTTGTCATAAATACGCCGAAAGCAAAGCGGAACTATGCCGAAGACAGAAAGACAATACGCAAAGTTTGCTTAAAATATAAAGTTTCGTATATAACGACTTTGGCAGGTGCGATTGCAGCGGCAAAAGGAATCCAAGCGATTTTTGAAAACAAAGGCGAAGAAGGCGGCGTAAAATCTTTGCAGGAATTTCATGCAATGATAAAACAACGCTAAAATTTCCGGCAATGAAAAAAAAATTTCTTGCATTGCGCTTTTTGTAACTTTGCTGATTGACAATAATCCGCCGTGAAGTTTTATAACAATTTGTTAATTCGAGTTTTCTGTCTTCCCGATTGTTGAGGAGGAAGTTCCTGAAATTGTTGTTATGTGTTGTTCGTCGCGCCGGTTTCATTTTTCCGGATAAAAAAAGAGGTCTGTTACAAACAAACAGACCTCTTTTTTAGTTTTTGTCTATTAGTCTTCTTTTTCTGTGCAAATTATATGCAAATCTTTTAGCTGCTGTTCATCTACAGGGCTTGGACATTCGTCCATCGGGGAGGCGGCAAGATTGTTCTTCGGGAACGCAATTACTTCGTGGATTGATTCTTCGTGGCGCATAAGCATTACAAGTCTATCCAATCCCGGCGCAATTCCGCCGTGAGGAGGCGCACCGAATTTAAAAGCGTTCACCAAAAAGCCGAATGCTTTTTCCGCGCGCTCCCGGCTGTATCCTACGATTTCAAAAATGCGTTCCTGCAATGCGGGGTCGTTGATACGCATAGAACCGGAAGCAAGTTCGTAGCCGTTCAGAACCAAGTCGTACAGGTCGCCTTTTACCGCTCCCGGATCGGATTCGAGTGAGTCCCAATACTGTTTTTGCGGCAGCGTGAACATATGGTGTTCGGTTTCCCATTTGTTTTCTTCGATATTCCATGCAAAATACGGAAAATCCACAATCCATACAAAATGGAATTCGTCGTTCGGTTCGTAAAGATTAAGGTCTTTTCCTAATTGTTTTCGAACCGCGCCCAATGCCGTGCAGGCTGTTTGCCAATCCGAATCGCTTACGAACAGAAGCAAATCGTTTTTCTGCGCATTAAGTTTTTGGCAGATTTCCGATTCTTTTCCGCTGAAGAACTTTGAAATTCCGCCTTCAAAAATGCCCTCGGAATTGAGTTTCATCCATGCAAGACCTTTCGCTTTATAAGTCTTTGCCACGGATTCCAACGCCTCGATGTTCTTTCGTGAATATTTGTCGGCTGCGTTTTTAACGACCAAAGCCTTGAGTCCGCTTCTTTTGTGCCGCTGTACATTTCGTCCGGCATTTTCCGCGCCGCTTTTGAATGCGTTAAAATCCGCCAGGGACGCCATAAACGCCGCGTCCTGCATTTTCATTGCAAAGCGAAGGTCAGGTTTGTCGCTTCCATAGAGGTCGAACGCATCTTCCCACGAAAGCCTGTCGAATTTTGCGGGAAGGTCGATGTTCATTGTCTTTTTGAAGATATGAGAAAGCATTCCTTCGGTTGTGGAAAGAACTTCCTCCCGATTCGTAAAACTCATTTCCATATCGATTTGCGTGAATTCCGGCTGCCTGTCTCCGCGTGCATCTTCGTCCCTGTAGCATCGTGCAATCTGAAAATATTTATCGAATCCCGATACCATCAAAATCTGCTTATAAAGCTGCGGAGATTGCGGCAATGAGTAGAATTTTCCGGGATGAACGCGGGACGGCACAAGATAATCGCGCGCGCCTTCCGGGGTGGATTTTATGAATGTTGGAGTTTCAATTTCCAAAAATCCTTTTGAAGTAAGATATTCTCTTGCGGCAAATGTAACTTGGCTTCGGAGAATTATATTTTTCTGCATCGGCTCCCGACGAAGGTCAAGATAGCGGTATTTTAGACGTAAATCTTCATTTGGAAGAACAATAGAACCGTCTTTTTGCCGAACTTCTTCTATTGAAAAAGGAAGTTCTTGCGAAACCGTAAAGATTTCTATATCCGAGGCTTCAACTTCGATTTCGCCGGTCGGCATTTCGGAGTTTACGTCTTTTTCCGCGCGGGCTGCAACAATTCCTTCAACTGCAATGCAATATTCCGATTTAAGGGAGGCCGCAATCTTTTTTACCTGCTCGCAGGCGCTGTCGCCTACCGTCACCTGGGTGATTCCGTAGCGGTCTCTAAGCCGAATGAAAACAAGGGCACCAAGATTTCGGGTTCGGCTGACCCATCCGTTCAATACAACTTTCTTGCCGACATCCGATTTTCTTAAATCGCCGCAAGTTACCGTCCGTTTTGTGTTTTCCATAGAAAAGTATTTTAATGAATTGCATTCTTGTGAACAATAAGAAATTTTGCTGTTTACTGCGGACATATTTATGCTTTTCGGACTTTGCTGCAAGTCCGTTTTAGCGGAAGGAACCGCTCGGTTTTGCGGAAGATATGTACTGAAAAATAAAATAAAAATTAGCGGAAATCGGACTGCGTGTGAGCGGATTTTATGAATTGCTTTTTATATTGAATTTTAGTTTGCCGCAAGTTTTTATATATGGAAGATTTGGAAAAATAGCGTTCATTTAAAATGATAAACTGCGGAATCCGTATTCGGAAAATTGAAAATTTGTACAGAGTACGAACTTATTGTGCTGCGTTGTTCAAAATAGTTGAATATCTGTATGCGGGACTTTTCTCTCTGTATTCGAAAATCCCGTATCGTTCCATAAACGGGGTTTGATAATTTTGTCGAATGTGTTTAAGTGTCATGAATTAAGAAGTTCAAACAAACCGAAAACTTCTGTATATTTACAAATTCCGCCGCCCGGTTGAAGTTAAAATAAAAGAACCAGTTCAAAACTTGAGCTTTGAACTGGTTCCGTAGGCATTGATTGCCCGGAAGTTTACGTTAAAATAAATCTTCAGATTAAATTACATACCCAATGAAGATTTTATAGTATCAATAATGCTGGCACCTGAGCCGGATCGTAACATTTCTTCGTCGCCGAGCCTTGAGCCGGCATTTTTGCCCACTGCAGTTACCGGATCTTTATATTTTATAGCTAAAGCGGTTCCGATATATTCAATTTCTTTTTTGCCGCCGGTAAAGAACATAAATGGATGGGTTGAATTCTTATCGACCGTATCGATGCGCACGTTAATAATATCATGGGCGCCCAATTTTACGGCTTCTTTTATCAACATATCGTAAGTAACTTTTGAGCCGGTTTTTGAGTTATTCAAATAAAACGGCGAAGTTTCAAAAGTTTCTTTCGACGTGACCCTAACGATACCGACGGGCTGAAAGTCTTTCACCCCGATTTCGCCATAGTCCGACCAACCGGTTCTATTGGTTGACAAATCGACTGACGTACATGCAGTCATCAAAAATACCGCGCCTGCTAAAAGCGTCGATAAAACCAAAACAGATTTTTTCATTTCTTTCTCCTTTCGCCGGAATTAACACGGCAAATAAAAATT